>JAJFTY010000054.1 GCA_021372695.1 Deltaproteobacteria bacterium
CCCCGTTCCGCCCCGCAGTAGAGCTCGCAGGTTTTGCAGCCTGTGCAGCGGTCCATATGAATTCCAATGACTTTCATGAACGACACCTCATACGAAGATTTTCTGAAGCACTTTAAAAAATATGTTCTTTCAAACCTTTTCCTTATCTCACACTGCGGGTTTCCTCCCGGCCCTGTAGCGAACCCAGAGGATACGCAGAAGCGGTGAGAAGAGGGAAATGATCGCGACAACTGTCAGGACCGCCGAGATGGGGCGGGTGAAGAAGATCGAGATCGAGCCGTGTGAGATCGTCAGGGACTGGCGCAGGGACATCTCCACCAGCCGCCCGATCACCAGGGCCAGAACCATCGGCGCAGCCGGGAAATCGAGCTTCCGCATCACGTACCCGACGATGCCGAAGAAGAACATGACCCACATGTCGAAGACGTTGTTGTCCGTGGCGAAGATGCCCGTGGCCGAGATCGTCAGGATGAGCGGCATCAATACCTTGTAGGGGACCTTGAGCAGCTTCACCCAGAGGCCGATCAGCGGCATGTTCAGGACGATCAGGAACACGTTGCCGATGTACATGCTGGCGATGAGCCCCCAGACGAACTCCGGATTGCTCGAAAAGAGCATGGGGCCGGGCCGCAGGCCGTGGATCATCAGGGCTCCCAGCATGATCGCGGTCGCTCCACCGGAAGGGATTCCCAGGGTGAGGAGGGGCACCATCGCGCCGCCCGCAGCCGCGTTGTTGGCCCCTTCGGGCGCCGCGACCCCCTCGATGACGCCGGTCCCGAATTTTTCCGGATGCTTGCTCACCTTCTTCTCCACCGCGTAGGCGATAAACGAGCAGAGGGTAGCGCCGGAGCCGGGAAGGGTCCCGATGAAGAATCCGAGGATAGAGCCCCGCCAGAGCGCTCCGAAGGAGTCTTTCCAGTCCTGGAGATTCGGAAAGAGACTCATGAAGCCCAGCTTCGCGTCCGAGAAAACCTGTTTGATCTCCTCCTCGAGGTTCACCAGGATCTCCGACACGGCAAAGAGGCCGATGGCCATTCCGATGAAGCCGACGCCGTCGAGCAGATTCATGTTGTCGAAGGTGAAGCGGGCCACGCCGCTGATGGCGTCGATGCCGACGCAGGCGACCAGAAGCCCGATGATGGCGCTGATGTAGGCCTTGAGCGGCTTGTCCCCGCCCAGCGCCGAGACCAGCGTCAGCCCCATGAAGGTCAGGGCGAAGTATTCGGGCGGTCCGAAGGAGACCGCGAAGCTCGCGAGCGGCGGGGCGATCAGCGTCAGCATGATGATGGCGAAGGTGCCGGCGATGAACGAGGCCAGGGCGGCCATCCCCAGCGCCGGTCCGGCCCTTCCTTTTTTGGCCATCTGGTAGCCGTCCAGCATGGTCATGACCGAGGCGGACTCCCCGGGCAGGTTGATCAGGATCGATGTCGTCGATCCCCCGTACATCGCCCCGTAGTAGATCCCGGCCAGGGTGATGATGGCCGTGGTCGCGCTCATCCCGAAAGTGACCGGGATCAGGATGGCGATACCCGTGGTCGGTCCGATCCCCGGCAGCACCCCGATGAGGGTCCCGATCAGCACCCCGATGAAGCAGAAGAGGAGATTCTGCATCGAGGTGGCGACCTGAAATCCAAGAAAAAGATTATGGAATAAATCCATGATAATACCTCCGCCTGACTAAAACCCGAACATATTCGAGGGCAAGATAATTTCCAACAGGACCTGGAAGACGATGAAAAGGCCGGCGGCCGTGCAGACGGCTACTGCCAGCGAAAGCGGCCACTTCTGACGCTCCACGACCTTTACCAGGTAGATGACGAAGAGGAATGTGTCCAGGATGTATCCCAGGATGTCGATGAGTTCGATGTAGACCCCGAGACCGACCAGGACCAGTACGATGGTGAACAGGGCATGCTTCCCCGGGAAGACGGGCTTGCTGTCTTCCTTGGTCGGTTGGCGGTGCCAGGCCGTGGCGAGGAGAATCGTCGCCAGAATCGCCAGCACGATTCCCAGCCAGAAGGGCAGGAACCCCGCGCCCGGTCCAAAGGTTGCCGAGGGGGGCATTTCCGATGCTCCCCAGATTACCGCACCGGATAGGACCAGAAGGACTATTCCGGCGATCATTTCTGCCTTTTTCATATACTGCCTCGTCAATACTTTTTTAAAAACGGGGGCGCAGTTTCTGCGCCCCCGTTCACGGTTGAACGTTGCTACCCGATTACTTCTTCTTGATCAGGTTCATGTCTTTGAGGATGACGGCATACTTGGCGTTCCACTCATCGTTGAACTTCCCGAAGGCCGCGCTGTCCATCCACGCTTCGGTGAGCATGTTTTCCTTGCAGTACTTCTTGAAGGTTTCGGACTTGTAGTACTTCAGGAAGGCATCCTCCAGGGTCTTCAGGGCGTCAGCCGGAATGCCCGCCGGTGCGCAGATGCCGCGGTTCTGGACGTACACGGCGTTGACGCCTTGCTCCTTGAGGGTCGGAACATCCGGCGCGCCGGCCAGCCGCTTTTCTGCGAAAACACCGATCAGTTTGACCTTGCCGGCCTTGTAGAGCTCCAGAGCCTCGCCGGGGTTGGAGACCGCCATGTCGATGTGGCCGCCCAGGAGGGCCGCGTTGACCTCTCCGCCGCCGTTGAAGACGATGAAGTTGAACTGGACGCCGGCCGCCTTCTCGATCAGGTAGGCGCAGATCGAGTCGGAGGAGCCCAGCTGGGTCCCGCCCACGGTGATCTTCTTGGGGTTGGCCTTGGCGAAATCGATGATCTCCTTGACCGTCTTATACTTGGAGCTGGGGCCGACCATCAGCATGTATTCGTCGAACGCGAAATTGGCGACCGGGGTGAAGTCCTTGGGTCCGACCGGGGTCAGACCCATCAGGGGGGTGGTCAGGAAGCTGGTGACCGCGGTTACGAGATAGTAGGGGTCCTTCTTCTTGCCGGCCACGTAGGCGAAGGCGATGCCGCCGCTTCCACCCGGCTTATTCTCGACGACGATCGGCTGGGGAAGGTACTTGTCCTTGTCGAAGGCTGCCGACATGGTGCGGGCGAAGATGTCGCTGCCCCCGCCGGCACCGGCATGGACGATCAGCGTAATCGGTTTCGTCGGGTATGGACCGGCGGCGAATACGTTCGCCGCCCCGACTGCGACAAAAAAGACGACCAAAAACAATACGGACAACTTAAACAGTTTCTTCATTCTATCCTCCATAATCTTTCCGGTACGCAGCAGCGGATATCATCCTTGCCCGTCCGGCCGTTCAATGGGTTCTCCGGAAAACCGATACCCGCTTCCTGACTCAACGCATCCTGTCGCGATCACCCCCTTTGCCCTGTTCAATTCCGCTTGATTTGTCGTTTGAATCTGAATGGTTATCGTCATTCTGGTTGTAGACTTGTTCGATCTGGATATCGAAGTGAATCTCCAGTTCGCGGATCGTCTTTTCCGTATCCCGGCTGCTGATCGCCTTGACGATCCGGTCGTGGATGTCCAGCATCAACTCGATCCTCGATGGGTCTTCCTGGAAATACTGCCGCCGCATGTTGATCCAAAGGGGCTGAATGGTCAGGTCGAGGAGCCTGTCGACGATCCCTTCGATGATGCGGTTCTTCGTGGCCCGGGCGATAGCGAGGTGAAACTCCTTCCCGTAGCGGAGGTATTCTTCCAGGTCCCCCTTGCGGCCGCGGACGCACTTTTCATCCCAGGCCTTCTTGAGGGCGAGGAGGTCTGCGTCCGTCGCGACCTTGATCGCGAGCTGCGCCGCACCGATCTCGACCGCCTTGCGCGCCTGCATGTTTTCGTAAGGGCTGTCGCACTCCTCCAGGACCGTCAGGGCCTGCCGGGTGATATCTTCGCTCGCTGTCGGCGCGGAGACGTAGGTGCCGTCACCGGGGCGGCTTTCGAGGACGCCGACGATCTGGAGGGCGCTGATCGCCTCACGCAGGGAGGGGCGGCTGACCCCCATCTGCTCGCTGATCAGACGCTCCGAGGGGAGCCGGCTTCCCGCCTTGTAGCTGCCTGCATTGATCATCCGCAGCAACTGGTCGGCGATGAATGAACTCTTCTTTTTGAATCGTGGCTGAGCCACCTTTTCGAAAATCATCTGTCCCTCAAAATTGGTCAGACCGGTAAGACTGGAAAGCACCCTAGCGCGCCGTAAATGGGAAGTCAAGAAAAAAATGGAACCGGAAGTTTCTTGACGGAATTACAGATTTCCTGCATAGTTACGCTGATTTTCAGAAGAGATTCTCCAAATAATCTGTCGCAAAAGGAGGGAGCGATGCCGACGCAAGCTTCGCAGGCCGCCCTGAACGGGCTATTGGACCTGACGATGATCAAGTGGTATGTCATCCCGCTTTTGGCCATCGTCATCTACATCTACGTCACGGAAATGAAGAAGGCCCGGGAGGCGGGGAACTGGAACGCCATCTTCGCCGGCCTCACCGTTTTCGGCATGGACTTCTTCAACGAGACCTGGAACGGCTGGGTCTTCCATTTCACCAACCATTCCGCCTTCTGGACGACCCCGGGCGACACGGCCCTGCGAACCATGATCGGCTGGAACATCGAGATCATGTTCATGTTCGCGATCTCCGGGATCATCTTCTACCACACCCTGTCGGATAGGAAAGAGGAGAGGATCCTGGGGGTTCCGAACCGTTGGTTCTGGGCGATCGGCTATTCGGTCTTCTGCGTTTTCGTGGAATGCCTGCTGAACGTCGGCGGCCACCTCGTCTGGGAGTACCCCTTCTGGAAGCTCTCGTTCGGCGGCGTCTGGCTGATCTTCCTTTTTGGCTACTTCGAATTCTACGTGGCGGCCAACCTTGTCATCGGGATGAAGACAAACCGCGGCAAGGTCGCGGCGATCGGTTGGATTTACAGCGTACCCGTCGTCATGAACGTGATCGGCAAGGGCATCTTCCACTGGGCCTACTGAACAGGCTTTCCCTGATCCGCAGAGCGTTTCAACGATTCGCATGGGGACAGATTCGAAATCTGTCCCCATGCATCCAGCCTGATGCTTGCGTTCAGCAGATCTCCAGGACCGCGGCCAGCGATACCCCACCGCCGCCGCAGAGGGTTGCCATGCCGAGGCTCTTTCCCCTCTGGCGCATCGCATGGAGGAGGGTGACCATGATCCGGCAGCCCGTGGAGCCCACCGGATGGCCCAGGCCCACGCCCGAGCCGTTGACGTTCGTCAATTCGCGGTTCAGGCCCAGCTCCCTCTCGCACCCCAGGTACTGGGCGGCGAAAGCCTCGTTCACCTCGATCAGTTCAAAGTCGGTGAGTTTCATCCCCGATCTCTGGAGAAGATTCCGGACAGCCGGAACGGGGCTGAGCCCCATGACCGAGGGGTGGCAGCCGCCACGGCCGATCGCCTTGATCCGGGCGAGGGGGGTGAGGCCGAGCTCTGCCGCCTTTTCCGCTGACATGATGACCATCGCGCTCGCCCCGTCGTTCACGCCCGAGGAGTTGCCCGCCGTGACCTTGCCGGTCTTCGGAACGAAAGCGGCAGGAAGTGCTGCAAGATCGGCCGCCGTCAGGCCGGGGCGGAAATGTTCGTCCTTCGTAAAGATCAAGGGCGGCTTCCCCTTCTTCTGAGGGATCTCCACCGGAACGATCTCTGCCCGGAAATCACCCTCCTTGGTGGCCCGCTCGGCGTTGTTGTGGCTCCGGAGCGCGACCTCGTCGATCTCCTCCCGGGTGAGGTTGTACATTTGGGCGACCAGTTCGGCGGTGACCCCCATGATGTAAGGCTTGCCGCGGAAGAGCTCGACCACCCCCCCCTCCTTGACAGGCCCCTTTTCCAGGCCGGGGAGGAGGTGCGATCCGGCGTGGAGGCCGTGCACGATGTCGTCCACGAACACCTGGTCCTGGAACCGGCAGCCCCACCGGGCGTTGGGGACGGAATAGGCGATGCCCGACATATGCTCCATCCCGCCGGCCAGGATCACATCCGCCATCCCGGCCTGGATCATCGCCATGCCGGAGACGACCGCCTCCATGCCGGAGATGCAGACCCGGTTGACCGTCACGGCGGTCACGGTTTCGGGAATGCCCGCCATCAGGGCGGCGATCCGGGTGACGTTCAGGGTGTCCGTGGGCTCCATGCAGCAGCCGAAGCGGACATCGTCGATGATCCCGGCGTCGATGCCGGCCCGTTTTACGGCCTCCTTCATGACCACGCTGCCGAGGGCCGCACAGTTGAGATCCCGGAGCGATCCGCCGAATGAACCAACGGCGGTGCGGCAGGCCGATACGATGACGCAATCTTTCATGATCTCTTACCTCCTGAAATGGAATGGGTTGCGGAACGTTCGGGCAATGAAAAGGGCTGCATAACCGACGGTTTTGCAGCCCTGGATCTCTGGCTCGGAAGGACGCTCAGTCGCTGCGAGAAGTACGGCATTATGACCGTGTGGAAATAGAGATGTCGGAGTTGTCCTCATTCAAAGCATGAATGTTGGCAAAGAGCGGGATGTTCATATCAGATCTTGCCCCGCTCATCAATGGCAATCGGCGAAAAACTGCATTCATGAGCCGCCATCGGCCGGCCTCACCTCTTCCGCAACCGCTCTATCCCGCATCCATTCCCTCGACGAAGGCCAGGACGTTCTCACCGAGGACCCGGTGGTTGTAGCCTCCTTCGAGAATGGCGAAGCAGCCGCCCTTGCTCCGGATGGCGGCCCGGCGTACGAGAAGGCCCATGGTGCGGTAGTCTTCCGTGGCGAGGAGTCCGCCCCAATCGGCGACGTGATGGTCGAAGCCCGCTGACACGCCGATGATGTCCCACGCACCTGAGGCCAGGCGCGCCTCGACGGACGCCACATATTCACGGGGATCCGCGGACGAGGGGTTGAAGATGGTCACGTATCCCTTTCCGCCCAGGATGTTGACCGTGCCGTCCCCGAAGTGCAGATCGAAGTCGAGGACGAAGGCGTTCGCGATCGCCCCTTTCCGGCGCAGTCTGTCGACGGCGATGGCCATGTTGTTGAAGTAACAGAAGCCCCAGGCGCTCCCGGCCGAAGCGTGGTGCCCGGGCGGACGGATCAGGGCGAAGCTCGGCTCGGCAAGTCCCGACTCCGCGGCCTGAACGGCGCCGCCTGCGGCAAGGGCGGCGATTTCGTACAACCCCTCGCTCTTCACCTCCTCGACGTGGGCGGGTTCGTGTACGGCCAGGATGTCTCTCTCTTCGGCTGGCTCAGCCGCCACGAATTCCACCCGGCCCTGGAGCGCCGCGACGACGGCGGCCATTCGACCGGGTGCCGCCGCCGGGTCGGAGGTGTACACGTCGTGGAACCGTTCGTGGAAGAAAACCTTCATGGCTCATTCCTCCAAATCCACCCGCCCGAAAGGATGTTCGGCTCTATCTGATTGCCGCCGCCTTCTGAAGGCTGTAAATGGCCTCTTCCAATCCCGTCTTGCCATCGGCGTTGATGTCGATCGCTGGCGCATACTCGAATCGAAGCGGTAATTTTACGGGCGTGGTGAACGGAATCTGCGGATTGGCCACCTCGGTATATTGGACATATCCGCTCATGTCCAGGTTTACCATTGCTCCCGAACAGCTTCCTGGTACTGTCGGACCCCCATACTCGTAAATCATCCCTGAACCGAACGGCAGTGTCACATTGCCATTCCTCGGGAGGTAATATTTGTTCGTGCGCCTGTCTTTCACCAAATGTTGCGGATCGCGGCTATGAAGCGGAAAAAAGGGGATGCCCGTACAGTCCGACGTCGAAAAAAGAATAGGGCCATACAGGTCGGCATAGTCGTTATCGTTATCGCTATAGCTCAGGGAGATGATTCTATTGATTGCCGGTACGTATAACCGCCAGGTGCCGGCAGCGCCGTAATCCAAGAGGACACCCAGATATTGGTTGTCAGCGTCGTAGACGTTCAACTCGGCGTATGCGGTGGAATGTCCCGCAGAAAGTGACAAGATAACGATGATGAAGGCAGAACATAGAAAATTACGGCGCCTCTTCATCCGCAGATCCCCCTTTCATGATCGAAAGACGACCGCCCTCACGGTCTGCAGCCAAACGGATAAAACGCCGTGCCGGACGTCATCCGGCATCCACTCGAATTTATTCCAGATTCCGGCTCTCGCCGGAATGGCGGCTGACGACGTTGGCATATGGTATGTCGGAGCAATAACGCCAAGGATTCAATGGGGAAAGCCGTAATTTTCGATTGCCGCTATTGTTTACGCTAATGAACGTTGCGTGTCAATCTTTCGTTCAGAAAGGTCCTTCAGTACAGGGATCGAGGTACGAAGCAGTGACAAAGCCCAAACGGGATCCACCGGAAAAAGCAAAGGGGTTAGCCGCCATTCGGCTAACCCCTTTTTGATTTTGGCTCCCCAGCGCGGACTCGAACCACGGACCCGATGGTTAACAGCCATCTGCTCTACCGACTGAGCTACTGGGGAAAATCGGTCACGGAGGGCCTTCATATTATAAGAACCGGCCTTTGTCAACAGGTCTCTTGCATAAAAGAAAGGAAAAAATTTTCTCCCCTTATTTCGGCGATTCTGGGTGATTTGGGGTTGACATAAAAACGGCTGCCTGTGTTAGAATGCGCCCGCTACCGGGAGACACGCCGACCCGGAAAATCTGAACGGCGGAGGCAAAGCAGCATCATGCAAGAGTGCGAATCGGTTCCGGCGAAGCGGGAAAGCGGCCGCGGAGGGCAGAAGGAGCTCGAGAAAGAGGTCATCGCGACCGGTCTCTGCACGGGTTGCGGCGCTTGCGTCGGGATCTGCCCCTACCAGGCCGTCTATCATGACCGGACCGTTGTTCTGCATGCCTGCGATCTGGCCGAAGGACAGTGCTATGCCGTCTGCCCACGGACGCCAATGGATCTGGAGGCGCTGCGCAGGGGGCTGTACGATGAAGCCGATCTGACGCCGGAACTCGGGGCGGTGAAGGGGTTTTTCATGACCCGCGCGGTGGACGAAGGAATCCGGCGTCAGGCGCAGCACGGCGGAACCGTCACCGCCCTGATGGCGCTCGCCCTCCGGGAGGGGCTCATCGATGCGGCCGTTCTGGCGACGCAGGGGGAGGGGCTTCTCCCCAGCAGCGTGACGGTCGCCGACGCGGCCGCGGCCGGAAATGCGGGGCGGAGTCGTTTTGTCGTTTCGCCTACCATCGCTGAATTCAACCGTATCCGCCGGGGCGATCCGGCGAAGATCGGCGTTGTCGCGACCCCGTGCCAGGCCCTGGCTCTGGCCAAAATGCGAAAATGGGGCCGTGATGCGGCATCGTCTCCCGGCTCCCGCGAAGCCGGTGCCGTCATGGAAAAGCTGAAACTCGTGATCGGGCTCTTCTGTGGCTGGGCACTCTCCTGGCAAAAGCTGACCGCCCTGCTGAAGGGAAAAGTGGATCTCGGCCGGGTGACGGGGATGGACATCCCGCCCAGCCGATATCACACCCTTGAGGTTTATACGGAAAGCGAAACCGTCCGGGTCTCCCTCGACGAGGTCAACCCCTGCGTCCGGGAGGCCTGCCACACCTGCCCCGACATGACGGCGGAATTCAGCGATCTCTCGGTGGGGTCGGCCCGGCTTCCGGAAGGTTGGGAGACGGCCCGGTCGTGGAACCAGGTGCTCGTCCGGACGAAGCGGGGTAT
Source organism: Deltaproteobacteria bacterium (assembly GCA_021372695.1). The sequence goes on from JAJFTY010000054.1 coordinate 9,635, forward strand.
GGATCTGTTGGAGCTGGCCCGCAGCCGGGGCGTGCTCGAATTCCGTCCGGTGCCGGAGGGAAATCTGGAAAAGCTGAAGGCAGCCGCGCTGGGGAAGAAGAGGGCGGCGGAAGAGCGGATGTGTCACAACGCCGGCGCCCAGGCGGGCTGAGGCTGCGGGCCCGGATCGGCCCAGGTCTTCACGTAAAATGGATAAGCCCGGGAAACGGCGGCCTGGACGGCGGGCGAACAGGGAGGAACCGGATGTCATTGGATCGTGAACACAGGGAAGGGGACGAACTCCTGCTCATGGGGAACGAGGCGATCGCCCGCGGCGCCCTGGAGGCCGGAGTGCAGGTCGCGGCCGCCTACCCCGGCACCCCTTCCTCGGAAATCATCGAGACCCTCGCGCGTTTTGCCGCGCCGGGCGTGCTCTACGTCGAATGGTCCACGAACGAGAAGGTGGCGATGGAGGTGGCCGCAGCCGCCTCGTTTGCCGGTCTTCGCGCCCTCTGCGTGATGAAGCAGAACGGGGTCAACGTCGCCTCCGACTTTCTGCTCCACCTGACCGGATCGGGGACGCGGGGAGGGATGGTCATGGTCTCCTGCGACGATCCCGGCGCGCTCTCGAGCGTCAATGAGGGCGAGTCCCGTCATTTCGCGCGGCTGATGGAGATCCCGCTCCTCGAACCGGCGGACTTCCAGGAGGCGAAGGAGATGACCCGCTGGGCCTTCGACCTTTCGACGGAGATCCGGAACATCGTCATGCTCCGCAGCGTGACCCGGATGTCGCATGCGAGCGGGAACGTGGTCCTGGGGGTGCTGCCGGCCGCAGGCGAAAAGGCGCGCTTCCGCTGCGACGGACCGCCGGCCGATCCCGATTGCGGTGCCGTGATCAGCACGCCGGTCGTCGTGAAGCACCGCCTCCAGCAGGAGAAGCTCCGGAAGGCCGTCGCCCTTTTCGAGACGAGTCCGTTCAACACCTATGAGGGGCCCGAGGCCCCGGAGCTCCTGATCATCACCAGCAGCGCCTGTACGCTCTACAGCCGGGAGGCCGTGTCGCTGCTCTCGGCACAGGGGCGCGTGGGCATCCTGAAGCTCGGGACGACCTTCCCCGTGCCGCCCCTGCTGCTCAGGAAGCACTTGCAGAGGGCGGAAGCGGTCCTGGTCGTCGAGGAGGTGCTCCCGTTTCTCGAAGAGCAGGTCAAGATCTTCGCGGCCGAGCAGGCACGGGAGATCGGGATCAAGACCTTTTACGGGAAGAACGACGGAACCCTCCCGATGGCAGGCGAGCTGAACCCGGACCTGGTCGTTACCGCCGTGGGACGGATCCTGCGGATCGATCCTCCGGCCGTTCCCGCGGCGTATGCGGAAAAGCTCCGGCGGCTCGCATCCGCCGCACCGAAGCGGGAGCAGACCTTCTGCCCGGGCTGCCCCCACCGGGCCTCCTTCTGGAACATCCGCGAGGCGCTTCAGCGCGACAGCCGCGGCGGGTTCGTCTGCGGGGACATCGGTTGCTATGCGATGGCCTCCCTCTTTCCCGCCGCAGGTTTCCACACGTCCAAGACGCTCCATTCGATGGGATCGGGGACGGGTATCGCCTCCGGATTCGGCAAACTGGGACCGTTCGGCATGGAGCAGCCGGTGCTCGCCGTCTGCGGGGATTCAACCTTCTATCACGCGGCCATTCCGGCGCTGATCAACGCCGTCCACCAGAATGCGGATCTCACCTTCATCGCCCTCGACAACAGCGGAACCGCAATGACCGGATTCCAGCCCCATCCGGGGACCGACGTGAACGCCATGGGCGAGGCCTCCCTCAAGGTCGATATCGCCGCGATCTGCCAGGCGATGGGGACGAAGGTGGTCACCTGCGACCCCTTCGCCGCGGTGGAAACCCGCGAGACCCTGAACCGCCTGATCGCAGAGCCCGGGATCAAGGTCCTGATCCTGAAGCAGTCCTGTGCCCTCTCACCGGAGAAAAAGGGGAAGAAAAGATTCCTCGTCCGGGTGGACGATGCGCTCTGCCGCGGCGAGTCCTGCGGCTGCAACCGGCTCTGCACGCGGATCTTCCGCTGCCCGGGGCTGCTCTGGAACCGGGAGAGAAAGAAGGCGGAGGTCGATGAGGTGATCTGCGCCGGCTGCGGGTTCTGCGCTGCGATCTGCCCGGCCGGGGCGATCCGCAGCGAGGAGGCGGTGACGTCATGACCGAGAAATTGGCGAAGGATCCTTACAATATCGTGATTACGGGCGTCGGCGGGCAGGGAAACGTCATGGCTTCGCGGGTGCTCTCGAACATGCTGGTCCGCAAGGGGTTCAGGGTGACGATCGGGGAGACCTTCGGAATGTCCCAGCGCGGCGGTTCGGTCATGAGCCATATCCGGGTCTCGCCGACGGCGGTCTGGAGCCCGCAGATCCCGAAGGGGCAGGCGGATCTGATCGTGGCGCTGGAGCCGATCGAGGCGATCCGGGTACTCGCGGATTACGGAAATCCGGACGTGCGGGTCCTGGTGAACCTGCGGCCGATCTATCCGGTGGGGGTGATCACGGGCGCAGACGAGTACCCGACGGAAGCGACGATCCGGGATGCGGTCACGTCTCTGTCGGCGCAGGCGTGCTTCCTTGCGGCGACGGACGAGGCGATCCGCCTCGGCAATCCGATACTCGGGAACATCGTCATGATCGGCGCCGTCGCGGGTCTCGGCGTCCTTCCGATCGACGCCGGACTCTTCGAGGCCGTGATCCGCGAGGGGATGCCGGCCGACCGGGTGGCAGCCAATCTCCGCGCCTTCGCGATCGGCGCGGCTGCTGCGTCCTGAAACGAATCGGCTATCCCGCGGATCGGCCGACATTCATAAACGAGGTGAAAAGGGTGAAAGAGACATTCAAGGCCATACCTGTGACGGAGGATGTCTGGTGGGTCGGCGCGATCGACTGGAACATCCGGGATTTCCATGGCTATCAAACGAAGCGGGGGAGCACCTACAACGCCTACCTGATCCTGGCGGACAAGATCACGCTGGTCGATACGGTGAAGGCCCCCTTCCGCGCCGAGATGATGGAACGGATCGCGTCGGTCGTCGATCCGGCGAAGATCGACTACATTGTCTCCAACCACTCGGAGATGGACCACTCCGGCGCCCTTCCCGACGTGATCCGGGCGGTCAATCCCGAAAAGGTTTTCGCCTCGACCGCCGGGGCGAAAACCCTCGCGGAACTCTTCCCGCTCGACCGTGAGATTACGGCCGTCAAGGACGGCGAAAAGCTCAGCCTGGGCAACCGTACCCTCAGCTTCATGGAGACCCGAATGCTCCACTGGCCGGACAGCATGTTCGCCTATCTGAACGAAGAGGAACTCCTCTTCTCGCAGGACGCCTTCGGCATGCATTACGCCTCCTCGGCGCGGTTCGCCGACGAGTGCGATCCGGCGATCCTGGCCTATGAATCGGCGACCTACTATGCGAACATCCTCCTGCCCTACTCGGCGCTGGTGGCCAAACTGATCGAGAAGGTGACCGCCCTGGGCTTGAACTTCCGGATCATCGCCCCCGATCATGGGCCGGTCTGGCGCCGGGAGACCGGAGGGATCATCGGAAACTACGCCAATTGGGCCAGCCAGAGGCCGGAGGCGAAGGCGGTCGTCGTCTACGCGACGATGTGGCACAGCACCGAACGCATGGCCCGGGCGATCGGCGAGGGGCTCGCGGCGGGCGGACTTCACGTGAAGCTCATGTCGATGGACCACGTGCACCGCAGCGACGTCATCTACGAGCTCCTCGACGCGGGCGCGATCGCCGTCGGCTCCTCGACGCTCAATAACCAGATGTTGCCGCATATGGCGGATGTTCTCACCTACCTCAAGGGGCTCAAACCGAGGAATCTGATCGGCACGGCCTTCGGCTCCTACGGCTGGAGCGGGGAGGCGGTGAAGCAGATTGAGGAAATTCTGGCAGAGATGAAGGTGGAAAAAGTCGCCGAAGGGATCCGGGTGAAGAATGCGCCGGATCCGGAGTGCCTCGGCCGGTGCTATGAAACGGGAAAGACGATGGCGGAGACGCTCCGGGGCCGCCTGTAGCGGCACGGAAGGGCCCGTCGGCCCGGGCGCGTCCATTTTTTGAGAAGGAGTCTGGCATGGGAAAATACGTATGCGGGATATGCGGATATGTCTACGACCCGGCGGCGGGGGATCCCGACAACGGGGTGGCCGCAGGCGTTTCCTTTGAGAAGCTGCCCGAGGAGTGGGTCTGCCCGATTTGCGGCGCCGCCAGGGACGAATTCGCGCCGGAATAGGCGGGTACCATGGCGGGAACACGGGAGGCACTGCAGCAGGCTTACGCAGGCGAGGCCAAGGCGGCCCTGCGCCTGAGGGTCTACGCGGACAAGGCGGAGGCGGAGGGCTATCCCCAGATGGCGAAGCTTTTCCGCGTGATTGCCCGGTCCGAGGAGATCCACGGGGCGAGGGCGCTCCGGGCTCTCAAAGATGTCCGGACGACCGAGGAGAACCTCAAGGAGAGCTTCGAATCCGAACGGGGGGTCGCGGCCGTTGCCTACGGCCAGTTCGTGCGGGAGGCCGAGGCAGAGGGAAACCGGGCCGCGGCACTCCATTTCAGCCAGAGCCGCGATGTCGAAGAGGGCCATGCGAAGCTCTACAAGGAGGCGATGAACCACATGCTGGAGGAGAGGGAGACGACCTACCACGTCTGCCTGATCTGCGGCTACATTGCGGACGGTCTCCCGCCCGAGGTCTGTCCGGTCTGTGGGGCCGCGAAGGAGAAATTCGAACCCTTCCGCTGACCGACCAGCGGCCATCGGGAATCCGGATCCCTCCGCAAGTGGGATATCGTTTCGACCCGAATGATGACGGAATCATAATCGGAGGATCGCGATGAGGGGTGTGCTCTTGCGCTGGCTTGTACTGGCGGCGGCCGTTCTGATAGCCTCCTGGCTCCTGGACGGAATCCGGGTGGCCGGCGTCCTGCCCGCCCTGCTCGCTGCGGCGCTCCTCGGAATTCTCAATGCGGTCCTGCGTCCGCTTCTGATCGTGCTGACCCTGCCCCTGAATATTCTGACCCTGGGGCTCTTCACCTTTGTGATCAATGCACTGATGCTCATGCTCGTCTCCTACCTGATCCCCGGATTCGACGTCCGGGGGTTCTGGACCGCCGTTTTCGGCGCCCTGATCATCGGCCTGGTGAGCTGGCTGCTGAACCGGTTCATCGGTTCGGGCGGGCGCGTCGAGACGGAGACGGTCATCGACCTGAAGCAGAGGCGCGGCCGATGGGAGTGAGCGACCTGAGCCCTGCCATGCGCCAGTATGTGGAGGTGAAGGAGCGCTACCCCGACTGCATCCTCTTCTTCCGGATGGGCGATTTCTACGAGATGTTCTTCGACGACGCGGTGACCGCTTCCCGGGTCCTCGAAATCACGCTGACGTCGCGCAACAAGAATAAGGAAGACGCCGTTCCCCTGTGCGGTTTCCCCTACCACGCCGCAACCGGCTACATCGCGAAGCTGATCGAAAACGGGTTCAAGGTAGCCGTCTGCGAGCAGATGGAGGATCCGAAGCTGGCCAAGGGGGTGGTGAAGCGGGAGGTGATCCGGGTGATCACCCCCGGCCTCGTTCTGGATCCGGAAAATCTCGACGCCAAAGAGAACAACTACCTTGCATCCCTGGTCGCCTCGAACGGCATTCTGGCCCTCGCCTTCGTCGACATCTCGACCGGGGAGTTCCGCGTCACCGAGACGGACGACCGTGAGTATTTTCTCGTCCAGGCGGCGGGGCTCCCGATCCGCGAAATCCTCGTCGCAGACGGCTTCGGGGATGAGGCGCTGATCCGCTCCGTGGTCGGGGAAGGGGAGGGGTGCCTGATCAACCGGCTGCCGACCGAGCGCTTCGATCCTGCGGCGGCGGGCGCCCTGCTGCGCGACCGGTTCACGGCGGAGAGGCTCTCGGTCATGGCGCTCGAATCCCATCCGGCCGCGGCTGCCGCCGCCGGCGCCGTCCTCGCCTATACGATGGAGACTCAGAAAGACGGGCTCGCCCACATCAACGAGCTTGCTTGGTTCGAAAGCGGCGCCCATCTGCTCCTGGACGAGACGGCGAAAAGGAACCTCGAACTCTTCGCCACAATCGCAGAGGGGAAGAAAAGCGGCTCCCTCTTTCACGTGCTCGACGAGACGGTCACCGCGCTCGGTGCGCGGAGGCTCCGCTGGTGGCTGAACCATCCCCTGCGCGATCCGCTCCGGATCCGGGAGAGGCTGGCCGCGGTTTCGGAGATCCGAGAAGATCACCTGCTCCGGGAGTCGCTCCGGACGGTTCTGAAGTCGGTATACGACCTGGAGCGTCTGGGGAGCCGGATCGCGGTCGGGCTCGCGGGCGGCAGGGATCTGGCCGCACTCCGGGCTTCGCTCCGCGTCCTCCCGTCTCTCCGCGAGACCGTCGACCGGTGCGGAGCCCCGCTGCTCAGGGAGATCCATGACGGGATCGATGAGATGCCGGATCTCCGGGTGCTGATCGAGCGGGCGATCGTCGACGATCCGCCCATCACGATCCGCGAGGGCGGGATCATCCGCGAGGGTTACGATCCGGAGCTGGACGGTCTGATCTCGGTCATGCGGGATGGCCGGAAATGGATCGCCGCGCTCGAGGCCAAGGAGAGGCAGAAGACAGGCATCCACTCGTTGAAGGTGGGGTTCAACAACGTCTTCGGATACTACATCGAAGTCACGAAGGCCAATGCCCCCCTCGTCCCGGCCGAGTACATCCGGAAGCAGACCCTGGTGAATGCGGAGCGCTACATCAACGAGGAACTCAAGGGGTACGAGGAGACGGTCCTCCATGCTGACGAACGGCGGCAGGCACGCGAGTACGATCTCTTCGTCGAGATCCGGAGCCGGATCGCCGGGGAGATCCGGCGCATCCAGGGGAGCGCGGCCCGGATCGCCGATCTGGACGCCGTCGCGTCGCTCGCCGAAGTGGCCGAAAGATACGGCTACTGCTGCCCCGTGGTCGATTCCGAGGATACGATCGAAATCACGGACGGCCGCCATCCCGTGGTCGAACGGCTCGCCGGGAAGAGCGGCTTCGTCCCGAACGATCTCCTCCTCGACCTGGAGAAGAACCGCTTTCTGATCATCACCGGCCCCAACATGGCGGGGAAGTCGACCTTCATCCGGCAGGCAGCCCTGATCGTGCTCATGGCCCAGATGGGGAGCTTCGTCCCCGCGACCCGGGCGAGGATCGGTGCGGTCGACCGGATCTTTACGCGTATCGGCGCGGCGGACAGCCTCTCCCGGGGGCAGAGCACCTTCATGGTGGAGATGACCGAGGTCGCCGAGATCCTCAGCCATGCGACGAAAAGGAGCCTCATCATCCTCGACGAAGTGGGGAGGGGGACCAGCACCTTCGACGGGCTCAGCATCGCCTGGGCGACGGCGGAATACATCCATGACGCCCCTTCCCTCGGGGCCAGGACGCTCTTCGCCACTCACTACCACGAGTTGACCGAGCTCGCCGTCACCAAGGAGGGGGTCCGGAATTTCAACATCGCCGTCCGCGAGTGGGGGGAGAAGATCATTTTCCTGCGGAAGATCATGGAAGGCGGCACCAACCGGAGCTACGGCATCCAGGTGGCGCGGCTGGCCGGGGTGCCTTCCGAGGTGATTACCCGGGCCGGGGAAATCCTCAACAATCTGGAGAAGGGGGAGCTCGACGCGGCCGGGATGCCGAAGATCGCCCGCGGCCGGAGAGCGGACCGTAAGAACCCCAATCAGCTCACCTTGTTTTCCGGAGAGGGGGATGCGATACTGGATGAAATCCGCAGCTGCGATCCCATGAGGCTGACACCGCTGGATGCGCTGCAGCATCTGAACGACTGGAAAACGAGGCTGGAGTAGAACGGACCAAGGCGATCACGTTCCGGGCGTATACCATGTCGAATCCGGGTTATGAACTGGCCAGAGGGGAAGAGGCAGGCGCGAGGGTTTTCCGTCTGAAGGGGCGGGTCACCCTGGATAACGCGGAGGGGCTCCTCGCCCGCATGGGGGAGGAAATCGCCGCGGGCGATCCTGCGGCGGTCCGGATCGATTTGGGCGGTGTATCCTACATGGACGGCGCCGGCGTTCTGACGCTCCTGCGCCTGGAGGAGGCCGTACGGAAGAAAGGGCTCCCCTTCACCCTCGAGGCCGTGCCGGAGACGATCCAGGGGGTCATGGGGCTGATCGACCGGGAGTCGCTGACCCGGCCCCCGCTCCACGCCGAAACTGGGCCGGGCAGCGTTCTCGAGGTGCTGGGAACGGCCAGCATCCGGATCGGGCAAGACTTCGTCGCAATGATCTCCTTTCTCGGGGACATGGTGGAGGAGGTCATCGGCCTGATCCGCCATCCGGGCGAGATGCGCTGGGAGAACGTCCTCTTCTACATGCGGCGCATCGGCGCAGAGGGGCTTCCCATAGTCGGGATCATCAGCATCCTGATTGGCCTCATCATCGCGTTCATGTCCTCGCTTCAGCTCAAACAGTTCGGGGCCAACGTCTACGTGGCGTCGCTCGTGGCCGTGGCCATCGTCCGGGAACTGGGGCCCATTATGACGGCGATCCTCGTGGCCGGCCGCTCCGCATCGGCTTTTGCGGCGGAGATCGGGACGATGCGGGTCAATGACGAGGTGGATGCCCTGGTGACGATGGGTTTCAATCCGATCCGGTTTCTCGTGATCCCGAAACTGATCGCGACCATCGTCGTCCTGCCGCTGTTGACGCTCTATGCCGACCTCTTCGGAATCCTGGGCGGGATGATCGTCGGGGTCGCGGGGCTCGATCTGACGGTTTACACCTATCTCCAGGCGAGCCAGAGGAGCATCACCGTCTTCTTTCTCAACGCGAGCCTGGTCAAGGCGGCTTTTTTCGCCTGCATCATCGCTTGGATCGGTTGCCAGCGCGGTTTTCAGGTGCGGGGCGGGGTCGAAGAGGTGGGTGCGGCGACCACCTCTGCCGTGGTGACGTCGATCCTGCTGATCGTGATCGTCGATTCGGCATTTGCCATAGTGCTGCATTACCTTTGAGAGGTGTCGATGGAAGGCAACCCCAGGAGCGCCCCGGGTGTGGACCCGGCCATCGTGGTCGAGGATCTGACCACCCGCTTCGGCGAGACGACGGTTCTCGAGAGGGTGAACCTCGATGTCTTGCCGGGGGAGATCCTCTGCATCGTCGGGGAGAGCGGCTGCGGAAAGTCGACGCTGCTCAAACAGATGATCGGGCTTTACCGGCCCGATGCCGGAAAGGTTCTCGTGGGCGGCGAGGATATTGCCGCCGTCGATGAGGAGTCGCTCAATAGGATCCGCAGAGGGATCGGCGTCCTCTTCCAGTCGGACGCGCTCTTCGGATCGATGACGCTGGGGGAGAACGTTGCGCTTCCGCTTTCGGTCTTCAAGGGCATCTCCGCCGAAACCGCAACCCTGATCGTCCGGATGAAACTGGGAATGGTCAATCTTTCCGGCTACGAGAACCACTATCCTTCCGAGCTGTCGGGAGGCATGAGGAAGCGGGGTGGTCTGGCCAGGGCCATGGCCCTGGATCCTCATATCCTCTTCTTCGACGAGCCTTCCGCCGGCCTCGATCCGATCAATTCGGCGGAACTGGAAACACTGATCCGGGGAATCAACGCGGGCCTCGGGACGACGATGGTGATCGTCAGCCACCAGGTCGACCTGGTCCTGAGCGTGGCCCATCGGATCCTGATGCTGGACCGAAGCTCCAGAGGGATCATTGCGGCAGGGTCGCCGGAAGAGCTCCGGAGAAGTGCAACCGATCCGCGGGTCCGGAAATTCCTTTTCCGTGAAGGGACCGCGGCGGGGAAGAGGTGAAGCGATGGCCAGAAAAAATTCGCATTTCATGATCGGTCTTTTCGTGGCGGTGGGGTTGGTGATCGGCGTTGCAGCCATCGTCTGGGTCGGGGCGTCGAAATATTTCGAAGAGGGCGCTTACTATGTGACCTATTTCGATGAATCCGTCCAGGGGCTGCAGGTCGATTCGCGGGTGAAATACCGCGGCGTGGACATCGGAAAGGTGCAGAGCATCGGCGTCGCCCCCGACCACAAGCTGGTCGAGGTGGTCATGAAGATCGATCTCTACGGCGAATCGGCGAGAAATCTCGTCACTCAGCTTCGGGCCGCCGGGATCACGGGGATCGTCTTCATCGAGCTGGACCGGCCCTCCACGGATGAGCAGACCCTGATGCCGCCGCCGGGCATGGAGGTCCACTACCCGGTGATCGCCTCCCAGTCCTCGCAGACCAAGCAGATCATCACCGGCATGGACAAGATCATGGGCCAGATCCAGGAGGTCGATCTCAAGGGAATTTCCGATCAGATCAAGGCAACCACGCGGGCGCTGGAAATCCTGCTTTCCGGGAAACAGATGACGGGCATCCTGGCGAAGCTCGATTCAGCAGCGGGCCATCTCGACCAGGGATTGCAGCGGATCGACCGGCTCATGGCCGAGGGGCGGGTCGAAGGCCTTCTGGACGGGGCAAAGCAGGGAGTCGGTGAGGCCACGCAGGGACTCCAGGAGGCCCGCAAGACGATTTCCGATCTCCGGGAACTGGTGGCGACGGTCCGGCGAGAGGTCGAAAGCCTCAAGGCGCCGGAAATAGCCGACCGGGTCGCACGCCTGCTTCATGAGATCGACCGCAGGACGCGTGGAATGAAGACGGATTTCGAGCGGACTACCGAGGATATCCGGCAGGCGGCGGACAGCCTCAAGCTTCTTCTGGACCGTCTGAACGAAAATCCATCGGACCTGATTTTCAGTGAGGCGCCGGATAGCGAGAGCGTGCAGGGGGAGGTGCGGCGATGATAAAGAGGATCGGGATCTTTCTGCTTTTGGTCGGTCTGCTCTCCGGATGTTTCGGGGGTGGGGGAAGAACGCCCTTCATCCGTCAGTATGTGCTGGAATACGCGCCGCCGCCGGCGGCCGAGGGGATGAGGCCCGCCGCTGAAGAGACGGTCCGCGTGGAGCGGTTCCTTGCGGACCGCATGTTCATGGGACAGGATATGCTTTACCGGCAGGGTCCGTACCGGCGGGATGCCTATCCTGCACAGCGCTGGCGCGTCAGTCCCGGGAACATGGTGACCGAGTTTCTCCGGCGGGATCTCCGCGAGTCGGGTCTCTTCGCCGCGGTGCTCTCGGATCGGGACGCCGATGACGCCCGTTTCTCCCTGACCGGGGGGGTGGAGCAGTTCATCGAAAGCCGTGAGGCAGCCGGCCGAAAGGCCCTCCTGACGGTGACCGTGACACTGATCGATCTCTCGAAAAAGGAGACCGCGCATCTCGTGGTCTTTCAGAAGAGCTACCGTGCCGAGGCGGCGATGACCGGGGAGGGCGGGGCGGCCCTGTCCGGTGCGATGAGCCTGGCGATGTCCGACCTGTCGCGCCAGGTCATCGCGGACGTCGCCGCCGCCCTGGCCTCCCGGACATCCCTTAAATGATCCGCCAGTCTTTCAGCGAGGCTTTGAGGTCGGTGATCCCGGAAGCGCGCGCACTGGAGATTTTCCGGGGTACCCTGCACCCACAGCGGAGCGACCGCAAAGACGACTGTCTGAGCGCGGAGCGCGAGTTGCGTCTTTGCAGCGAAGCGAGGAGTTGCAGGGTCGGAAAAGGTCCAGCGCGCGGGGGGATCACGAAGACAAAGCTGCGCAAGGATTCCGAAGATTGAATCTGCCTATTTGATGCAGACGCGGCGCACCTGCTTGAAATCGGTGACGCCCTGGATGGCCTTCAGGATGCCGTCCTGCAGAAGGGTGGTCATCCCCTCTTCCATCGCCAGATCCCGGATCACCTCGACGGTCTCATGCTTCTGGATGAGCCGCTTGATCCCGTCCGTGGCGATGATGAGTTCGTGGATCCCCATCCGCCCCTTGTACCCCGTCTTGTCGCAGAGATCGCACCCCTTCGGCCGGTAGAGCATGAATTTGTCGTCGTAGGGCATGTTCAGCTGCAGAAAGTGTTGCTCCCCGTAGCTCTGGACGATCTCGTCGTACTCCTGGAGGCTGGGGTGGTAGGCCTCCTTGCACTTCTTGCAGAGGGTCCGGACGAGCCGCTGTGCCAAAATCCCCAGGAGCGCGTCGGCGAAATTGAGCGGATCGATCCCCATGTCGAGGAGGCGGACGATCGTCTCCGGTGCGCTGTTGGTGTGCAGCGTGCTGAAGACGAGATGGCCCGTGAGCGAGGCTTCGACGCCCGTCTTGGCCGTTTCGAAATCGCGCATCTCGCCGACCATGATCACGTCCGGGTCGGCGCGGAGGAAGGCGCGCATGGCGGCCGCGAAATCGAATCCGATTTTGGCCTGCACCTGCACCTGACGCAGACCGTACTGCGTGATCTCCACGGGGTCCTCGGCGGTCCAGATCTTGCGGTCGGGCTTGTTGATCTCGTGGAGGGCGGCATGCAGGGTGGTCGTTTTCCCGGATCCGGTGGGACCGACCACCAGGATCATTCCGTAGGGCTTCTCCAGGATGCTCCTGAGCTCCTTGAAGTTGCGCGGCAACATGCCCATGGCGGTGAGCGGCAGGGTATCCCCGGCCTTGGCCAGGATACGCATCACGACGTCCTCCACCCCGCCCGCGGTCGGGATCGTGGCCACACGGAGTTCCATATCCTCTCCGCCCGGCTTGCGGAACTTGATCTTGCCGTCCTGGGGGAGACGCCGGACCGTGATGTCGAGGTTCGACATGATCTTGATCCGCGAGATCACGGCGGCGCGGTAGCTGTAGGGGAGCGTCTGATAGATCGCGCAGTCTCCGTCGACCCGGTAGCGGACCTCGACGTTCTTCTTGGCGACGTTCGGCTCGATGTGGATATCGGAGGCGCGTTTGGCCTGGGCGTCGAGGATGATCTTGTTGACGAGTTGCATGATCACGCTGTCGGATTCGGAGAGGGCATCGGGATCCTCATCGTCCAGTTCCTGATCCTCGGCATCCAGTTTCCCCAGAATTTCGGTGATTGAGGTCTCGTCTTCGGGGGACTGGAAGAAATAGTTGATGAACTTGATGATGTCATCCGCCAGGGATACGTCGTAGCGGACCGCCTTCGTCTTCAGCAGGTTTTCGATCATGTCCCGCTTCAGGATGTTGTTCGGATCGTCGACGATGATGCGGATGATGCCGTCTTTCTTTTCCAGCGGCACCCAGAGTTCCCGGCGGAGGTAATCCCGCTTGAGCGTGGAAAGCAGGTCACCCGGGATCGGAATCCGGTCCGTGAACGGGACGAACTTGCACCGGAAGAACTCTTCGAAGGAGCGGCCGATATCGTCGCGCGAAATCCCGTATTTTCTCATCAGGAAGACTTCGATCGTCTCCTTGGCCTCGCGCGATTCCTCCCAGGCGCTGTCCAGCTCCTCCTCCTTCAGGAGGTCGTGGGTGATCAGATAGTCGAAGCGGGTCTTGCGCCGCCTTGCGTAGCGCTCCTGATTGTAGAAGGCGACGCCCAGCACGTCCGAGATCTCCTCCAGAAAGCCCTTCTCGTCTTCGGAGAATTTGCCGGAACCCGCTTTCTTGTTCAGGATCTGGACGACGCCCATGAGGGTCTTGTTGTGATAGATCGGGGCCGCCAGGATCTGTTTCGTCCGGAAACCGCTCTTCTTGTCCCAGCTCAGGTCGAAAGAGAGCTCCTTGTCGATCCCCTTGATCTCCCCGACATCGTAAGCGTCGCCGATGTTGACGACCCTCCCGTTGTTGGCCACGTAGCCGGCGATGCTCTTGTTGTTGATGGCGACGCGGATCTCCTTGACCTGGGTGCCGCTCAGGAACATGGAGTAGATCTCGTTCCGCGGCCGGTCCACCACGTAGATGGTCATGGAGTGGGCGTTGAAAAGGTTCAGAATTCCATCTTTCAGATCGACGAGGATCTGTTTGAGGTTGGGTGCGGCGTGGATCCGGTTGGTGATGTCGAGAAGAGCCTGGCGAATGTGCAGCTTCGCCTCGAGCTCCGAAATCTCTATGTTTTTGAGTGGATCGATCATGGTGTCTCCGTTTGCGGCGATGTGGCGGAATGCATGGGATTCCGCCAGCCCGGTCAAACGACTATGGTGGAACGCTAAACCAGAATCGATAATAATTCAATATGAATCGTCATGTTTCCGTGACGATCCGGGAAAAATCGGCGACGTCGTGGAAGAGGGTGGAGATCTCCTCCAGCAGGGAGAGCCGGTTGAAGCGGATCTTCTCATCCTCCGCCATGACGAGAACCGTTTCAAAAAAAGCATCGACCGGTTCCCGGAGCCGGGCCAGTTCTCCGAACACACCCCGATAGTCCCCCCGCGCGATGAGCGCGAAAACCTGCTCGCGGATCTTCAGAAAGGCCCCATGGAGATTCCGCTCCTCGATCCCGGCAAAGAGGGCAGGATCGACGGTGCCGTTCTGGAAACCGCGGATGATGTTGACCACCCTTTTGAAGGCGATGGCCAGCGGCTGAAAGTTCGGGTCGGACTTGAAGGCGGCCATGGCCCTGATCTTCTCCTCCGCGGTGACGAGGTTTTGAACCCCGGTTGCCAGGACCGCGTCGACCACGTCATAGGGGCGGCCCTGGGCGATGAGCTGGTTCTCGAAGCGGCTCCTGAAGAATTCAAGCACCGCGGCCTGGGTTTCGGCGGCGGGGCGCTTCAGCAGAGGGCCTAGGATGGCGAGGCTCCGGTCGATCAGGGCGTCCAGCGGCAGGGGGTAGCGCTTCGCCAGGATGATGTTGATGATGCCGAGCGCCTGGCGCCGCAGGGCGTAGGGATCGGCGGTTCCCGTCGGGATCAGGCCGACGCCGAAAAAGCCGACGATCGTATCCGTCTTGTCGGCGATGCTCACGGCGGCCCCTTCGTCGGTTTCGGGCAGATCGCCGCCCGCCGCGGTGGGCAGGTAGTGCTCGTAAATGGCCTGGGCCACGATGGGATCCTCGCCGGCCAGAAGGGCGTATTCCCGGCCCATGATTCCCTGAAGCTCGGTGAATTCGCAGACCATCTGCGTATCCAGGTCGGCCTTGGCGAGCAAGGCCGCGCGGTCGACACGGGCCGCGATCGCCGGATCGATCTGCTCGGCGATCCAGGCCGCGAGCTTGCGGAAACGCATCACCTTTTCGTAGGAGGTTCCCAGCAGGGTGTGGAAGACCACCTTCCGGAGCCCCTCCACGCGCTCCCCGAGGGGGATCTTCCGGTCCGACTCGAAGAAGAAGCGCGCGTCGGAGAGCCGGGCGCGGATCACCTTTTCGTTTCCCCGCTTCACGACCGCAGGGTCCCGGGCCAGGGTGTTGTTGACCGTCAGGAAGTGGGGGAGGAGTGCTCCTTTTTCATCCACGACGGGGAAATATTTCTGGTGCGACATCATCGTGGTGATGAGCACCTCCTTCGGAAGGTTCAGGAACTCCCGGTCGAAATCCCCGCAGACGACGGTCGGGTATTCGGTCAGGAAGGTTACCGTTTCGAGCAGTTCCTCCGACGGGAGGACCCGGCCGCCGGCGGCGCAGGCCGCCTTGGCCGTCTCGGCACGGATGATTTCCTTCCGCTCCTCGGGATCGACGATGACGAAAGCGTCGTGTGTCTTGGTCAGGTACTCCCGCAGGTCGGCCACCGGGAAGGCGGCGGGGCTCATGAAGCGATGGCCGCGGCTCCAGTTGCCGCTTTCGAGATTGGCGATCCGGAAGGGGATGACTTGGCCGCCGTAGAGGGCGAGGATCCAGTGGATCGGCCGTGCGAAGCGGAAGTCGAGGTCCGACCAGCGCATCGATTTGCGGAAGGGGATGTCGCTCACGATCTTGGTCAGCAGCGCCGGGAGGAGCCCTTCGGTCGCCTCGCCCGAGATCTTCTTCCGGGCGCAGACATACTCCCCCTTTTCGGTTTTGACCCGCTCCAGCTTCGCGACGTCGATCCCCTGGCCTCTGGCAAAGCCGACGGCAGCCGGCGCAGGTTTCCCCTCCTTGTCGAAGGCGACCCGCACGGCCGGTCCCAGCTTTTCGATCACCTGGTCCTGCTGCTTCTCGCCGACGTCATCGACCGAGAGGAAGAGCCGGCGGGGGGTTCCCATCGTCCGGCTCCCTCCGTGGGGGATACGGTTCGCCGCCAGCTCCCGGCGGGCAATCTCTTCCAGGTCCTTCAGCGCCTTCGGCAGGAAGGCGGCCGGGATCTCTTCGGTTCCAATTTCCAAGAGCAGTTCCTTGCCCATCAACGTTCTCCGATTCTATTTGATGCCCGCGCATGGATCCGCGGGACTTGTTGCAATGTGAAGCCGGGAGAAGAAGACCCTCTCCCGTCCTATTTCCGGTTCAGCAGGGGGTACCCCATCGCCTCTCTCTGGCGGAGGTAAGCTTCGGCGCTCAACCGGGCCAGGTTCCGCACCCGGCCGATGTAGCTCGTCCGCTCGGCCACGCTGATCGCCCCCCGGGCGTTGAGGAGGTTGAAGGTGTGCGAGCATTTGAGGCAGTGGTCATAGGTCGGGAGCACCAGCCCCTTTTCCGCCGTCCTTACCCCTTCGGCTTCATACATGTCGAAACGCTGCCTGAGCTGGGGGATATCGGCGGTCTCGAAATTGTAGACGGACCACTCGACCTCGCTCTGGTGGTGGACGTCGCCGTATTTGATCCCCTGGGTCCACTCGAGATCGTAGACGTTGTCGATTCCCTGGATGTACATGGCGATCCGCTCGGTGCCGTAGGTCAGCTCCGCGCAGACGGGGCGGCAATCGAATCCCCCGACCTGCTGGAAGTAGGTGAACTGGGAAATCTCCATCCCGTCGAGCCACACCTCCCAACCGAGGCCCCAGGCACCGACGGTGGGCGACTCCCAGTCGTCCTCCACGAAGCGGATGTCGTGCTCCAGCGGGTCGATGCCGAAGCTCCTGAGCGAGTCCAGGTAGAGCTCCTGGATGTTCTCGGGGGAAGGCTTCATGATGACCTGGTATTGATAGTAGTGCTGGAGCCGGTTCGGGTTTTCGCCGTAGCGGCCGTCCGTGGGCCTCCGGGAGGGCTCCACGTACGCCACGTTCCAGGGTTCGGGTCCCAGAGCCCGCAGAAAGGTGGCCGGATTGAACGTGCCCGCCCCCTTCTCGACGTCATAGGGCTGCTGGATGATGCACCCCTGTCCCGCCCAGTACCGTTCGAGGGCAAAGATCAATTCCTGAAAAGTCACATTGCCTCCTTGTGGATCGATAGCGTGTTATTTCTTGATATCATGGAACTTTTACGGCGAGGTTCTTAACATGCCGGCCCGCTGCCTGTCAACATCAAATCTCGCGATTTCCCGTTTCCCAGCGGCGGATTTCATTCAGGACGTGCACCGATTTCAACTCCCGCCCGAGGATGTGGCGGATGAAATGGGCGAGAAGGTGCCGGCTCTCGTCTGCCGAACGGCCCGTGAGAAGCAGGCGCCCCAGCCGGCCGATCTCCATCTCACGCCCCAAAAGCAGGGTCCGGATCGTTCCGAGGGAGACGGGGATGGCGTCGGGGTCTCCAGGGGTGCAGAGGCTGCACGTGAGCCCTCCTCTCGCGGCATCGAAGCGGTAAGACGCCTGCGGTCCGACCGGCGCTTTGCAGCGGAGGCAGTGGCTCAGGACCGGGTCGTATCCGGAGACCTTCAGAAGGCGGATTTCGAAGAAACGTACGAGGGCGTCGGTCATCGCGCTCTCTTCCAGACAGCGGAGAAAATCGTGGAGCAGGAGAAAGGTGGCCGTACTCTTCTTGTCCTCCGGCGTGAAGTGGTCCGTGAGATCGATCAGATAGGAGGCGGCCAGCGTCTTCTCCAGGTCGGCGCGGATGGCGGGAAAATGCGCAAGAACGTCGCACCCCTCGATCAGGGCCAGGCTCTCCGGCCCCCTCCGTGAAAATTGAACCCGAGAGCAGGAGAAGGGCTCCAGGGCGTTGGCGAACCTTTTGCGGCTTCTGCGCGCTCCTTTGGCAATTCCCCGGATCTTTCCGTACTGCGCCGTGCAGAAGGTCACGATCCGGTCCGATTCACCGTAATCGATCGCCCGGAGGACAATGGCCTCGGTCTCTTGTGGGATTCGGGTCATGTCAGCCGTTACGGTAGCGGACCATGCCGCCGACGATCGTCAGGATCGCTCTTCCCTTCAAGGCCCAGCCATCGAAGGGGGAGTTCTTTCCCCGGGAGCGGAAAAGCGCGCGGTCCACGGTCCAATCCCGTCCGGGGTCGATGACGGTGATATCGGCATCCGCGCCGGGGGCGAGCGTCCCCTTCGGGATGCGCAGGATCCGGGCCGGCTGGACCGTCATCTTTTCGATCAGCGCACGCAGCGTCAGGACCCCGTCCGCCACGAGTCGAAGGCAGAGACCGAGCGAGGTCTCAAGCCCGGTAAAGCCGCTTGCGGCGGCGCCGAACTCGGCCTCTTTGTCCGTTCGGGAATGGGGCGCATGGTCGGTTGCGATCGCGTCGAGGGTCCCGTCGCGGAGCCCCTCGCGGATGGCCGCCCGATCCGCAGCGCTGCGGAGGGGAGGGTTGACCTTCGCAAGCGTCCCGGAGACTCGGACGGCCTCATCGGTCAGCAGGAAGTAGTGGGGCGCCGTCTCCGCGGTGACCCGGACCCCGCGCTCCTTGGCCGCCCGGATCAGGCGGACGGAGCCGGCGGTGCTGACGTGGGCGATGTGGAGGGGTCCTCCCGTGAATTCCGCGAGGAGGAGGTCGCGGGCGATCATCACCTCTTCCGAGATCCCGGGAACGCCCGGGAGTCCCAGTTCGGCGGCGACGCTGCCTTCGTTCATCACTCCGCCCGCCGCCAGGTTCAGGTCCTCGCTGTGCGCGATGATTGGCCGGTCCAGGTCGGCGGCGCATTCCAGCGCCCGGCGCATCAGGCGGGCGTTCATGACCGGTTTGCCGTCATCGGAGAAGCCGACGGCCCCGCTCTCCGCGAGTTCCCGGAAACCGCAGAGTTGTGCGCCTTCCGACTTCAGGGTGATCGCCGCGATGGGGTAGACGTTCGCCCAACCGCCCGCCGCCGCCTTTGTGCGGATCAATTCCGTGACGGCGGGGCTGTCGTTTACGGGATGGGTGTTGGGCATGCAGGCGATGGAGGTGAAGCCGCCCGCCACCGCCGCGTCGCTTCCCGAGGCGATCGTCTCCTTGTACTCGAAGCCCGGTTCGCGCAGGTGGGTGTGCATGTCGATGAGGCCCGGGACGACGATCATTTCCCTGAGATCCAGAACCTCCAGGTCGCGGGCGCCTTCCCCGCAGGGGACCATCCCATCGCGCCGTCCTGTCGGGCCGGGAACGATCTTCCCATCTTCGACCCACAGATCCCCGATCCCGTCCAGATTGCGGGCAGGGTCGATGATCCTGCCGCCCTTGAGCAAAAGATTCATGAATCGCACCTCATAAAAAAAGCCTTCCCCCGACGGGTGAAGGCGTGATGGACGGAAGTCTGCCGGACGAGATTTTCATGGACGACCCCTTGCCGGGGATTCGGCGCAAAGCGTTGGCCGCCGCCGGTTTGCCGATCCGTTCTTACACCATCGAAGTAAACAGTGTCAAGGCCGATCAATGCTAGCAAAAAACGTTTGAAATATTAAAAAATGGTGCTATAGCGACCTCAACCCGGAGGAGATGAACATGGCGGCGAACCATGAACCCCAGGTGTTTCTGTTTTTGAGCGAACTCCTGGGAAGAAAAGTCGTTGACGACGACGGCCGTCCGATCGGCAAGGTTCTCGACCTGACCGGGAACATCGGTGAGATCTACCCTCCGGTCACGGAAATTCTCCTGCGGCGGACCGGGGAGCGAAAGAAAGTCCTTTTCCCCTGGAAAAGGATCACGGCGATCGACGAGGCGTTGACGGCCCATCCCTTCGGGCCGGAGGATTTCCGGGAACCGGTGCTCGCCACCGGCGAACTCCTGCTGAAGGATACCCTGCTGGACAAGCAGGTTGTCGATACGGACGGGGCGAAGATCCGGCGGGTGAACGACCTGCAGTTTCTGCTGGCCAAGAAAGTCCTTCACCTGATTCATGTGGATGTCGGTTTCCACGGGCTGCTCCGGCGCGCAGGCCTGGTGAGGCCGATCGACTTTCTGATCCGGTCACTTTTCGACCACGAAATGAACGATCAACTCGTCGCCTGGAAGCTGGTACAGCCTCTCTCTTCGCCGGACCTGCTGCGCCTCACCATCGCCCAGAACCGCCTCGCCCAGCTCCATCCGGCGGATCTGGCGGACATCATCGAAGAACTCGACATCCACCAGCGCTCGGCCGTCTTTGGTTCGCTCGACGTGGAGACGGCGGCCGAAACCCTGGAGGAGACGGACCCGAAGATTCAGGTGAGCCTGATCGAGGGGCTCTCGACGGAGAACGCCTCGGACATCATCGAAGAGATGTCTCTCTCCGAGGCGGCCGACCTGCTGGGTGATCTTCCGAAAGAGAGGGCGGAAGGGATCCTGAACGAGATGGAGAAAGAGGCGGCCGAGGATGTGAAGGAGCTCCTCGTCCATCCGGAGGAGATTGCCGGGGGGCTGATGACCACCTCCTTCCTCAGCTTCGGACCCGCCGTCACGGCGGGCGAGGCGATGGAGAAGATCCGGCATGAAGCCGAAGACATGGACCTGATCTATTACGTCTATGTCCTGGACGACGAGGAGCATATCCTCGGGGTGCTGACCCTCAGGGACCTCCTTGTCGCGCCGCCGGCAACGGTTCTCTCGGAGCTCATGGATACGCGGGTGGTCTCGGTGGACATCGAGGAGAAGAAGGACCGGATCGCCGATGACTTTGCCAAGTACGGCATCATGGCCATGCCGGTCGTGGACGACGAAAACCATCTGAAGGGGGTCATCCTGTTCAAGAACCTCCTCGAGGTGGTGGCGCCCAAACTGGGCCGGTAGAACGACGATGGATAAGGAAGGCGGTAGATCATGGATGATTCCCTTTCCGGAGGTATCCGCACATTCTGGAAATCCGCCGCCATCCGGAAATACTGGCGTTCACTCGTCCTCTTTTTCGCGCTGATCGGGCCGGGGATCATCACCTCGAACGTCGACAACGATGCGGGCGGCATCACGACCTACTCCCTGGCCGGTGCCGAATACGGCCTCACCCTCCTGTGGACCCTCATCCCGATCACGGCGGCGCTGATCATCATCCAGGAGATGTGCGCCCGCATGGGGGTGGTCTCGGGCAAGGGGCTTTCGGACCTGATCCGCGAGCGATTCGGAGCCCGGATCACCTTCTATCTGATGATCGTGCTGTTCCTGGCCAATCTGGGGAACACCATCTCCGAATTTGCCGGGGTTGCGGCCAGCCTGGAGATCTTCGGCATCAGTCGCTACGTCTCCGTGCCTCTCAGCGCCGCCTTTGTCTGGTGGCTGGTCGTCAAGGGGAGCTACAAGTCCGTCGAAAAGGTGTTCCTGTTCGCCTGCGTCTTCTACATCTCCTACATCGTCTCCGGTTTCATGGGAAGGCCGGACTGGAGTGCCGTCGGATCGTCCCTGTTGAGGCCGACCTTCCGGATGGATGCGGGGTTCGTGACGATGGCCGTGGGCGTGATCGGGACGACGATCGCCCCCTGGATGCAGTTCTACCTCCAGTCCTCCGTGGTCGACAAGGGGCTGAAGGCGGAGGACTACCCCTACACCCGGATGGATGTGATCATCGGATCGGTCACAGTCAACGTGATCGCCTTCTTCATCATCATGCTCTGCGCCGTCACGCTCTTCCACAACGGAATCCGCATCGAAACCGCCAAGGATGCGGCGCAGGCGCTCGCGCCACTCGCCGGCGAGTATTGCGCCTGGCTTTTCGCCTTCGGCCTCCTGAATGCCTCCCTCTTTGCCGCGTCCATTCTGCCGATCTCCACCGCCTACACGATCTGCGAGGCCTTCGGCTGGGAATCGAGCCTGAATCGCAAGTTCCTAGAGGCGCCTCAGTTTTACAGCCTCTACTCGCTGATGGTTTTTCTCGGTGCGGGGATCATCCTCCTGCCGGACATGCCCCTGATCGGGATCATGTTCTACTCCCAGGTGATCAACGGGGCGATCCTGCCGGTGATCCTCGTCTTCATGCTGCTTTTGGTCAATGACCGGCGGATCATGGGGAAATACAAGAACGGCCCGGTCATGAACGCTCTTTCCTGGCTGACCGTCGCAGTCCTCACCTTCCTGTCGTTCGCGATGCTCTTCTTCTCCCTGATCTGACAGGCGCATCCGGTTTCTTCCCGGTGTTTTTACGCATGCTTCGTTATCGTTGGTTTACCATTGACTGGAAACATCGACCACGCGAGAATAGCCGTGAATGGGCTGCACGGGCCTGCGGAAGGGTTCGGCGAACGGTTGATTGGATGGTCTGCAACGTCAAAGAGAGCATCCATCTTTCAGGGCTGCGTCGGATGGATCGAAAATCGATCCGCTCCCGCACTCTTGTGTTGATCCTCGTCCTGCTCTTCTCCCTCTCGCTCACCGGTGGCAGTCCGGGTGCCGGGGAGAGGAAGATCCCCTTTGCTCCGGGTGAGAAACTGACCTACAAAGGAAGGTGGGGGATCCTGCCTGACGGGGAGGTTACGCTCCAAGTTCTCCCGCGGGAGAACTTGTGCCCGACATGCAGCGGCTGGAAGGCATCGTGAAAGAAAGCGATAATAACCCGGAGCTGAAGATCTGGTTCAGTGCAGACGAGAAGAAGATACCTTTCAAAATCCGGAGTAAAGTCGGGATCGTCTCATTCATTTTCGAATTCGAAGCCATGGCTCCGGGACCGGGATGATGGCCCGAAGCACGAATCCGTCCGCCTCTCAGTGCAGAATCGTTCCGAGGCGGCTCCAGCGGACGCCGTGATCCTCCTGGTTCCACGACCAGTAGATGATGAGCGCCTTGCCCAGTACGTCCCTCATCGGGACGAACCCCCAGAACCGGCTGTCGAAGCTCTCGTCCCGGTTATCCCCCATGACGAAGAGGGAGCCCTCCGGAACCGTCACCGGCCCGAAATTGTCGCGGGGCTGAACCGATCCGGGAATGATCATGCTGTCTGCATGGACACCGTGGGTATCGTTCCAGGGGAGGCCGTTCACGAGAATCTGCTTGTTGCGGACCTCGACGGTGTCGCCCGGCAGGCCGACCAGCCGCTTGATGAAATCCTTCGACCGGTCCTCCGGGTAGATGAAGACCACGATGTCACCGCGTTTAGGCGTCCCGACGGGGATGATGGTGGAGCGGATCAGCGGCAGCTTGACGCCGTAGTTGAACTTGGTCACGAGAATATGGTCGCCGATCAGGAGTGTCGGTTTCATGGAACCGGAGGGGATCTTGTAAGCCTGGATCACGAAGGTCCGAATGAAGAAGGCGATCAGGATGGCCAGGATGATCGCCTCGATGTACTCTTGCAGTTTCGATTTGGGTTTACTCATCCTTGTTTCCTCTAATTATAAACGCTCGTCAGCGTGATGACGACCATGATCAGGGCAAAGACCCCCTTCACGCATATCCCCGCAGCCCTGCCCAGGATCGCTCCCCAGGCGGCCCTGAGCGCGGGCTTCAGGCGGTTCTGACGGAGCAACTCGACGATGAGGATGGCTGAGAATCCCCCGAGGAACCCGCCCGCCACGGCCCCGAGCCCGAAAAGAAACGGGGCCATCAGCAGCGCCCCGATTAGTGCGCCGAAGAGGGAGGCCCAGAACGCCTTCCGGGAGGCGCCGAACTTGACGGCGCCTCCCATCCCGACGGCGAAATCGGCCAGCTCCGCAAGAATGGAAAGAAGCAGCAGGGTCAGAAGGGTCTTGAAGCCGATCCTCTCGAACCCCGTAGCAGCCGCATACAGCGCCGCATCGATCAGGATGATGACGGTCCCCGGGAAACCGAAGAGGATGGAGAAGATGCCGAAAAGAAGCACCACGATGAAGAGGGTCAGTCCTCCAATCTCCCAGGGGGTCAACGCTATTTTTTCCTCTTCAACCCCGACGGCTTGATCTTTTCGAACAGAAGCACGATCGGGCTTGCGATAAAGACGGTCGAATAGACGCCGGCGACCGTGCCCACCAGCAGGGCGAACGTGAAATCGTGGATGACGGCCCCCCCGAAGATGAAGAGGACGAGCAGGACCATGAAAACCGTGAACGATGTCAGGATCGTCCGGCTGAGGGTCTGATTCACGCTCACATTGATCACATCCGTCAGGGTGTCCCGGGTGTTCTTGCGGGCGTTTTCACGGATCCGGTCGAAGATGACGATCGTGTCGTTGATGGAATACCCGATGATCGTCAGGAGCGCCGCCACGATGTTCAGGTCGAACTCCTTGTTGAACAGGGAGAGGAACGTGATCGTGACCAGGACGTCGTGGACCAGCGCGATGATCCCCCCGAGCGCATAGCGGAATTCGAACCTCACCCCGACATAGATCAGGATACCGATCCAGGAGAAGACGATCGCGAGCAACGCCTTCCGGGTCAGGTCTTTGCCGACCTTGGGACCCACCATCTCGATCCGCCGGACGTCATAGGCCCCCTTGCCGAAGGCGGTGGTCAGCGCCTCATCGACGCGCGAGGTGAGCCCCTTGGTATCGCCTCCGGTGTCGGCCGTCCGGACGATGACCTCCTTCGGGCCGTAGTTCTGGATGATACTGCCCTCGAAGCCGATCGACTTGAAGGCGTCCCGGATCTTATCGGTGTGGACATCGTTCTGGAATTTGACCTGGATCAGCGTGCCGCCCGCGAAATCGATCCCGTAATTGGGCCCCCCGTGCCAGATCAGGGAGGCGATGCCGATAACGATGACGGCGACCGACAGGATGACGGCGGGCTTCATCATCCTGACGAAATTGAAGTTGGTGCTCGTTTTGATGATTTCCATTGAATTCTCCTCAATTACAAAAGGCGATGTCTTCTCCCGGGGTGGTCAGCCCCATCCGCCCTAAATACTGATCCTCTCGATCTTGCGATTCCAGATGAGATGGTCGAAGAAGATCCGCGTGACGAAGATGGCGGTGAACATGCTGACCACGATGCCGATCGTCAGCGTCACGGCGAACCCTTTGACCGGACCGGTCCCGAAACCGAAGAGGAACAGCGCCGCCACCAGGGTGGTCACGTTGGAGTCGAAGATGGTCAGGAAGGCCTTCGCGTAACCGGCCTCGACGGCCGCCCGCGGTGTCTTTCCCAGGCGAAGCTCCTCTCGGATACGCTCATTGATCAGGACGTTCGCATCCACAGCCATGCCGATCGTCAGAGCGATACCCGCGATGCCGGGAAGCGTCAGCGTCGCCTTGAAAGCGACCATGACCCCCAGCAGGAGCAGCATGTTCATGGCGAGAGCCACGTCTGCAATCAGACCGGTCATCCGGTAGTAGAAGACCATGAAGAGAAATACCAGGATCCCTGCGATGATGCTGGCCAGAGTCCCCTTGTCGATCGAATCCTGGCCCAGGGAGGGGCCGACGGTCCGTTCCTCGAGGATGTTCACCGGCGCGGGCAGGGCGCCTGCGCGCAGAACGATGGCCAGATCGCTTGCCTCCTCCATCGTGAAGGAGCCCGTGATCTGGGCCTGGCCGCCGGAGATCCTCTCCTGGATGACCGGGGCGGAATGGACGACGCCGTCGAGGACGATCGCGAGACGCTTCTTCACATTCTCAGCCGTGATTCGGTCGAAATCCTTCGCCCCCTGGGGGTTGAACTTGATCGAAACATGCGGTTCGCCGAAGCGGTCGCCGATCTGGACCTTCGCCGTCTCCAGGGAATCCCCGGTCATGAGCGTCCTGTTCTTGAGAAGGAGCGGGGTATCGGTCCGCCTTCCGGAGGTCCGATCCATCCGGGACTCGTTCGCAACGATGTCTCCCTCGGGGACGTTCCCTTTGAGAGCCTCTTCGAGACTGTGCTCCTCGTCGACGAGTTTGAATTCCAGAAGCGCCGTGCGGCCGATCAGGTTCTTGGCCCGGGCCGGGTCCTTGACCCCGGGAAGCTGAACGATGATCCGGTCCGTTCCCTGCGGGATGATCTCCGGCTCGGAGATACCGAATTGATCGACGCGGTTCCGGATCGTCTCGAGGCTCTGCTCCACCGCCATTTTCTGGATCTCGGCGGCGCGCTTGTCCTTGATCTTCAGGGTCACGATTCCCTTGCCTTCCACCATCTCGGAAGATGCGGCCTCCAGATCGGGATACTGGTTCTTCAAAATCTTATCGAAGGCGTCCCGGGAAGCGGCATCCGGGAACTCGAAGGCGGGATTCTTCTCTTTGGTCCGCTCGCGGAGCTTGAAGCGCACCCGGCCTTCCATGAGGTTTTCCTTCAGGTCGTTTGCCGTCCGGTCCAGGGTGCTTTCCACCGCCTTGGCCGTATCCACCTCCAGGACCAGATGCATTCCCCCCTGAAGGTCGAGTCCCAGATGGATCTTGTCCATCGGGAGGTATTTCTTCCAGGTGTCCGGAAGCTCGGACGTCAGGGAAGGCGCCAGATAAACGAGTGCAGCCAGACAGATGACGATCGTGACGGCAGCCCTGATTCTGATGCTCTTAAACATGGTTTACCCCTTTCAAACGCAACGATTCAACATACGCGAAACATCTGCGAGGCTGCGGGAAACGACACCCGTGCGGGGGTCGTTTCACGCCGCTCTTTCGGAGAGCCCGTTTCCCGCGATTACGGCTGCTGCTCTCCGGTCGCCTTCTGCAGCACAGCGGCGATGAAGTTCCGGGCGACCTTGATCTTGACCTTGTCGGCAATCTCGATGGTTACGACCGTATCGGTCAGCGCCGTGACCTTTCCCTGTATCCCGCCGGAGGTCATCACCAGATCCCCATGGGCCAGGTTGGCGATCATGGCTTTGATTTCTTTTTGTTTCTTTTGCTGAGGCCGGATCAGCAGAAAGTAGAAGATGCCGAAGAGAACCGCCATCATGATGATGAAACTGAAATCGCCGCCGCCGGCGCCGCCCGCCCCTCCCGGAGCACCCATCGCATATGCTGTATTGATCAACGTAAAGCCCTCCCTCTATGGATTATGACTCAAATTCAATCTGATTGTTTTTCGCAGTCGCGGCCTCCGGACTGCCGTCCATCCCTGCATCCGTCCGTTCCCGGAGAAAACGGCTCCGGAAATCCACATACCTTTCCTCCCGGATCGCTGCCCGGATCCGCTCCATCAGACGAAGATAATACCGGAGGTTGTGAATAGTATTGAGCACCATCGCCAGGATTTCGCCCGACACATACAGGTGCCGCAGGTAGGCCCGCGAGTAATTTTGACAGGTATAACAATCGCATTCGCTGTCAAGGGGCGAACCATCCTCCCGGTAGCGGGCGTTTTTTATAACAACGTTTTCTCCGTTTGTAAACAACAATCCGTTCCGCGCGCTTCGGGTCGGCATCACGCAGTCGAACATGTCGATTCCGTGAAAAACCCCTTCGACCAGATCCGCGGGTGTTCCCACGCCCATCAGATAGCGGGGCCTCTCCGCCGGAAGGAGCGGGGCGGTCACCGCGAGGTTTTCCAGCATCAGCTCCTTGGGCTCCCCGACGCTCAGTCCGCCGATGGCATAGCCGTCGAAACCGAGCGTTTGCATCTCATCCACCCCCCGGCGGCGGAGGTCCGGATAGACGCCGCCCTGGATGATCCCGAAAAGGGCCTGCGGCCCGCCCTTCCGGTGGGTTTTGCAGCGAAGCGCCCAGCGGGCGGTACGGGCGAGAGCCCGTTCGACTGCGCCCCGGTCGGCCGGATAGGCGATGCACTCGTCGAGGCACATCATGATGTCGCTGCCGAGCGCCTCCTGGATCTCCACGGCCGTTTCCGGGGCGAGGAAATGGGTCGAACCGTCGATATGGGACTGAAAGGTCGCCCCCTCCTCCGCGATCTTTCGGAGGGCGCCCAGGCTGTAGACCTGAAATCCGCCGCTGTCGGTCAGGATCGGGCCGGGCCAGTTCATGAACCGGTGCAGCCCGCCAAGGGCCGCGATCAGACGATGTCCCGGCCTCAGGTAGAGATGGTAGGTGTTGCCGAGGATGATGTCCGCGCCGACGCTCTTGACCTGTTCGGGCGTCAGCGATTTCACGGTCCCCTGTGTGCCGACCGGCATGAAGGCCGGGGTCCGGACGTCGCCGTGCGGCGTCCCGATCGTTCCCGTTCTGGCCCCGCAGCCGGGGTCTTTGGCGATGATTGTAAATTCCATATTCACCATGCCTAGAGGATCAGCATGCAATCTCCGTAACTGTAGAATCGGAAGCGGTTCTCGATGGCCAGCCGATAGGCGGCCTGCATCCGTTCGCGGCCGGCAAAGGCGCACACCAGGAGGAAAAGGGACGATTTCGGGAGGTGGAAGTTTGTCAGCAGGGCATCGACGCGCCTAAAGCGGCTCCCGGGATAGAGATAGAGGCGGGTCGAACCGGAAAGCGGCCGGATTCTCCCTGCGTCGTCTGCCACGGACTCCAGGACGCGCGTGGAGGTCGTCCCCACGGCGATGACCCGTTTTGCGCCGTTGACCCGGCGGGCCGTCTCGTCTCCGATCGTGAAATGCTCCTCCTCCATGACGTGATCCTCCACGTTCGCGGTTTCGATGGGGAGGAAGGTGCCGTAGCCGACGTGCAGCGTAATGGGGGCAACTTCCACCGCGCGGCCCTTCAGGCGTTCGAGCACTTCCGGCGTGAAATGGAGCCCTGCCGTCGGCGCCGCGACGGAGCCCTTCACCCGTGCGTAGACGGTCTGGTAGCGCTCCAGATCCGCCTGAGACCTCGCGCGGTCCCGTTTCCGCTTGATGTAGGGGGGCAGCGGAGCCCTCCCGAACCGGGCAAGGAAGTCATCGAAAGGGATCTCCGTCCGGAAATGGAGCTGCCACTGCTTCTCCGACAGGCGCCCGACGATCCGGCCCGTGCAGCCGGGGGCGAAGGCAACCGTCGTCCCGATTTCGACCCGTTTGGCGGGGCGGAGCAGCACCTCCCAGGTCTGCCCCGGAGGTTCTCCCGGCTGCCGTCTCAGGAGAAGGATCTCGATCAACCCGCCCGTCTCCTTCCGGCCGATCAGACGGGCCGGAAAAACGCGGGAGTCGTTGACGACCAAGACATCTCCTTCGCCGAAGTACTCCGGAAGGTCCCGGAACGTCCTGATCTCGGTCTCTCCCGTCTGCCGGTGAACCACCATCATTCGGGAACCGTCCCGCTCTGCCGCCGGTTCCTGGGCGATCAGCTCCTCCGGCAACTCATATGTGAACTCTTCAAGCTTCATTTGAAGGCAAAACTCCATCCGGTCCAAAACTGCGGCACATAATCAGAAACGGAATGGAAAGTCAACGAAATAGGTTGAGTTCCCGTTCTTCACCATTCGCGGCAAGCTTCGCGTGACCCAAGAAGTGACCCAAGAAAAAATTGACGTTCGGGAGCTCTCCCTCTATAATGCGGCCGAACAATGACCACAAAGCAATGCCCGGTCCAATGCGCTGATCGTCGACCGGTCAACCGGTTTTTCCGAAACACGCGACCGTGGGCACTCTATGAAGGTTCATTTCTGGGGTTCAAGGGGATCTTTGCCGGTTTCGTTGACCGCCGAACAGGTCCGTTCCAAAATCTCGGCTGCAATCAGAGAAGCGATCAGCATCCCACTCAAGAGCAGTGATGATGTAGAGCAGTTCCTGCAAAAGCTTCCCTTTCATATCCGGGGGAGTTACGGCGGCAATACCTCCTGCGTTGAGATCGGGGCAGGCGATGCGTTCGTGCTCTGTGATGCAGGCACCGGCCTGCGGGATTTCGGCAACCACGTCATGGCCTCCGGACAGGGGGTCGGCAAGGAATACCACATCTTCCTATCCCACCCTCACTGGGACCATATTCAGGGTTTTCCCTTTTTCGTGCCGGCATACGTTCCCGGGAACCGTATTCATGTCTACGGTTTCCATGACGCACTCGAGTCCGTTTTTCAATCCCAGCAAAAGCCGCCTGCCTTTCCGGTGCCTCTCGAATACATGCGGGCCGCGAAGACTTTTACCGTTCTGGAACCCGACAGGGAATATGAGGTTGCCGGATTTCGTGTGAAAGGCATCAAGCAGAGCCATCCCGGGGACTCCTATGGCTACAGTTTTGAGAAGGAAGGCAAAAAAATCGTCTATGCCACCGATTCGGAATACAAGGAGGATGTCTGGGATGATGATCGGAAGGTCGTCTCCTTCTTCAGAGATGCCGACCTTCTGATCTTCGATGCCCAGTACTCTTTTCTGGATTCGGCGCACGTCAAGGAAAACTGGGGCCACTCGAGCAATCTATTGGGAATCGAACTCAGCATTGCCGGCAATGTGAAGCATCTCTGCCTGTTTCACAACGAGCCTGCCTGTAATGATGAAGAGCTTGATCGATTCCTGCAGGACAGCCGGAACTATCTCCAAATCTATGCCGAAACCAGCCCCTTGAAGATCGATCTGGCCTTCGACGGGATGGAGTTGGATATTTAAGGGGGGAAAGATGGTCGAGTTTTGCTACGAAGAGTCGACGCAGACGCTTTTATGCAGGTTCCGTGGCCGTATGGATACCGCCATGAGCGGCCCGGTTGCAGAAAAATTCTCCGCTGAATGGGGCGCACTTCAGGCAAGGACGGAAACGCCGAGAATCGTCTTCGACCTCGAGGGAGTCGACTATGTGGCCTCGTCGTTCCTCAGACTCACCCTCGTCGCTGCAAAGGAGGTGAAGAAGGGGAATTTCTCCATCATCCATACCCAGCCCCAGGTGCTGAAGGTGTTCAAGATTGCCAGGCTCTCCTCGCTGCTGAACGTTTCATGAGTCTCGATGGTTTCTGAATTTGAAACGCGTGCGCTCCTATCTGCTGATCCTCTTCCGGACCGGGCGCGGCCGACCGATCGCGGCGGCAGTGCTATTCTTGTTCATCCTGCTGACATTTTCCCCCGACCGTTCTCCGTTCAAGACAATTCGCCTCGGTTTGTTTGATTCGTATCAAACGTACTGGCCGCGGGAACGAAAATCTGCGCCCGCTGTCATCGTCGCGATCGACGAAACCAGCCTCAATCTGTTCGGACAGTGGCCCTGGCCCCGCACAAGGCTGGCGGAATTGCTCGACCATGTGATCTCCTACCATCCGGCCGCGGTCGGTGTCGATATCATCATGTCGGAACCCGACCGGGCCTCTCCTTCGCGGATGGCCGATTCGCTGCCGCAGATCTCCCCGGCGCTCCGACAGAGTCTGAAATCTCTACCGGATAATGATCTTTTGCTGGCGGCCGCGCTCGCGGGCAAACCGGTTGTTCTCGGCGCCGCGGGCTTCGATCTGAAGACGCCCGGTACGGCCTCAACCATGCGTAGTGCCCCGGTTGTGAGCAGAGGCGGGGACGCGGGCCCCCATGTCAGGAAATTCTCCGCGGTTCTGAAGAGTCTGCCGGTACTGGGAGACGCTGCCTCCAGCCAGGCTCTGTTGTCGGCCGATCTGGAAAGGGGTGTTGTCCGACGCGTGCCGATGGTTGCAGCCGTCGGCGATGTTCTCGTGCCTGCCCTGTCGATTGAGATGCTGCGGGTTGCCGGGCGGCTGCCGGCCATCGAGGTTCAGGTCGGTACGCGGGGCATCACTGCCATCGGACTGGGCGATATCCAGATCCCGACCGAGGCCAATGGCGAGGCCTGGGTCCATTTTGCGAAGTCTTCAGTGGATCGGTATATTTCAGCCGCCGACCTGTTGGCGGGACGCGTCCATCCGGACGTGCTGGAGCGGAAACTGGTGCTGATCGGCCTGACCGGAGTGGGATTGCTCGACTATCAGACCACGCCTTGCGGCGAACAGGTGCCGGGAATCGAAGTCCATGCCCAGCTGATCGAGAATATATTCGACGGGAGTTATCTGCGGCGGCCATCCTGGATGGCAGCGGTCGAACGGGGTATCCTCCTCCTGGGCGGCATTCTTCTTCTGCTCGCGGTGCCCGCGCTCAAGCCGAGATTTTCCATCGCGCTGGCCGCAGTCCTATCGGCGGTCCTTTTCGCCGTCGGGATTCTCCTGTATCGCACCTCCGGTATCTTATTCGATGCGACCTCCGTTTCAATCGGCCTCAACGCCGTTTTCGGCACCCTTTTATGCAGCGTCTGGATCGAAACCGACCGAAAGCGGGTCCTCGCTCAAAAGGCGCTGCAAGAAGAGCGGGAAGCGGCCGCCCGTGTCGCCGGAGAGCTGGAAGCGGCGCGGCGGATCCAGATGGGTTCGCTGCCTCGGCCCGCCAGCGCCTTTCCCGGGGAGAAGCGATTTGAGCTCGACGCCCTTCTGGAACCGGCCAGGGAGGTCGGGGGCGACCTGTACGATTTCTACATGCTGGACGACCGTCGCCTGTTCTTCATCGTGGGCGACGTCGCCGGAAAGGGTTTGCCCGCGAGCCTCTTTATGGTGATGACCAAGTCTCTGACGAAAAGCATCCTCACCGACGCACGCGCCGACGTCGGTCGGCCGCTGAATCGACTCAACCGGACGCTCTGCGCGGAAAATCCGGAGATGCTTTTTGTCACGGCATTTGCGGCAATCCTGGACGTCGAGAGCGGCGTGCTCCATTACTGCATCGCCGGGCACGACGCTCCCTGGCGGATCGATGCCCCGGGCAGGGTCGGTCAGTTGGAAGGGGAGGGAAGCCCCCCTTTGGGAGTGATGGAAGATGCCGACTATCCTATGGAATGTCTGGCGCTCGCTTCCGGCGACGGGATCCTGGTGTTGACCGACGGCATCACCGAAGCGATGAATCCGGCGGGCGAACTTTATGGAGAGAGACGCGTTCCCGAACTCCTGCAAGAAAGGCGCGGATGCCTTCCGGTATCCGATCTGCTGCGCCTCGTTCGAAACGACGTACAAATTTTTGTCGATTCCGCCGAGCAATCCGACGATCTGACCCTGCTCGTCCTGCGCTGGCACGGTCCGCGCAAGGCCGGTCTTTCAGCCTGAATCGCTCTACTGCCAACACCGGTCAGCGTACGCTGATTTCGACCCGCCGGTTACGCGGCTCGGGGACCCCATCCTCTGTCTTGACGATCATCTCGCGGGAACCGCGGCCTGCCACGGCGATCAGATTCGGCGAAATCCCGGCCTCGATGAGCATCTGGCGCATGGTTTCCGCACGCTTCAGGGAGAGTGCATCATTGTAGGCCGCAGCTCCCACGCTGTCGGTATGGCCGATGACGACGATCTCCGGAAAAGGCCGTCGACTGAGCTCCATCCTGATCTGATCCATGATCGGTTTCGACTCAGGGGTCAGCTCATTCCTATCGGCGATGAAATAGAGGGTGTAGGAGACGGGTCTCGGGGGCTGGGCCGACAGTGCTCCCTCAAATTGCCGCTGAACGGCCGCTGCATCCATCAGCTGCTTTTCGACGCGGCCGTCGGCACGGATCTCGGCCGCCTCATAGGGCCGATCGAGGAGAGTCTCCCCCTGATCGGTCTGAACGAGCAGAGCACCGGGATGGCCCTGCCGATCGGGGAGAAGCACAGCCCTGTCGTGACCACCGCAGCCCAGAAGGATTGCCATGGCCGGCAGGACCCAAAGCCGCTTTATCTTCATGTCACTCCTCACTTGCCGCTTCCCGCGTCGATTACGAATTCCGTTCCGCGCACGCCAAGGATTGCAGCAGGCGTGCGGAATTTTACGGAATTAGACGGATTCTTGCTGAGTTTCCCCGAGACGACCGACAAGGTGCCGCGCTTGAGCGAGGCATCCAGGGTTCCGTCATGGGTCATTTCCTTGAAGGCAAAAGAATTGAGGAGGAGGGTGCTTTTCGGGCCCGCGGACAGAAGCGTGTTGTCCCGAAGGGTGATGCCGATTGAACTCTCCTCCCCAGTGGTGATCCTGTCTCCGATCAGCACGGGCATGCCGGCCGATGCGTTCAGCGTCTGACCGCCGCGTTCGATCATGACCGTTCCCTTTGCGACCTTGATCAAACCGGCCTCATCCGCCGCCCAGGAAGGCAGAGCGATCAGGAGGGCCAAACCTATTGCATATACTATCTTTGTCATATGCTCACCTCCGCCCGTTTGGTTTCCGATCCATCCAAACCATGGCTCCGGGGAGTGGGCGCACCGGATCCCTGGACGTTGTTTCCGGCTATGGCGCAAGTTCTGATACAAATGGCGAAGAAGATTAACACCCTATCCGGGCCGTTGTCAATCCCGCCTGTCAAAGGACAATATCCCTGACCTTATTGCGGCGAATGGTAGGGCAGTTTCCGGGCGTGCGAAACCCGGAATGACGGGAGACTCCATCGAACGGGGTCATCCGGGGTCGCCACAGCCGTTCGGGACAATCGGCGAGAGAAACCTTCCCATGCGATCACGATGCAGCCCGCCCGGAAGCGTTGGAGCCGTTCGATTCGGATGCCTATTTTTTCTTGTCTATCGATTTCAGGTACTCGTAGAGCTGTTTCAGCTCCTGATCGGAAACCTTGTCCTTTGGAAAAGCGGGCATCGTGCCTTTGGAACCGTCGGATTTCAGCGGATTGCGGTTGAACTTGGTAAACGAGTCGAGATCATTCAGTATGCGTGATCCGATCACCGGAAGTGCCGGGTTGATGACGTTTTCTCCGCGGGGATGGCATCCTGCGCAGTTTGTACCGAAGAGCCTCTCGCCCTCAGAGAGGTTGGGCGCACCGGATGCCTTATCGGGAAAGACCAGTGCGCCGCCGAAGTAGCCGATACCGACGACGAACGTGAGGCTGACGAAATAGGTGATGAATCTGCTCATAACCCCTCCTATCTTCTTGTATTCGATCACGACACTGACGGCGAGCGAGATGGCCAGCGCCGCCGTCAGAACGATCTTCGCGACGATGGCGAAGGACCATATCCCGGCATAAAAGTGGTCCCAATCGGTGAAGCCGAAAAAGGCCGCCGGAAACAGGAAAATCAAGGCCATGACCGTGCAGTAATGGGCTGCCTCCCGGAGATGCCGGCCCCGGAACAGAGGTGCCGTGCAGAACAGGATGAATGCCCCCATGGTCAGGCCTGTCGGCATGTGGGTAAGCGGTGGGTGCAGCGGGTGGCCGAAACCGATTTCCTTCAACACCGTGTAGAGAAATTCCATACGATCTCTCCGTCCCGGGGATGGGATTGTGCGGGCCTTTTCGTTTCGAATATTGCCCTTC
This sequence comes from Deltaproteobacteria bacterium, assembly GCA_021372695.1. The sequence continues at coordinate 44,644 of JAJFTY010000054.1, forward strand.
CTCAAGATCCATCATTCACAACGTCGTGAAAATTGGCAACGATAGTTCGCTATACGTTTATCCATATGCGATTCCTACCGGGTGGAGGAGGGAGTTCGGCCGACGCTGTTGTTGGGCAGAGACGGCGGTGGACGGCGAAGACTTCTTTTCCCACCGTTGCCGTGACCTTGCTGACCCCGGTCGCCTCCATAGGAGGTGCCGGGACCTTCGACGGGATCTTTCTCAACGGGATTCTGGCCGTGATCGTTTCCGCTTTTCTGATCTAGTCATCCTGCAAAAGGACGGGAATTCCCTTGCGAACAAATGTGCACCTTGCACCTCATGTGCCGTAGTATTTTGCCACGATAAGTTGCTCATAGAACCCTTATTGTCTCATCTGGCTCCCATTGGCTAACGTTTTTACGGACGACGCAGGAAGACAGGATGCGGATGTTCCCCGTCCACGAGCGTCATGGATGGATCGGAGAATCAAAGAGAGGCCCTTGAATGACCCGTCTGATGCCGGTGATCTTCTTCGGGCACGGCAATCCAATGAATGCCGTGTCGAAAAATTCTTATACCGACGGTTGGGCAGTGATCGGTAATTCCATTCCACGTCCGAAGGCCGTGCTGTCCATATCGGCCCACTGGTACATATCGTCCAGTGCCGTCACGGCCAATTCTGGTCCGGAGACCATCCACGATTTTGGCGGCTTTCCGAAGGAGCTTTACCGGGTGAAATATCCTGCACCCGGCAGTCCGGAACTTGCGAGGGATGTTCAAAGATTGCTTGGGCCTCTTTCCGTAGCCCTTGATGAAAGCTGGGGGCTGGATCACGGGACATGGTCCGTTTTGCGGCACGTCTTTCCGAAGGCCGACATCCCCATCGTGCAACTCAGCATTGACGAGACGCAGCCGCCTCGATTCCATTACGAGATCGGCAAAAAGCTCGCGCCGTTGCGGGCCGAAGGCGTCCTGATCATCGGAAGCGGAAATATCGTCCATAATTTGCACGCCTACGCATGGGGAGTGCAGAGTGTTGATCCTTTCGACTGGGCCGTCCGATTCGAGAAACGGGTGCGAGAACTTCTGATCAACGGGGATGATGCGACCCTGGTCGCCTATGAAAAGTCAGGGCGCGACGCGCATCTGTCGGTTCCTACGCCGGGCCACTATCTGCCGCTTCTCTATGTCATCGCCGCCCGCAGGAAGGGCGAGCCGGTCCGATTTCCGGTGGAAGGGGTTGACGGCGGCTCGGTTTCCATGCTTGCAGTACAAATCGGCTGATTCTCCCGACGGGGCAGCCATTTCCCCTGAATCACCTTGTCGGAGCGGCCTATCTTGTTCCGAAGTAGATCAGCAGGAGGCCGAGGACGACGGCCAGAGCGCCCATGATCCGGAGCGTCGCATCGGGGATCAGCACCAGCCGGTAAAGGTAGGCTTTGAGCTTGTCGGGGAAGGTGAAATAAGGGAGGCCTTCGACGACGAAAACCATCCCCAGGACGCAGAGAAAATATTTCATGGTTCTTATTCCCGCCTCTTGGCTTCTTCCCAGATCTGGTCCATTTCCGCCTGGGATGCATCTTTGGTGGTCTTCCCCCGGGCGTTCAACTCACCTTCGATATGGGAAAAACGGCGGGTGAACTTCCGAAGCGACGAGCGGAGCGCCTCTTCGGCGTCCATCTTTGCGAAACGGCAGAGGTTCACCAGCGTGAAGATCAGGTCGCCCGCCTCTTCCCGCATCCGCTCCGGATCTTTCGCTTCCCGCGCGGCGCGGAACTCGGCCAGCTCCTCCTCGACTTTCCTGAGGACGCCCTCGGCATCGGGCCAGTCGAATCCGGCTTCCGAGGCACGGGCGGTGATCCTCTGGGCTTTTGCCAGCGTGGGGAGCGACCGGGGGATGCCGGCGGTCAGCGAATCCTCGTCCGCTCCCTTGTGCTCCACATCGGCCTTGATCCGCTCCCACTGGACGCGGACGTCCTCGACGCTCTCGGCCGTGGCGTCCCCGAAGACGTGGGGATGGCGCCGTACCATCTTTGCCGTGACCTCTGTCAGGACGTCAGCGGTCGTGAACTCGCCCGCCTCTTCCGCCATGTGGGCGAGGAGAAGGATGTGGAAGAGAAGATCGCCGAGCTCCTCCCGGAGATGATCCGGCGGATCCTCCAGGGCCTCGAGGACCTCGTAGGCCTCCTCCAGGAGGTAACGGCCGATATCGGGCTTGGTCTGCGCCCGGTCCCAGGGGCAGCCCGCCGGCCCCCGCAGCCGCGCGACCAGGGAGATAAGCTCCCGAAATGCCTCTTCGCTCTTGGGGTTCGGTTTCATGAAGCCCGCGCCTTCACCGATGTTCAAGCCTGCTCCGGAGGCAGGGAGCGGCCCAGGAGTTCCACCAGATGGAGGACGGGCTGCTTCATGCCGAGCTCCCGGACTCCCCAGGCGAGTTGGAGATGGCAGCCGGGGTTGGCCGTCACCAGAACATCGGCGTTCGTGGCCCGGACATTGGCGAGTTTCCGTTCGAGAATCTTGCGGCTTGTCTCCAGTTCCTTGAGCGCGAATGAGCCGGCCATGCCGCAGCACCAGCTCGATTCCCTCATCTCCCGCAGCTCCACGCCGGGAATCGTCCGGATGACTTGGCGCGGCGGGCCGGAAAGCCCCTGGCCGTGCACGAGGTGGCAGGGTTCGTGATAGGTGACGGAGAGCGGCACCGGCCGAAGCTCTTTGGTCCGTATCCCCACGTCAACCAGGAATTCGGAGATGTCGCGGACCTTCTCCCGGAAGCGGCGGACCCGGTCGTGGTCCTCCTTCCCCTCCAGAAGCTCCTCGTACTCCTTGAGCGCGCAGCCGCAGCCCGCGCAGTCGGTCACGATATAATCCACATCCCTGGAAAGGAAGAGGTCGATGTTGATCCGGGCGAGGCTGCGCGCGGTTTCGCGATCCCCCTCCGCCAGGTGGGGGGCGCCGCAGCACTTGACCTCCTTCGGCGTGATCACGTCGAAACCCTGCTGGGAGAGGATGCGAGCCGTCTGCTGCGACACCTCGGAAAAGACCAGGCTCATCGCGCAGCCGAGAAAAAAGCCGACACGGCCCCGTTTCTCCCCCCGGGCCGGAATCATCTCCGGAATCCTGAGGCGCAGCGGCGGGGCGAGCTTCGGGAGGATCCCCTCCATCTTGGCCAGCGTTCCCGGCAGGAGCCGGTTGATTCCGAGATAGCGCACCGCCCACTGGAGCCCCAGGCGCTGGTAGAGCCGGGTGGGAAGCATGGAGGTTTCCATCAGCGCAGGCGAGGGGAGCATCCGCTTCAGGATGAAATCCCGGAGCATCCCCGCGGGGAGGGAGGGGGGGTGGAAAACCTGCGCCTGGCTGCGGCAGAACTCCATGATCGTGCCGACGCGGACGCCGGACGGGCAGGCCGTCGAGCAGGCCTTGCAGTCGAGGCAGAAGAAGGCCTCGTCGCGGACGGCCGGGGTGAATTCCAACTGCCCCTCGGCGACGGCGCGAGCCAGTGCGGCCCGGCCCCGGGGGCTGGACCTCTCGCGGTTCGTGAGTGCATAGGTTGGGCAGACCGCGAGGCAGAAGCCGCAGCGCATGCACTGGAGAATCGATTCATAGGCCGGGGCGTCTTCCGGATGAAAGTTGCCCGCAGAAGATTGCTCAGCCATGGTTCCCTCCCGGAATCTTCACGCCCGCGGAAGTTCCCTCGTCGACGAAGATCTTTCCGGGGTTGAGGCGGCCGTCCGGGTCGAATCCCTTCTTGATTCGGCGCATGACCTCCATCCCTCCCGCACCGAACTGGCGAAGCAGATACCCCTTCTTGGCGACACCGATCCCATGCTCTCCGGAGACGGTACCCCCCATGGAGAGCACCTTTTCGTAAAGGTCGGAGAAGAAGGCGTGGACTTTTGCGACCTCCTCATGATTCCGCTCGTCGGTGACCGCCGTGGGGTGGAGGTTGCCGTCTCCGGCGTGGCCGAAGGTGGCGACGCGGATGCCGTACTTCTCCTTGAGCCGTTCGATCTCGGCGAAGGTCTCGGCGAGGCAGCTCCGGGGGACGGTGGCGTCTTCGAGAATCGTGGTCGGCGAGACCCGGGCCACGGCCGAAAGGGCGGTCCGCCGAGCGGCCGCGAGCTGGGCAGCCTCCTGGGCGTTGGCAGCTTGGCGGATGACATCCGCCTTGACCTCTTCGAGAACCTTCCGGACCCCCTCCGCCTCTTCGGCCACGACCGTGGGGTGGCCGTCGACCTCGATCAGGAGGAGCGCACCCATCTCGCGGGGGAGGCCGATCCCCGCATAGTCCTCCACGCAGTTGATCGTCGTCTTGTCCATGATTTCGAGGGTCGCGGGGATGATTCGGGCGGCGATGATCTTGGAGACGGCGACGCCCGCGGTCCGGATGTCCTTGAAATAGGCCAACAGCGTCCGCTTGTCCTGGGGCGGGTTGATCAGGCGGACCGTCACTTCGGTGATGATCCCCAGGGTCCCCTCGCTTCCGACCAGCAGGTCCCGCAGGGAGTAGCCGGCCACGTCCTTGACGCATTTGTTACCGGCGACGAACGCCGTGCCGTCATACAGGAGGCCCGAGAGGGCCATGACATAGTTCCGGGTGACGCCGTACTTGAGGCCCCTGAGTCCGCCCGCGTTTTCCGCGACGTTGCCGCCGAGCGTCGACACATTCTGGGAGCCGGGGTCGGGCGGATAGAAGAGGCCTTTGGCCGCTGCCGCATTGAAAAGGTCGATCGTGATGACGCCCGCTTCGGCGGTCGCGGTCAGGTTCTCCTCATCGATCTCCAGGATCCGGTTCATCCGGGTGAGGCCCAGGACCATGCCTCCCGACAGCGGCACGCTTCCCCCGGAGAGACCCGTCGCTGCGCCGCGAAGGCTGATTGCGAGACCCTCCTGCCGGGCGACCGCCACGGCGGCCTCCAACCCCTCCCGGTTTTGCGGGAACACCGCCACCTCCAGTCCCCCTTTGAGCTCGGGGGTCGCATCGTAGCCGTAGACGAGGAGGTCTTCTTTTTCGTGGTAGACGTTTCCGGCGCCAACCTTCTGCCGGAGGTGATCGATGACGGTTTTATTCACCATGGCGAGCCTCTCAAGATGGAAGAACGTGAATGAAATGAATGATCCCGGATAACCACCTTTGCCCAAGAAAACGATGTCCCGACCCTGCCTGGCGAACCCTGTGCGGAGCAGGGCACCCCGAGGGCTATATAGAGGGATGACCCGGAAGTGTCAAGGCGAAAGAAGAGAGGAGCGGGTAGAAATAAACCTTGAATTCATTCCATTCATGTGCGATTTGCGTATCCGTTCCAGGTCGCCGTCGCCGGTTCCGTGCGGTCATGGGCTGGTCCGTGAGGCCGGCCGGCAAGCATGCCTGATCATTTGCGCCGCACAATCAACCGTGAATTAAAAGATAGGGACGCATCATGAATGTGGAAGAGATCAAGAAGGTCCTGATCATCGGTTCCGGGACGATGGGGTGCCAGATTGGCTTTCTCTGCGCCGTGAACGGCTACGATGTGGCGCTCCACGACCTGTCGGAGGAGCTGCTGGCCGAGGCCATGGGTAGAATCGGTCGGATGGCCGGCGGATATGTGAAGGCCGGGCGGATGTCGCAGAGCGAAGCCGATGTCGCCATCGACAGGATCTCGCCGTCGAGCGACCCGCGGAAGGCGGGACGGGACGCCGATTTCGTCAGCGAGTCGGTTCCCGAAGATCCTGCCTTGAAGGGCAGGGTATTCGCGCTTTTCAACGGCATATGTCCGGAGCACGCCATATTCACCACCAATACCTCCACGTTGGTTCCCTCCATGTTTGCCGAAGCCACGGGGCGGCCCGATCGATTCGCGGCCTTTCATTTCCACGATGTCCGGTTTACGAACCTCGTGGACATCATGCCCCATCCGGGAACGTCCGAAGCAACGGTCAGATTGATCGAGGAGTTCGCTCGCAAAATCGGACAGAACCCCGTCACCCTGAAAAAGGAAAGCAACGGCTATGTATTCAACGCGATGCTGTCGGCATGGCTCGACTCAGCGGAAACCCTGGCCGCAAACGGCGTTTCGTCCATCGAAGATATCGACCGGTCCTGGATGGCCGTCTTCCACATGCCCATTGGCCCCTTCGGGGTGATCGATTCGATCGGTCTGGAGACGGTCTGGAAAGTCAATGACTTCTGGGCCAACCGTCTGAATGACGGCCAGTCCCGGAAGAATGCCGACTTCCTGAAGCGCTTCATCGAGCAGGGGCGGCTGGGCGAAAAGATCGGGAAGGGATTTTACGACTACCCGAATCCTGCGTACCGCAAACCGGATTTTACAACAGATAGAAAATGAACTGTCAAGACGCGTCGAGCCGATGTCCCGAAAGGGGCTGTTGACCCGGACCGTAACCGGCAACCCCGCTTTTTGGCGGGGAAATAGTTCTTGACAGTGCCGGGAAAGATTGTTAAAAAACTCGCGCTCTATCAGGGCCACTCGCCCTGCGGCGCATCCCATTCCAGCCGGGTTCTTTTCGGCTGCCGCAGGCGGAACGGACCCGGCCATCCAGATCGTTCCTACAACCGTACAGGCAACATAGACTGAACGAAGGGCTTCCGAAACGGAGACAGCCCTTCCATACAGTGCGAATAGAAGCATTTCAATCCGGAACCGGCGCGTGAATCTGTCCCGTGAAGGCGCCAGTCCTTGAGGATCGAGCTACTCTTCCTGTCGAGGTGATATCCATGGATATGAAACGCGACTACTATGAGGATATCCAGCTCTTCGGGAGCGGCGTGGTCCTTGCTTGGACGGTCGTGCTGCTGCTTGTACTCTTCAGCGTCCCCCTCTATACCCCCAGTTACTACGTCTATCTGCTCAACATCATCATGGTGCATATCATCCTCGCCGTGGGATTGAACCTCCTGGTGGGCTCCACCGGCCAGATCTCCCTCGGCCATGCCGGCTTCTTCGCGATCGGCGCCTACGGGACGGTCCTCCTGATGACCAAGCTCCAGATCCCGTTTATCCCGGCCATCCTGATCGCCGCCTTCATTGCGGCCTTCTTCGGTTTCATCCTGGGGCTGCCTGCGCTGCGCCTGGAGGGGCCCTACCTGGCGATCGTCTCTCTGGGGTTCGGGCTGACCATCATGCACATCATCGGCGGCGTGGATGCCTTCGGCGGCCGCATGGGCGTCAAGGTGCCGCCCCTCGACCTGGGTATCCGGCAACTGGGGATCAGCTGGGTTCTGAAGACCGACTTCCAGAAATACTACCTGATCCTGATCATGACGATCGTCATGGTCATCGGGGCGAGAAACATCCTGAAGACCCGGGTGGGGCGCTCCTTCGTGGCGATCCGGGACAGCGACATCGCCGCGGAGGTGATCGGTGTCAATCTGACCATCTACAAGACCCTGGCGTTTGCGGTCAGCGCCTTTTATGCGGGGATCGCCGGAGGGCTCTTCGGATTCGTCCTGGGGTTCTTCGACCCCTTCACCTTCAACCTGATCCTCTCGATCATCTTTCTGGTGATGGTCGTCGTGGGCGGGTTGGGTACCATCCTGGGGAGTGTCCTGGGAGCGACGCTGATCACCTACCTCCAGTACGACCTCCTGAAGAACATTGCCGAGATTCCCTATGTCGGTCCCCTCATGGTGGCCATATCCAAAAACTGGTTTACCATGGTGGGTCTCGAAAACATCGGCAGCATCGCGATCGGACTCATCATGATCGCCATCATCATTTTCGAGCCGCTCGGCATGTTCGGCGTCTGGATCCGCATGAAGAAGTACTGGATGACATGGCCTTTTTAACGATCGGAAAGGTGGTTGGAGATGCCGGTTGGACAGCTCTTGGTTGAAGGTCTGGCGATTGGCGCCTGCTACGGTCTTTTTGCCACGGCGGTGGTGATCATCTACAAGACTTCCGAGGTGGTCAATTTTGCCCAGGGTGAAATGGCCATGTTCTCTGCGTTCGTCGCCTTCCATATCCTGACCGTCTATCAGTGGCCGTTCTGGGCAGCTTTTGTCGCGACGATGCTCTTCTCCGTTCTGCTGGGCGTCCTCATCGAATTTCTCTTCATGCGCCCCGCCAAGCACCCGAGCATCCTGGGATTGATCGTCATCACCCTCGGGGCGGAGATGCTCCTCGTGGGGCTGGCCGGCTGGAAGTGGGGGGCGGAGCAGAAGAATTTTTCGCTGCCACTGAACCCCGCGGTCACCTATGAGCCCATCAGGGGGATGGTTGTCAACAACTGGGCCGTTGCCGTTTTTGTCGTGACCGCCTGCATCATGCTGTTCCTCTACCTCTTTTTCAAGTACAGCAAGCTGGGGGTGGCGATGCGGGCAACCCAGCAGAACAAGCACGCCGCAAAGATCATGGGTATCCGGACCGAATGGGTGTTCTCCTTCGCCTGGGGATTCAGCTCCGTGATCGGCGCCATCGCGGGGATGTTCTTCGCCTCCCGGGCGACGCTGGACCCTGCCTTCATGATGGAGCCCTTCATGCGCGCCTTTGCCGCGGCAGTGCTGGGGGGGCTCATGAGCATCCCGGGGGTGATCATCGGCGGCGGTCTGATGGGGCTGATCGAGAACTTCTTCGGCTACTACTTTCCCCACTGGAAGCCGATCGTCGCCTTCATCGTGATCATCCTTGTCCTCTGCGTGCGGCCGAGCGGACTTTTTGCCAAGCATTTCATCAAGAAGGTTTGACGGTTCGTGAGAGGATTTTCCCTCTCCGAGGGTTGGGAATGAAGGGGAATGGGAGGAAACTCAGGGTGACTGAAACAAGGAGGGTGCGATGATGATCAGAACGAAGACATGGATTTCATGGATGGCGGCACTGGCGCTGGTGTTGATCGCCAATGCAGCGCCGGCGGCCAATCCTCCGGGCTTCGATGATAACGAAATCCGGATCGGCCAGTGGGGACCCCAGACCGGACCCGCAGCGCCCTGGGGGTCGGTGGCCCGGGGAAGCAGACTGCTGTTCGACGTCATCAACGAAGAGGGCGGCATTGCCGGCCGGAAGATCAAATATTTCATCCGGGACGACCAGTACAACCCGGCCCAGACCGCGGCGGTGGTGAAAGAACTGGTGGAGCGCCAGGGGGTATTCGCCTTCGTCGGCGGCGTCTCCGCGGCGGGCGGCCTCGCGGTGAAGGACTATCTGGCCCAGAACAAGGTGATCTGGGTGGGGCCGGCCACCTCCGTCAAGGAGTATGTCTTCCCCGTCCAGCCCTACCTCTTCAGCGTCTACCCCCTCTATGAGGACGAGGCGAGCGTGCTGACGAAGTACATCGTCGAGACCCTCAAGACGAAGAAGATCGGGATCCTCTACCAGAACGACTCCTACGGGAAAAACGGCTACGACGGCTGCAAGCAGCGTCTGGCCACCTACAAGATGTCGCTTGTGGCCGAGATCCCGGTGGAGCCCACCGAAAAGGATCTTGCCTCGCAGATCCTCCGCCTGAAGAGTTCGGGCGCCGAAGCGGTCCTGATGTACGTCAACCCGACGACGGCCGTGATCACGCTCAAGACCGCCGCGAACGTCGGGTACAAGCCTCAATGGGTCTCCTCCAACACGCTGTCCGACTATCCGCTGATGTTCAAGATCTCCGGCGGACTCTGGGAAGGGGTCATCACGGGAAACTTCGGCGAAACGCCCGAGTCCACGAATCCCCTGATGGTCAAATACAAGGCGGCGTCCAAGAGACTCTATCCCGACGAGCGATGGGGAACCTTCTATTCCGCCGGGATCCTCTTCGCCGACCCCCTCGTGGAGGCGCTCAAGAAGGTGGGGCGGAACCTGAGCACCGAAGCGGTCTTGAAGGCGCTGAACGCGCTCCGGGATTATCAGACGATCGGGCCGAAGATCAGCTTCTCGGAAAAGCAGCACCAGGGATCGGATTCCGTCGTGATCCAGAAGTGCGGCCCCAACGGCAGCTACATCGAGCTCCAGGGCTGGACGGCGAACGAGCTGGCCCACTGGAAATAGTCCATGCGGAGCGGTCCCGGACCGGCATCGGCTCCCGGGACCGCCCCGGTTTCACCCCGCTATTCTCTCCGGATTCAAAAGGAACGAGGGATAGGACCTTATGGCCATGGATCATTTCCGGGTTGAAAATCTGAGCATCAGCTTCGGCGGACTGAAAGCGGTGAGCGACATCACCTTCAGCGTGGAGCAGAATTCGATTTTCTCGATCATCGGCCCCAACGGCTCCGGCAAGACCACCATATTCAACATGATCAGCGGCATCTACAAGCCCGACAGCGGCCTGATCGTCTGCGACGGCGAGGGGCTCGTAGGACTCTCCCCCGACCGTGTCGCCCGCAGAGGCGTGGCGCGCACCTTCCAGAACATCGAACTCTTCTCCAATGCGACCGTCATGGACAACCTCCTGCTGGGAAGGCACATCCACATGAAGACGGGGGTATTCTCCGGCGCCTTCCTCTGGGGGAGGCAATCCCGGGCCGCCCGGGAGGAGATCCGGAACCGGGAGATCGTGGAGAGGATCATCGACTTCCTGGACCTGCAGTCGGTGCGCAACCACTTTGTGGCAAGCCTCCCCTACGGCAAGCGGAAACTGGTGGAACTGGGCCGGGCGCTTGCGCTGGAGCCCAAGATCCTGCTCCTCGACGAGCCCTCCGCCGGGATGAATACCGAGGAGAAGGACGACCTGAACATCTGGATCAAGGACATCCAGGCCGGTTACCGGGTGACGATCCTCCTGATCGAGCACGACATGAACATGATCATGGGGATTTCCGACCGGATCCTGGCCATGAACCAGGGAGAGAAGATTGTCGAGGGGACGGCGAAAGAGGTCCAGAGCCACCCGGAGGTCATCAGGGCCTATCTGGGGGAGGAGCGCTGATGCTGAAAGTGAACAACATCGAAACCTGGTACGATCTGATCCGCGCGCTCCACGGCATCTCTTTCGAGGTGAAGCAGGGGGATATCGTGGCTCTGCTGGGCTCCAACGGGGCCGGGAAGTCGACGACGCTGAAGACCATCATGCGCCTCCTGTACGATCTGAAGGAGGAGCAGCCGGAGAAGGGCACCATCGAATTCATGGGGGAGCGGATCGACCGGAAAAGAACGGACGAGATCGTCCGCATGGGGGTCAGTTACGTCCCGGAAGGCCGGGAGGTCTTTCCGGAGCTTTCCGTGCGGGAAAACATCCTGATGGGCGCCTACACGAGAAGGGACAGGAAGGGGGTCAGGGACGACATTGACCACGTGTTTGCGCGCTTTCCCATCCTGGAGGCGAGGCAGGAGCAGGAGGCGGGCCACCTCAGCGGCGGGGAGCAGCAGATGCTCGCCATCGGCCGGGCCCTGATGAGCCGCCCCAAGCTCCTGATGCTGGACGAGCCATCGCTGGGCCTCTCGCCACTCCTGACCCGGGACATCTTCACGATCATCCGGGAGATCAACCAGAAGGACGGGGTAACGATCCTGCTGGTCGAGCAGAACGTCAACATGGCCCTGAAGTATGCCAATTTCGCCTTCCTCATGGAGAACGGGCGGATCGTCCGCGCCGACCGGCCGGAGGTGCTCCGCGAGGATGAGGACGTGAAGGAGTTCTATCTCGGCATCGCCAAGGAGACGTCCGTCAAGGGGTACAAACGGTACCGGCGGAAGGTCAGATTCCGGTAGCCCGGTGCTGAACGAAAAGATTTAGACGTAGGTCTTTGAAAATTCGATCCCTTCGTTCGCTGGATATTTTCCGACCTTGCGACTCCTCGCTTCGCTGCAAAGACGAAACTCGCGCTCCGCGCTCAGACAGTCGTCTTTGCGGGCGCTCCGCTGCGGGGGCAGGGTGCCCCGGAAAATCTCCAATGCTCACTATCGGGATCCGATTTTCAGACTGCATGTGCTTCGCTCAAGTTAAGGGGAAAGACATGGTGATCGATACGCTTCCGAAGGCCTTGGTTGCGCTGACCGCCGCCCAGCCCGAGCGGGTTGCGATGCGGCACAAGGATTTCGGAATCTGGCACGACATCTCCTGGTCGGCTTACCTGGAAAACGTCCGGAATACGGCCCTCGGGCTCCACAAACTCGGCGTCGCCAGGGGTGATCATGTCGCCATCATCGGAGAGAACCAGCCCGAGTGGCTCTTCTCGGCGCTGGGGGCGATGTCCGCCGGAGCGACCTTCGTCGGGATCTACACGACGAATCCGGTCAAGGAGTGCGAGTATGTCGTCGGTCACTCCGGCGCGGTGGTCTACATCTGCGAAGACGAAGAACAGCTCGACAAGGCGCTCGCCTTCCGCGGGAGCACGCCCGCGCTCCGGAAGATGATCGTCTGGGACATGGAGGGGCTCCGGGATTTCCACGATCGCATGGTCATGAGTTTCGACGATCTGCTCACCCTGGGCAAGAAGGCGGCGGAAGAGGACCCGTCGCTCTTCGACCGGCTCGTCGCGGAAGGGCGGGGGGAGGATATCGCCGGGATCATCTACACCTCCGGGACCACCGGTCCTCCGAAAGGGGCGATGCTCTGCCATGAGGGCTATCTCTGGGTCGGAAAACAGGCGACGGCGGTGAGCAAGGGAACCCGGGACGACGAAACCATCTCCTTTCTGCCGCTGAACCATGTCTATGAGCAGATCTACGACTTGATGGTGCACCTGACGATCGGCCACATCATCAATTTCACGGAGAACACGGACACGGTGATGGCGGACATGCGGGACGTCTCGCCCACGCTCTTCCATGCGGTGCCCCGGATCTGGGAAAAGTACTATTCCGGCATCGTGCTGAAGATGGCCGATGCGACCTGGTTCAAACGAAAAGCCTACCAGACCGCCCTCAAGATCGGCGGGAAGTACAACGATGCCAAGCTTGCCCGAACCACGCCTTCGCCATGGCTCAGCCTGGCCTATAACGTCGCCTACTTCTCCGTCTTCCGGAAACTCAAGGAGCGGCTCGGTTTCGACCGGGTCAAGATCGGCTTTTCCGGCGCCGCCCCGATCTCCCACAACATCCTGAAATACTTCCAGAGCATCGGGATCCCGATCCGGGAGGGGTACGGGATGACCGAGACGACAGGGATCACCCACATGTCCGATGAAGAAAATTTCAAGCTGGGGACCGTCGGACGGCCGCTCCCCGAGACGGAGGTCCGGATCGCCGAGGACGGGGAGATCTGCGTCCGTCACAAGGGGATCTTCAAGGGGTACTACCGGGACGATGAGACGACCCGGGAGGCGCTCCACGACGGCTGGATGCACACCGGAGACGTGGGCGAGATCGACGAGGAAGGGTTCCTCAAGATCACCGACCGTAAGAAGGATCTCATCATCACGGCGGGCGGCAAGAACATCGCCCCCCAGTACATCGAGAACCTTCTGAAATTCTCGCCCTACATCAACGATGCCGTCGTGATCGGCGACAACCGGAAATTCGTCAGTGCGATCATCGTGATCGACGAGGAGAATGTGGTCAAATTTGCGCAGGACCAGAAGGTGCAGTTCACCACCTTCGCCACCCTTACCCGGACCGAGGAGGTGGTCAACCTGATCCAGGCGGAGGTGAACAAGGTGAACGCCCAACTCGCACGGGTGGAGAACATCCGCAAGTTCCGGATCCTCGACAAGAAGCTTTACACCGAGGACGGGGAAGTCACCCCGACCATGAAGGTGAAGCGGAAGTTCATCAACGCCCATTACGGCGAGCTGATCGAGTCGATGTACCGGGAGTAGCTCTTTCTCGATAAATTAATTCGGGATTTCATTCGACTTCTTGAGGAGGATGGGGATGGCTGAAGAGACAAAACAGCGGTTGACCAAGGCGGAGCGGGAGGAACAGGAGCGGGAGACCAATCTGAAGCATTGGGAGGAGCAGGACGCGCTCCTGCTGAAGCATCGCGAAGAGGCATACGACATCGGCGGCCCGGCCCAGGCGGAGCGGCTCACCAGGCAGGGGAAGAAGCCGATGCGGGAGCTGATCCGTATGCTGGTCGATCCGGGCACGGATTTCTTCGAGCTGGGGCTCGACGCCGGCTATGAGATCGGCAAGAAGAGTCTCTACGGAGGAGCGGCTTACGAGGAGGAGAAGCGGGGCCACATCCCGGGCGGGGGCGTCGTCACCGGCGTCGGCGTCGTGCAGGGGAAGGACTGCATGATCTTCGCCAACGAGAACCGCTACGCCGCGGGCACCTATTTCCCAATCACGCTGAAGAAACACATGCGGGCCCAGGCGATCGCCGAGCAGTGCGGCCTGCCCTGCATCTACATTGCCGACTCGGGCGGGATCAATCTGCCCCTCCAGGTCGGCTGCTTCGCCGACGACGGCCACTTCGGGACGATGTTCTACAACATGTGCCGCATGTCGGCCAAAGGGATCAAGCAGTACACCCTCTCGACCGGGGGGAACACCGCGGGCGGCGCCTACATCGTCTACCTCGCCTCCGAATCGATCATGATTGAAAAGCTCGCCTACGCCTTCCTGGCCGGTCCGCCCATGGTCAAATCGGCAATCGGCGAGACGGTGTCGATGGAGGACCTGGGGGGCGCCTACGTCCATACCCAGCACTCGGGCGGATGCGACCACCTCGTGCGCACCCAGGGGGAAGGGATCGCCAAGCTCAGAGCCATGATGGAATTCGAACCCGGCCAGGGGTGCTGCGTCGAGCGCCGCGAGACGAGAGAGCCCCGCATGGACTTCCGGGAGATGATGCGGGCAACCCCGGTGAACACCTACCAGCACATCAACATCCGCGACACCCTCAAGTGCATTGCCGATGACAGCTATTTCCATGAATACAAGCCGAACTACGGCCTTGCCCGTGGAGAGTCGATCGTCTGCGGGAAGATGTGGCTCAAGGGGATCCCCGTCGGGGTGATCGCCTCCAATGCCGCGGGAATCATCTACATCGAGGCGGCCCGCAAGGCGACGGAATGGATGATCCGCTGCGGCAACTCCCGGATTCCGGTCCTCTTCCTCCAGGGGTCGCCGGGCTACATGGTCGGCAAGGCGGAGGAGTGGGGCGGGATCGGCAAGTACGGCTCCGACATGGTCCGCGCCTGTACCTGCCTTGAGGTCCCCAAGGTGACCTACGTGATCGGCCCCGACCATGGGGCGGCCAACTACGGGATGTGCGGCCGGGCCTTCAAGCCGCGCTTCGCCTTTACCAACATGCGGGGCCGGACGACGGTTATGTCGGGCGAGACGGCCGGCTTCATCCTGGAGACCGTCCGCCGCAAGAACATCACGGACAAGGGAGGCGCGGTGAACGAGGAGGAGATGGCCCGCTTCCGCCAGGCGATGCGGGAGCGCTACGACGAAGAAGGGCACCCCTTCTACACCGGGTCACTCCTTTTCCACGATGGCGTCATCGCTTTTTCCGAGGCGAGGGAGAAACTCGCCCGGGCCTTCGAGATTGCGTTGCGCGTTCCGATCCAGGCGTCCGTCTGGGGAGACCTGAAGGTTTAAGGGGGAGTAAGATCCGGGAATCATGGTCCCTCCGTGCGCTGGATATTTTTCGACCGAAAAATCTACAATGCGTGTTCCCGGGAGATGATTTCAAAATCATTCTTAGATTGGCAAGGATAAAAGGAGATAAGGCATGGCCGACATTCTGTTGCAGGAGAGAACGGAAGAGGGGATCCTGGTCCTGATGCTGAACCGTCCGGAGGCGATGAACTGCTTCAATTTCGATTTGCTCGCGGCGCTTTCCGACACCATCCGGGAGGCGAACTTCGACATGGGGCTGCGCTGTATCGTCATTACCGGAGCGGGAGGTGAGGATGCGAAGAAGGCCGCCTTCTCGACCGGTGCGGACCTCAAGGAGCGCCGGACGCTCAGCCCCGATCAGGTCCGGCGGTTCGTCTTCACGATCCGCAACGTCTTTACGGCCGTGGAGCAGGTCCGGGTACCGGTGATCGCCGCGATCAACGGATTCGCCTTCGGCGGCGGCATGGAACTGGCGCTTGCCTCCGACCTCCGGATCGCCTCGGCAAACGCCATCATGGGCCTCACGGAGACGAGTCTCGCGATCATCCCCGGGGCGGGCGGGACACAGCGGCTGCCCAGGATCGTCGGCGTCGCCAAGGCCAAGGAACTGATCTTCACCGCGCGGCGGATCGACGCCAGAACAGCACTGGAACTCGGCCTGGTGAACCGCGTCGTGGAACCGGCGGAACTGATGCTGGCGGCGCTGGAACTCGCCCGGGAGATCGCGAAGAACGGCCCGATCGGCGTGGCCCAGGCGAAGTTTGCGATCAACTACGGGATGGACGCATCGCTGGGGGTGGCGCTGCCGCTCGAGTCCAAGGCCTATGAGGCGACCATTCCGACGAAGGACAGGATTGAGGCTCTGGCCGCCTTTGCGGAAAAACGGAAGCCTGTCTTCAAGGGGGAATAAGGGAATTATCCTTCAGCAGCTTTTTTCTTCCCTCAACCGGCGGACCAGGAAACGGTCGAGCTGGTCGGCAAACGCCTGGCAATCCCTCTTTCCGAAGGAGGGCGGTCCGCCCGTCATCATGCCGCCGTCCCGCAGTTCGCTCAGAAGATCCCGCATGGACAGGCGGTCCTTGATGTTCTCCTCCGTGTAGAGTTTGCCCCGGGGATTGAGCGCGAAGGCGCCCTTGGAGACGACCCGGTCCGCGAGCGGAATGTCGGCGGTGACCACCAGGTCGCCCGGCTCTGCCAATTCTGTGATGCGGTCATCGGCGATGTCCGGCCCCTCGGGGACCAGAAGGGTCGAAATCAGCGGCGCCGGCTCTGAGCGGATGGGCTTGTTGGCCACGAAGATGACCGGCACGCCCAGGCGCAGGGCGGCCCGGAGCAGGATCTCCTTGGCCGCCCGGGGAAAGCCGTCCGCATCGACATAGATTCGCATGGAGTCCTTTCCACGAATAAACAAGGGGCCCGTCAGGCGCCCAGGATCTCTTTCACCCGGCCCACAATGCCGTTCTCCAGGCGAACTTTGATGCCGTGGGGGTGTGTTGGCGATTTCGTGAGCAGATCCCGGACGACCCCCTCGGTGAGGGCGCCGCTCCGCTGATCCTCTTTCCGGACCACCTTCACCCGCATGCCGGGGGCGACGTCGGATCTATTATTGCCATTCATGGATCAACCAAGGGTTCAACAAAGAAGGAATGATACCCGCTGCTTTTCAACGACAGCAGCCGGCACCGTTATACTCGCGACGGTTTTCCGGCGGATTCACTTCTGGATCGGCCATTCGCCCCGTTCGGTGAGGACTTCGCGGTAGACCGCGAGCGCCTCGTTGACGGTGGGCATGCCGGCGTAGGTCGCCACCTGGAAGAAGAGCTCCGTCAGCTTCTTCGGGTCGCACCCGACGTTCAGGGCCGCGTTCACGTGGAGTTTAAGCTCTTCACCGGATCGGGTGGCCGCGAGGACGGCGCAGGCGACCATCTGCCGTTCCTGGGGGGTGAGGACGGTGCGGGAGTAGAGATTCCCGGTGATGAACCGGGAAAAGTCATTGGCCAGGTCCCGGTCGAAGGCCTTCCATAATTTGTAAGGGGGATCCATCTTGATTCCGCCGCCGAAGAGCCTCTTCGCGGTTTCCTGAGTCCTCTGGTCGATCTCGTCTGCCATGTTGCGCTCTCCTTGTTGATGGTTCACTTGACCAGGAAGAGGTCCCTCTCCCGGTCCTGAAAATAGATGCGGTTGTGTTTTCCCCGGTTGGTTCGCTCGTAGAACATCTCCCCATAGCTCCGGCACTCGGGGCAGCATTGCCCCGGGAGAACGACGGCGAAGATCCGGTTTTCGGTGTCGGCGACCGATTCGATCATGACCAGCCCCCCGCAGTCGTCGCAGACGCGGACCGTCTCCTCCTGCTGCTCGCTGATGCCGTCGGTGTCGTAATAGATGTATTTCTTCCGCTTCACGTAAGGGGCGGCGCCGACCAGCTCCGCCTTCATCTCGCGCCGTGCCCGCCAGAGGGCCATGACCTCTTCGCATTCCTCATCGATGATCCGGGTGATCTCGGCCGACTGCCTCTGGGCGATCGGGTCGTAGTCTGGCTCCCGGACGTAGCTGTAATCGAGGCCCGCCATCGCCAGGATAATGCCGACGTTGACATAAGGGAGGGCCCTTTCGATGGAATACCCTCCCTCCAGAACGGCGATGTCGGGCGCGAGCTTTTCATTCAGCAGGGCGTACCCCTGCGCTGAGAAGCGCATGTTCGTGATCGGGTCGGTGTAGTGGTTGTCTTGGCCGGCGGAGTTGATGATCAGGTCGGGCTTGAACTCGTCCAGGATCGGGAGGACCACCCGGTCGAGAGCCATCAGGAACCCCTGATCCGAGGTCTGCGGGGGGAGGGGGATGTTGACGGTCGCCCCGAGGGCGTTCGGCCCGCCGAATTCGTTGCGGGCGCCGGTTCCCGGATAGAGTGTCCGGCCGTCCTGATGGATGGAGATGCAGAGCGTGTCCGGGTCGTTCCAGTAGATGTCCTGGGTGCCGTCGCCGTGGTGGCAGTCGGTGTCGACGATGGCGATCCGCTTCGGTCCGAAGTGGCGGCGGATGTATTCGACCATGATCGCTTCGATATTCACGTTGCAGAAGCCCCGGGCGCCATGGACGACGAGCATCGCATGGTGGCCGGGCGGCCGGACCAGGGCGAAGGCGTTGTCGACTTCGCCCGAGAGAACTTTCTGTGCCGCGGTGATGGCCCCGCCCGCCGAGATGAGGTGCGACTCCGTGACCACGCTGCATGCGTCGGGGACGCAGATGTGCGCCCGGTTGATATCCTCCGCCGTCGCGATCCCGGGCTTATACTCGCGGATGTTCTCAAAATCAAGCAGCCCCTCCTCAAATACCTGATCCTGGGTGTACAGGAGGCGCTCCTCCCGCTCAGGGTGGTTGTGCGAAATGGCCCAGTCGAAGGCCGGGAAGAAGATCAGCCCCGTTCTCTTTTGCCGTTTCATCGTCATAGGGCATCGCTCCGGCTGAGGTCGGCGGTGCACCCCGGCTTGATCTGGACCTTGACGCGGATATTCTTGCCGGTCGTGCAGTACTCGCGAATCATGTTGAATTCCTGGGCTTCGACCACCTCGATCTCCAGATCCTCTTCGGCGGCGCCCATCTTCAGAACCTTTTCCCGGAGCTTTTCCCGGCCGATGCAGACCGCATCCTCCATCGTGAAGTGTGGCGGGATGGCGGACTGGAAGCCCTCTTCCCCGATCGTCAGGAGACGTCGTTCCGTGTCCGCCAGCAAGGTCATTTCCGCCGTCGTCCTGGCCAGGGCGGCACCGATGGCATTGGCCACCTCGGCATGGACCGGGGTGCAGGTCTCGCAGTTGAGGAGCAGACCCAGTTCGGGCGCCATGAGGCCGGCGGGTCCCCCCACGACATAGAGAAGACGGGGATAGAGCCATTTCCCCTCGAGCATCTCATGGATCGTGTACACAGGTTGGTTGTTGATCTCCTCGATGAACTCCCGGACATGGACGGCGATCATCCGGCATGTTTCCTGAAAGATCGTGAGGGCTGTCTGGACAATGGTGCAATGAAGGGCATCGGCCAGGGGGCGAATGGCGGCCGCAGCTTTCTCGGGATTGCCGATGCCGGTCATGCCGAGGACGATCATCGCATCGGTCGGGGTCGGGCAGGGCCCTCCGAAGGCGGCGGCCGGTCCTTCCCGCTCGGGTCCGACGGAGAGCCTTCCCCCCCGGAGACGGACGACGCTGTCGCCTCCGACGCCGATCGACCGGGTCCGGAGCCCCCGGATCAGCGTCTTGTGGCCTTCGATCGTGACGCCGAAGGGTTCGAAGAGCGGAACCCCGTCGGCGAAGAGGGCGATATCTGTGGTGGTGCCACCGATGTCCAGGGCGATGGCATCGCTTCTGCACCCGGCCGTTGCCAGGATTCCCATGACGCTGGCCGCCGGTCCCGAGAGTATCGTCTGAACGGGAAATTCCATGGATTCCGCGATGTCAAAGGTTCCCCCGTCCGCCTTCAGGATATAGATCGGAACGTCGATTCCCCGGGCGCGGACAAAATGGAGCACCTCCTTGACGAACCTCTGGCAGAGGCTCCAGACCGCCTCGTTGAGATAGGTCGTCGCGATCCGGCGGGGAAAGTTGAGATGACCGGACATCCTGTGGCCTAGGGAGACATGGTCGAGCCGATCCTGGACAATCTCCTTAAGCGCGGTCTCCTGCCGGGGATTGCGCGTCGAGAATTTTCCCACGATGCCCGCATGCCGGATCCCCTCACTGCGGAAACGGTCCCGCATGTGGAGGGCCTCTCTCCGGTCGATGGCGGCGATTTCCATGCCGCGGTGGTTGATGTAGCCGGAGAGGAAATAGGTGTCCTGGGGGACGTCGTACAGGGAAGGCGGGAGTCCGGGGCCGCTGACGACCAGCATTCCCACCCGGTCGACCTTGTTTTGAACGATGGCATTGGTGGAAATGGTGGTGCTGAGGACGACCCTCTCCAGTTGACCCAGGGTCGATTCATCGACCAGTTCGGTCGTGACTGCGAGCAGGGATGAAAGGAGGTTGTTCCCGTCCGTCATGACCTTGGCCTTTTTGAATACGGTGAGATGATCGATCAGAACCGCATCCGTATGTGTGCCGCCAACATCAATGCCCAAGATCATTTCGGCGCCTCGCCCCTCGAAGTGCCCAGTTTATATAATGAGAAAATTGTCTTGACAAGGCAAAATAACGGAGTATCGTCCGCCGCGACGTTGGCGATGCTTCGGCGAACCTGCGTCGGTTTAAAATCTGTGAAAGGAGGTGACATGTTAATGAAAAAGGCATTTGCGATCATTCTTTCTCTGCTTTTCTTCGTGACATTGTCGTTTGCGGTCGTCGGCTGCAAGAAGGCAGAGGAGCAGAAACCTGCGGAAACTGCGGCTCCCGCCCCGGCCCCCGCGCCTGAGGCTACGCCCGCTCCGGCACCGGCCCCTGCCCCTGAGGCGACTCCGGCGGCCCCTGCTACGAAGTAGGATCAGAAACGCACGTGAAGAAGGCCCGGCAGGTAGTCTGCCGGGCTTTTTTCTATCGCTGAGGCGTCCGATTTTACAAATATATTTTTTGACCGGCGCGGTTCGGCTATTGTATAATCCGGCCGAACGAAAGAAACGACAAGGAGGTCATACCATGAGCAAGAGCGGAGATTTTATCGGAGGTTTGATTGTCGGAGGTTTGATCGGCGCGGTGATCGGCATCCTGTACGCACCCAAAAGCGGCAAGGAGACCCGCGAGGAACTCGCGCGGAAGGCGGATGAAATCCTGGCAAAGGCGAAAGAGGAGTATGATCTTGCCGTCGAGAAGAGCAAAAAGGCATACGATGCAACCGTGGCGCGGTTGAGGGAGTTGGAGGAGACGGCGAAGGAGAAGGTGGAGGAGGCCGAAGATTTGGCGGAACGCGGGAGGGAAACCCTCCAGGAGGGGAAGACGCGACTGAAGAAGGCGATCGAGGCCGGCGTGGAGGCGTTCAAGGAGGAGCAGGGCAAGACCGTCTGAACCGTTCAACCGCTGGAGACGACGCATGAATGACCTGGAGATCATACTGATACTGGTGGGGGTGGTTTTTCTGTTTTTTGCCCTGCTTTCTGTCCCCTTTCTGATCCAGATCTGGAGGACGGCGAAGGGGCTGGCGCAGACCCTTGAGATTCTCAATCGGGATCTCCCCGCGATCATGCAAAACCTGGAGGAGATCACGACCAACATCAACCGGACGACGACCACCGTGAGCCGGGAGGTCGCGGAGATTTCACTGACGCTCAGAAAGGTGCAGGGAGTCGTCGGGGTCATGCTTGGGGTGGCAGAGGTTCTCAGACGCCGCGTCAATTTTCCCCTTGCCCGACGGGTGATGACCGTCCTTGCGGTGGCCAAGGGGGTCCGGACGTTTGCAGGGGTTATGATGGGCAGAGATCCGGGCAGACCGGGCTGCGGGAAGCAATAGCCGGTCGGCAGGGCGACTCTTCGATGACCGGGCGATGGAAGACAGGATATGGCTGGCGTAACGTACGGAAGCAGAGGCGGGCGCGTGGTGGTCCGGAAGGTCCCGGAAAAGACCGGACCGACCAGAACAGCCGAGGAGGTTGTCCGGGAGATCAAGGCGGCACAGAGCTCTGCGGGAGAGGAGTATCGGGAGAGGTCGCTTGCCCTGCACGGTCTCGTCTGCGGCCGCTGCGGCCGCGACTTCGACGCTGAGCACCGCCATCTGCTGACGGTGCATCACAAGGACGGAAATCATCACAACAACCCGGCCGACGGAAGCAACTGGGAAAACCTTTGCGCTTACTGCCACGAGGATGTGCACAGCCGGGAACTCCTCGGGGATTACCTGGGAGGAAAATCCGCGTCACGGGAGGCCGCCGTGGTCTATAGGGACGAGGCTGCGGCGGGGGGGATGGGCGCTCTCGCGGAGAAGTTGCAGAAAGCCATGGAGAAGAAGAAATCCGCAAAATGACCGGCGGGAAACGTCCTTTTCAATGTCCATTATTTGCCGCACAATTTGATTGACCCGTCAATCAAATTGTGGTTAGAAACCGCATTCACTTTTTAATCCGTATACATCACGCCGAATCTCTCTTGTAGCCGGTTTGCGGGCAGCCTGATCCCGCAATGGCGGGGAGATGTATCATTCATTCAAAAAAGGAGGGACTGGAATGGGGAAGCTGCTGTGGAAGCCTTCGGAGGAGCGCGTCAGAAACAGCAACATGTACTGCTTCATGTCTTTCGTCAACAAGCGGCACCAGCAGGCCTTCACGGATTATGAAGGTCTCTATGCCTGGTCGGTGAGCCACATCTCCGAATTCTGGACCGATGTCTGGGATTTCGTCGGGATCAAGGCATCAAAGGGCTATGACCGGGTTGTGGACGATGAACGCAAAATGCCGGGGGCCGAATGGTTTCCCGGCGCCCGGCTGAACTTCGCGGAAAACCTGCTGCGCTTCCGGGACGACTCCGTGGCCTTGATCTTCAAGGGCGAGGATCATCCGACAGTCAAGCTGACCTATGCGGAGCTCTACGACGAGGTGGCGAGGCTGGCCAAGAGTTTGAAGGCCTGTGGTGTGGTTGCCGGCGACCGCGTCGCCGGATTCCTGCCGAACATGCCCCAGGCCGTGACGGCGATGCTCGCCGCAACCAGCCTGGGGGCGGTCTGGTCCTCCTGCTCCCCGGATTTCGGAATCAAGGGGGTGCTGGATCGTTTCGGCCAGATCAGACCGAAAGTCCTCTTCGTGGCCAACGGATATTTCTTCAAGGGGAAGAGCCTCGACTCGATCTCCCGCGTGGCCGAGATTCTGAAGGATCTCCCATCAATCGAGAAGGTTGTCGTCATCCCGTATACCGAAAGCAATCCCGATATCAGCTCCCTGCGCAACGCGGTCCATTACGGATCGTTTCTGGCTGCTGAAAGCGGCCTGCACATCGATTTCGAGCAGCTTCCCTTCAGCCATCCGCTTTACATCATGTTCACTTCGGGGACGACCGGCCTCCCCAAGTGCATGGTTCAGAGCGCCGGGGGGATCCTGATCCACCACCTCAAGGAACTGGTCCTCCACACGGACCTTACACGCAACGACACGATTTTCTACTTCACCTCCTGCGGGTGGATGATGTGGAACTGGCTCGTCAGTTCGCTGGCCGTGGGGGCGAAACTTCTCCTGTTCGACGGGAACCCCTTTCATCCGCATCCGGGCGCTCTGTGGCGTACCGCCCAGGACGAGGGGATCACGATCTTCGGCACCAGCGCCGGGTACATTGCTGCGCTGATGAACGAGGGGGTGCGTCCGGGCAGGGAGTACAACCTTTCCGCCTTGAGGACCCTTCTCTCGACGGGCTCGCCGCTGTCCGAAGAGGGGTTCGAGTTCATCTACCGGGAGGTGAAGGCGGATCTTCAGCTGGCCTCCATTTCCGGCGGTTCGGACATCAACGGCTGCTTTGCGCTGGGCAATCCGATGGGGCCGGTCTATTCCGGGGAGCTTCAATGCCGGGGGCTTGCCATGAAAGTCGAAGCCTTCGACGAGAGCGGAAAGCCGGTTATCAACCAGCAGGGCGAACTCGTCTGTACGGCGCCGTCCCCCTCCATGCCCATCTATTTTTGGGACGACCCGGGGAACAAGAAATATCTGGCCGCCTATTTCGAGGTCTATCCGAACATATGGCGGCACGGCGACTACATCCTCATCAACGAACGGGGCGGCGTGGTGATTTACGGCCGGTCGGACGCCACGCTGAATCCCGGAGGCGTGCGGATCGGCACGGCGGAGATCTACCGTCAGGTCGAGAACATCGAGGGAATTGCCGACAGCATCGTCGTCGGTCAGAACTGGAAGAACGATGTCCGCGTCATCCTCTTCGTGAAGATGGCGCCCGGGAAGGAGCTGACCGATGAGCTCCGCGACCGGATCCGCAAGACGATCCGGACGAATGCGTCCCCGCGTCACGTTCCGGCCAAGATTATCGCCGTGCCGGACATTCCCTATACGCTGAACATGAAGAAGGTCGAACTCTCGGTCAAGAAGGTCATCGAGGGACAGGTGGTTCAGAACCGGGACGCCCTGAAGAATCCGGAAGCCCTGGACTACTACGCAGGCATCCGGGAATTGCATGAGGATTGATGGATCTTACCGGGGCGGCCCGAGCCGCCCCGGATTCATCCAGCCTCATGACTGCCCGGAATGGCGAACCGCCTATTTGAGGATCAGGGTGAGGTTATCCTGCTCTTTCACGACCTTGTCGCCTACCGAGGTGCCGCAATAGACGCAGCTATAGTCGTATTTGTCCCCGTTTGAAAGGACCAGCAGGAGTCGCTTCCGCACCGGCACGGCACGCCGGCATTTCGGGCAGAAGAGCTCCGTGGCGTCAAAATCTCTGTACTGTTCTTTCTTCATCGTTCACATCCTTCACTCATCCCGCTCCGGAATTTTCTTTGCATCCTCGAGCCAGACGGCAGCCTCGCTGTCGCTCGGCGCCCGGTAATCGCCCCGCGGTGACAGGGAGCCGCCCGAACCGACCTTGGGGCCGTTGGGGATGCAGGAGCGTTTGAACTGGCTGGTCTGGAAGAACCGGTAGAGGTATACCTCGAGCCAGTGGCGAATTTCTTTGATCGTATAGTCATTCCTCTTCGGCTCGGGGATATCCGGCCAATGACCCAGGGTCCGGTCGCGCCAGGCGCAATAGGCCATGAAGGCGATTTTGGTCGGGAGATAACCGAAGCGGGTTGTGTAGAAGATGTTGAAATCCTGAAGTTCGTAAGGCCCGACAACCTCCTCCGTCTTCTGGCAGGGCAGGGTCTCCACATCGCCCGGGATCAGCTCGGGGCTGATCTCGGTCTCCAGGATGTCCAGGAGGGTCGCCGAAACCTCGGGAGAGAACTGCACGGACCGGGCAACCCAGCGGATCAGATGCTGGATCAGAGTCTTGGGGACGCTGGCGTTCACATTGTAATGGGACATGTGGTCGCCTACGCCATAGGTGCACCAGCCGAGGGCGAGTTCGCTCAAGTCGCCCGTGCCGACCACCAGTGCGTTTCTCCAGTTGGCGATGCGGAACAGGTGCGAAGTCCTCTCTCCGGCCTGAATGTTTTCGAAGGTCCTGTCGTAGACCGTTTTGCCCTCGGCAAAGGGGTGGCCGATGTCCGTGAGCATCTGCATGCAGCTCGGCTTGATGTCGATCTCGTTGACCTCCGCCCCGAGCGCCTCCATGAGGCGGAGGGCATTGCGGTGGGTCTTCTCGGATGTCGCAAAGCCGGGCATTGTATAGGCCAGTACATGGGAGCGGGGCAGCGTGAGCATGTCCATGGTCCGGGCGGCGACGATCAGGGCGTGCGTGGAATCGAGGCCCCCGGAGACGCCGATGACGATCTTGTCGATCCTTGCAGATTGCAGCCGCTGGGCAAGCCCCTGAACCTGGATGCTGTAGGCCTCGTAGCAGCGCTGATCCCTCTTGGCCGGGTCCGCGGGGATGTAAGGGAAGCGGGCGTACTCCCGATCCAGGAGGAGTCGGCCCCCGATCGGGTCCAGATTCATCTCTATCCTGCGGAACTTGAGGAGCGCCTCTCTGTGGTTCAGCGCATTGCAGCCGAAAGTCGTCTGCCGCATCCGGTCCTGGGCAAGGCGGTCGAGGTCGAGATCGGCAAAGGTGATCTGAGACCGGTTCGCAAATCTTTCCGACTCGGCAAGGAGGTTGCCGTTTTCACAGATCATGGCGTGGCCGTCCCACGCAAGATCCGTCGTCGATTCCCCGGGGCCGGCAGCGGCGTAGAGATAGGCTGCGATGCAGCGGGCGGACTGGTTGGCTGCCAGACTCTGCCGGTATTCCGACTTTCCGATCGTAACATTGGAGGCGGAAAGGTTTCCGATGACCGTTGCCCCGGCCATGGACGCGAAGCAGGAAGGAGGAACGGGGACCCACACATCTTCGCAAATCTCCAGAAAGAAGCAAAAATGGCGGATATTGCCGACCTCGAACAGGAGGTCCGCACCGAAGGGGATATCCTGCTGACCGCAGAGACGGATGGTTCTCGAAAGCACCTCCCCGGAAGGGCTGAACTGACGGCCCTCGTAAAATTCCCGATAATTGGGGAGATAGGATTTTACGGCGATTCCCGCGATGTGGCCGCGATAGAGAACGACGCCGCAGTTGAACAGCCGGGAATCGACGCGCAGGGGGGCGCCGACCGCGAGGATCAGGTTGAGCGATTCCGTTTCACGAGCGATGCGCTCTATGGCGCGGACAACCCCCTGGAGAAGGGCCTCCTGCTGGAAGAGGTCGTCGTTCGAGTAAGCCGACAGCCCCAGTTCCGGGAAGAGAGCGAAGACGGCCTTCTTTTCGGCGGCTTCACGGGCGAGGCGGATAGTCTCTTCGGCGTTGAATGCGGTGTCGGCCACCCTGACCGTGGGGGTGCAGACGGCGGCGCGGATGAATCCGTGTCGGTAGAGACTAAAAAAAGAATCTTTTCCTTCGTTTCCCATGGCTATTCCTTCTCCACGCAAGCGTAGGCGCTGTGGTTGTGGATGCTCTCAAAATTTTCGGCCTCCACCCGGTACCAGACGAAGTTCGGATCCTTCCCGAGCCCTTCCGCCACATTCCGGACCACGTCTTCGACGAACATCGGATGGTCGTAGCCCCGCTCCGTGACATATTTTTCATCGACGCGCTTCAGAAGCGAGTAGACCTCGCCGCTGGCGGACTGTTCGATCAACCGGATGACCTCCTCGATCCAGAAGAATTTCCGGAACCGGACCATGGCCGTGACGATGCTTCGCTGGTTGTGGGCGCCGGCCCGGCTGATCTCCCGGGAACAGGGGCAGACGGTCGTGACCGGGACCTCCATGCCGACGATAAAATCCATCCCCTTGCTGTCGCTCGTGCCCAGAAACCGGCAACGGTACTCCATCAGGCTCTTCGCGCCCGATTTTGGCGCAGCCTTTTCGATGAAGTAGGGAAACTCGATTTCGATATGCGCCGATTCCGCATGCAGCTTCGCGCGGATCTTATCCAGGATGCTCTGGAAGGTCCGGATGTTCACCTGCTCCCTGATTTCGTTGAGGACCTCGACGAAGCGGCTCATGTGCGTCCCCTTGAATTGATGGAGCAGGCTGACGTACATGTTGATCGTGGCATTGACCGCCTGCGTCCCATGGGCGCGGTCGAGGACGACGATCGGGTACTTGAGCCCCTTGACCCCGACCTTCTGGATATTGATGTTGCGCTCGTCTTTCTGGTTCTGGATGTCGATCATCGGCTGTAGGAGACTCGGGCGCTCTCCGATTCCCAGACGGTCACGCGGGTCAAGGGGACCTTGGCCTTCCCCGCCTTTGCGTCGATGCACTCGTAGAGGTAGCGCGCAATGCGTTCGGAAGAGGGGTTGACGCCCTTGAAGGATTCGAGTTCGTTCAGATATTTGTGGTCAAGTCCGTCGAGGACCTCGTCCGTCCAGCGCTTCAGGAGCCGGAAATCGATCAAAAGATCGTCCTCGTTGAGCGCCTCGGCAGCGGCCGACACCTCGACGATGAAGTTGTGCCCATGGAGCTCCTCGCACTTGCCGCCGATCTCCCGGAGCAGATGCGCAGCCGAAAAGGATTTCCGGATCGTGACTTCGTACATGGGATCCTCCTTTGCCATCCGGGCCAGACTATACCACAAACGATCCCGATGCATAAACGGTAAAATGATCGCGGTCCCGCCACTGGAAAATACACCCGTGCCGCTTTCCCCTGCTCGATCCAGTCAGTTCGCCGGGAAGTGAGGCTGTCCGCCCGGAATCGGCTGCGCCTCATTTATTTCGCCAGGAAGATGAAGGCGGTAGAGTTCAAAGGTCCCCTCCGTCCTGATGACGTGCAGGTAGCGATTCCGGAAGTCACGAAAGAGGTTCTTCTGCTCTGCCGAAAGGGGGCTGGGGTCGCCGAGGAGAAAGACCGCGTCATAGAGGAGATGGGTGAAACCCATGGCCGCCAGACGGTTGCGCACGCCCTCCACGGTGGCTTCATCACGCAGGATTTTCTGCAGGGAATGGGCCTCGAACATGGAATCCGAATAGCAGTCGCGCTCGCAGAGGAAGGTGTAATTCTTCATATAGATGAGAAATACCCGCGCATCTGGCGGCAGAGTCCGGTTGACGAAAAGATACATGGGGTAGTGCGGCAGGACGCGGGAGAGAAATGCATCCCGCGATTCAATCCCCGCGGCAACCCGCATGGGGCTGATCTTTATGAAATCCCGGAAGATATGATAACCATTGAAGGCGAGGCTCGCGGTGATGATGCAGAGCAGAAGGGCAAAGATCCCCCGGCGGCTCCGGTAACGGGTCAAGATCACCCCGGTGATCAGGGCAAGCAGGGGGAAAAGGGGGATCAGGTAGCGGATCTGCTGGGCGGAGGAGGCCCAGAAGAGGAAGGAGAGAAACAGATAGATCAGCATCATCCGGACGGGCAGTTCCAACCGGCGAAGTCCCGCAAGGAAGGGAAGGGTCATAAGAAAGATCGGTCCGAGGATCCCGTCGAACTGCGGGTTGTCCATCTTCGCACGAAGGCTCACGTTCCAGGGAATGAGGAGGTAGTCCAAGAGGGATCTTCCCATGCCCAGGTTCTGGACGAAAAGATCATAGAGGCGCGCCTGATCGGCATCCCAGCCCCGGCCTCCGAAGATTCCGTAGAGGAAGGGGTGGAAAGGGTTTCCCGTGGTCATCCAGTTTTTGATATAGAAAGGGCAGCCGGCGATGAGAGCGGCGGCGGCAAAGAGCAGCAGGAGACGCAGGGTGCGAGGAGCCTCCTCCCTGCGGTGTAGGGCGATCCAAAGGATGCCGAGACCGCAGAGCGGCGTCAGCAGAAGGGCCGTGTATTTGCAGGCAGCGGCCGATCCGGCGAAAATGCCGCTGAGGATCAGCCAGGCCGTTGTCCCTTGCTCGGACCAGCGGAAGAACGAGTAGGTCGCCGCAAGCGTGAAAAAGGCGACGAAGAAGTCACTATAGGCTACGTGCGAAACGGCAAAGACCGAAGGGATCGAGAGGAAAATCAGCAGGCTCAAGAAGGGGAACGCATGCTCCTTGAGCAGAAAGCGGGCAAAGAGGGCCGTTCCGAGGAGGAGGCCGCAGAGAACGGCAAAATTCATCGCTTTGGCCAGGAGGTCGTTTTGAAGGAATAGCGCGAGGAGGTAGTGCATTTCCGCCAGCAAGGGGTAGTCGGCAAAAATGTTTCCCGGGATGGAATAGAAGCCTTGATGGAGGAGGTAGAGCTTCGGAACGGCGAGATGGTAGATCAGCGCATCTTTGCCCGCCTCCGGCGTCAGAACGAGAAGAAGGGCGGCAAAAAGCAGGATGCCCAGGAGAACCTTCGCCGCCCGCTCCCAGGGGGAGGCAGAAGATTCAGCCGGTGCTGTCGGGAAGCCCTGAAGGGAGCGACACCAACCGGCGATGGAGAGGATCGTCAGCACGATCAGCAGAATCCAGATGCGGAGGGAGTCCAGTGAACGTGTGGCGCCCAGAATGAAAACGGCATAGCCCGAAATCGTCAGGCCGATGCCCGAGGCAAGGAAAGTTCCCTCACTTCGGGATGCGAAGCGGATGGATGTCGCACTCAGGCAGAGTCGGCCGATTCCCGCCTGAATCGCACACCACCCGGCCAGCCAGAAGATCATCGCCCCATGCTGCAAAAGTGTCTTTTCCATCGGCGTTCCTAGTATCGAGTGAACGCGAGTTCTGTAACATGGAGGCCGGGAAGCGTAAAGTGAAATCGGCCGGCATGGGAAAATGCCGACATGAGTCGTGAAAATGACAGGAAAAGGGCGAGAGAAGGGAGGAGCAAGAAAACCCGGTCCATCCGGTCAATTTTTGTAAGTTCATGAAAGAATGACGTTATCGTCAAAAGACAGGCGCCCAAAAAGACGCGGCACGAGGAATGGTACGATCCTTGCTCATATGGTGCCAAAACCGAGGAATAGGGGATGCAACTGAAAAGGAGGTGGTTGGAAAAACAAATAGGGCCATATTTCGATCAATCAGGGAATCATAAAATACCGACAAACATTAAACGGAAAAAAATAAAAGGAGAAAAAGACATGATGAAAGCATTCAGGAAGGGGAACAAAAAGGGCTTCACACTGATCGAACTCATGATCGTCATCGCCATCATTGGCATCCTGGCGGCAATCGCCATCCCGCAGTTCACGGCCTACAAGCAGAGGGGTTACAACGCCGCAGCTAAGTCGGACGCGAAGAACGCCTACACGGCAGCACAGGCCTATTTCTCCGACTACCCTGCGGAGACCATCGCCAACATCGGCAACCTGAACGGCTTTGTGGCCACTAATAGCGTGACCACGACGGCAGCCGGAAATCAAGCCGGCCTTGCGATAACTTCTACACACACCGCCTCAAACCCGGCCGTTGTTTTTTCGGTGACCTCAACAGGTACGATTACGCCTTAGAAGGGCCTAAAGATGTTTCCGAAGGGCGGGGGCGACCTCGCCCTTTTTTTGACCTGACCGGATAAATTATCCGGTAGCAACAACGGGTGCTTCGCTCTACGTTCAGCGAACGGGGCGTGGTGGAAGCGGTGCCAAGCACGTAAGCCGGGCTTTCTAAGAGTCTCATTCGGTCGTTCAGGTCAGGTTTCATAATCACGAAGATATCCGCAGCTACCCGCGTGGTGTGGTTATCCGTGGCGGGTTGAAACAGTGGAATAAACCGCATTGAACGGAAGAATTCGTCAGATCATCATCTGTCTCCTTCTATCCGCTGCCGTCCTGACTGTCTACTGGCCGGTTACGGACTATGATTTCATCGCTTTGGATGATAACCTCTACGTCGTTGAAAATGAGCATATTCGAAAAGGCTTCACTTGGCCAGGCGTCAGCTGGGCCATGACCACGTTCGACGCGACGAACTGGCACCCCTTGACCTGGCTTTCACTTATGGCGGATTACGAGTTGTACGGTCTGAATGCTGCCGGTTTCCACGCCACAAGCCTCTTTCTGCACATCCTAAACACAATATTTCTCTTCCTTCTTCTGCGACGGATGACCGGCAAGAACGGAAGATGTGCCGTCGTGGCGACCCTTTTCGCTGTCCACCCGCTCAACATTGAATCCGTGGTCTGGATTGCAGAGAGGAAGAATCTTCTCAGCACCCTCTTCTTTCTCCTGACGATCATGGCCTATGTGCGTTATACGGAAAGACCTCAATGGGTGCGGTACTGGCCAGTGCTCCTATCCTTTGTTCTCGGCCTGCTGGCGAAACCGATGCTGGTGACACTGCCGCTTGTGCTTTTCCTTCTCGATTACTGGCCGCTGCGGCGCCTTTCTTTGTCCGATCTAGATCAAGCGGCGGGTATGCCTATTCGTGCAAAGCGAAGGAAACAGGCGATGCGCCTGTTGCTTGAAAAGGCACCACTTTTCGTCTTATCACTCGTTTCCGCATGGATCACCTTCTATGCGGCCAAGGCAGGCGGTGCGGTAAAGGCAGTTTCCGTTTTTCCACTCACCGGTCGAATCGAAAATGCCCTCATTTCCTATGCTATGTATGTGCTCAAGGCGTTCTGGCCGACTGACTTGGCCATCTTCTATCCCTATCCAGCATCTCGCCCTTTCTGGCAGGTTGCGTCGTCCATCCTCTTTGTTGCAGCTGTGACCAGTCTCGTCTGTCTGAAGGGGCGGACGTACCGTTATTTGATCACCGGCTGGTTGTGGTATGTCATTACTCTTTTTCCGGTCATCGGAATCGTTCAAGTGGGCTTCCAGTCCATGGCCAACCGGTACGCCTACATATCGCTGATCGGAATATTCGTCATTGCCATCTGGGGGGTACCCGATCTCCTGAGAGGATTCTCCTGTCGCCGTTATCTTCCGGCAGTTTGGGCTGCAGTGATTCTCGTCTTAGCCTCTTTTACACAGGCGGCGCTTCCGGACTGGAAAAATAGCGAACTGGCTTTCAGAAAAGCACTGAAGGCCACGAAAAATAATCACATTGCCGAAATGGGGATGGGAAATGTGCGGCTTGGGCAGGGAGACCTGCTGGCAGCGCGGTCCCATTATCAGGAATCGCTACGGATCAAGCCGGATTATTCCGCGGCAATGCTTAATCTGGGCATCGTTTATATGAAGCAGGGTCTCTTCGAAGATGCCATTTCCCAGTACCGCAAGGCACTGGAGATAAGCCCGGCGGATGCGAAACTCCTGAATAATCTCGGCGCGGCCCTGGCCTGCCAAGGAAGGCACGAAGAGGCGGTTATCCGATTTCGGGAAGCCCTCGCACACAGTCCCGGTTACCAGGATGCCAAGGATAACTTGGCTAAGTCAATGATGGAATTAAATAAAAAATGAGTGACGAGCCGCAGCTCAGAAAAAAGATACTATCTTCAGGACAGAGAATTGCGATCCTGTCTTCATATGCAATCCCGGTTTTCTTGTTGTGGATCTTATATTATCCCGTTTTAGGAAACTGGTGGTTATTTGATGATCCCTGTCATTTGTTCTATATTTCGCAAAATGGAATATATCCGGCCTTCTTTGAACCTGCGAGAAGTTTTTCGCCCATTAATTTCACGCCTTGGGAACCGCTGTCTTTGGGGATTGACTATTTGGCGTTCGGTTTTAATCCTCGTCCTTTTTATTGGCATCAGATGCTGAGCCTATCGATGCTCTTTCTGTGCGCCAATGTGGTTCTGATTCGGTTTCTGTCACCCCTCGTTACCGCGCTGAGTTTGTCTTTATTTGTGGCTTCTGTGCCTCTCTGTGACGCTGCCAATCATCTGATGACCCGTCATTACATAGAGGGGCTCCTCTTTGCGTTGGTTTCGGTATATCTTTTCCTGAAAGCGGAGGAAAAGGATGATAAAAACTTTCTCTATGGAAGTGCTTTTTTTTATTTCTTGGCTTGCCTGGCGAAAGAGGTTTATGTGCCTTTAATCGTTATCATGACGGTCTTGACCCAGGCAAGGAAGAAGTCACGCCTGAAGTCTCTCTATCCATTTCTGGTGGTTGTCGTTGGCTATGCTCTCTGGCGATTCTATATGCTTAATTCTTCAGGTATGCTATCCGGTTATCCCCACATACCGGTCAGAGGGGAAGATATATTATATCTCCCGCTGTCTATCATCAGGGTAATGGGATGGGACACTATATGGCAGTGGATGCTGTCCGGTCTACTGTTTATGGCATTCATTCTTCGGATGTTCAGGAATAACTGGCGCGACAATGCTCTTATCATAATAATTGCAGGTAGTGTGATCATGCCGATACTGCCCGTTGCCAGCACTCTTTATTCAAGATATCTATTTCTTCTTTCCTTTGTCTTCTTTGTTGGAATTGGATTCGGTGTTCAATACTTCTGTGACGCACCCTTTTTCAGGACTCCCAAGACCATGATGATTGCCGGTATTGCAGTTGCATTCGTGATCGTCAGTGCTTTTCACGTCCAGAAGAACATACGTGGGTGGCAGGCCTATGGAAAAGAAATAAGTGCAGAGGGGAAATTCCTCCTGTACAATGACAACCCCAATAACCTCCTCTTGACCTCACATGGTCATTGCTACTGGGCATTTTCAGCCTTGAGAAAAACGGTTCTGGGGTTGCCGCAAGGTCCGAGCTTCTGCGTACGGGATTGTACCTGTACCTATCTTCATCCCGGAAAAAAAGTATTGATTAACGTGAATGGTGAATTGGTGACGAAACGCGGCGTGATGGAGGAGAAATCCCCCGAGGCCTGCGGAGAAAGACGAGAATTGAAAATTGACTTTTATTATACAAACGGTAAGCTGCAATGGCGGTTTGATCCTTACCGGAAAGGGAAATATTTCCTTTTTTTAAAAGGTTGGGATTCTGGGTTTATTCAAGTGAAAAGGGAGGGGGACATGAATCTGAGTTTTGATCTGGAAAATGACTATATCCTTGTCAAATACGAGTCCTATGAGGGATGGCAAACCTATTCCCCGGTTCTCAAACTCAATAGGGTTTCTTCTCATAATGGCGCAGTGAGTTGGCGGAGGTGAAATCGCCTCCGTACGGTGTTTAATTGACGGAAGGCCAGAGATCATATGATTAGAATCTCCATTGTGATACCGGCTTGCAATGAAGCCCTTACGCTGCCCGTATTGATAAAAGAGGTAGACGAGAACCTGTCACCGTCGGGGATAGGTTATGAGATTATCATCGTTGATGATGGGTCTGAAGATGACACCTGGAATGTCCTCAAGTCGTGTTTTCGTGAGAACCAACAGATCAGATGTATCCGCTTTACCAGAAATTTTGGCAAGGAGGCTGCCATCTATGCGGGTTTAAAAATGTCACTGGGAGCGGCTTCTGTGGTTATGGATGCTGACTTGCAGCATCCTCCCGAGCTACTGGCTGAAATGATCAGCATATGGGAGCGTACGGGAGTCCTCATGGTCGAGGCAGTCAAAGAAAAAAGGCAAGCAGAATCAAGCCTGAGAGCCATAGGATCCTCTGTGTTTTATCGTTTGTTTTTCAAAATTGCCGGTTTGAATCTCCGAAATTCCAGTGATTATAAATTGCTAGATAGAAAATTGATTGAGCAATATCTGAACCTGCATGAGAACATCCGCTTCTTCCGTGGCTTGATGAAATGGTTTGGTTATTCCTCCGCTGTTGTTTATTATTCACCGTCGGATCGTTGGGGCGATCGAAAGAAATCGCGATGGACGATACATGGTCTTTTTGAATTGGCGCGAAACTCCTTGATATCCTTTTCGGTAATACCATTGAGGTTCGTCACCTGGCTTGGGTTTGCGACCTTCCTCGTGAGTTTGGTGCTGGGTCTCCAAACCTTGTGGACGAAAATAAGTGGATCGGCCGTAGAGGGTTTTACAACGGTAATCCTCGTGACGCTGGGAATAGGCAGCGTCATCATGATGAGCCTGGGGCTCATTGGTGAATACATTGCCCGTATATATGAAGAAGTCAAGCATCGCCCCATGTATATTATTGAAGCATTGTTAGAAAGAAATGAAGGGGTGGGAGTGCAGAGGTGAGCAAGGGCCACTGGGCGGGCGTGGCAGCGGACTTCATGAGTCAGCGCGCCCGGCTGATTAACTTTATTATCGTAATCCTTGTAATCCTTGCCCTCTCGGCTGTGGCGCTCCTCCTCCGGGCAGATCCTGGATTCAATCTGCTCGTAAACGAAAGCGGAGCGGAATGGATACGGTTTCCAAAACCGTTCCGCTTGGCGATCCATTGGTCGGAAAATGTGTCCGTAAGTTTCCGTTGCAGTCTCGACGTTCGGGAGACCCCTGAAAAAGCTGTCCTGACTTTCCATGCCCTGAAAAAAGCAGTTGTTTACCTGGACGGGCAGCTGATTTTCCGCACATCGGAAGATCTGGCGCGATGGAAAGAACCTCATCATCTGGACATGGTCCCATGGCTTAAGACAGGCAAACACGCACTACGGATCGACGTGTCAAATTTGAATGGCCATCCGGCGCTCCTGGCGTACTGTAAGTCCTTGGGTCTTTTCAGCAGCGCGTCTTGGGAGGCAAGCAACGATGGTCAAGAATGGACGCCGGCACTTCCTGTGGACCAGATATCACCCCTATCGATTTCGAGACAATTTCCCCGGTCCGATCAGGCCATCCGATCGCTATTCCCTCTTTTTCTTTCGGTTTTTTCCCTCTCTTTCTTCTTGAGTCTCCGATCAGATAGCCATCTATCGGCTTTTCCATTCAGCAAAGTAACGCTCTCTGCCAGTGCCGTCCGCTGGCTGCTGCTGGCCGGTTGGCTGGTCATGGCCGTCAACAATTTCTGGAAACTTCCGCTGGAGATGGGGATGGACGCCAAAGGACATCTTCAGTATATTCAATTCCTGTTCGAAAATGGACGTATCCCTCTGGCCACGGAAGGATGGCAGATGTTCCAGCCGCCTCTCTATTACCTCCTGGCGTCCGCCGGTTACCAATCTTTCCTCTCTCTTTTCAGCGTGGAAACCGTTATCCGCATACTAAAACTCCTGTCGTTTCTGTGCGGGATGGTCCAAATCGAGATCTGCTACCGTGCGCTTAGGTATGCATATCCGGGGAAGAAATCACTACAGGTGATCGGGACCCTTCTGGGTGGACTGTTTCCCATGAACCTCTATATGTCCCAATCCTTGGGAAATGAGCCCCTGGTCGGTTGTCTAACCGCCCTACTCAGTCTGCTTGCCTATCGGGTTTTTTCGGGAGTAGGGGGGGTGACTCGGGAAACGGCAATCCTTATGGGTTTGACACTTGGGCTAGCCTTGCTGACCAAGGTCACAGGCTTTTTAAGTGTTCCGCTGCTCCTTTTCTTTGTCTCCGCCCATATTCTTCAGAAGACCGACTCTCCGAGCAAAGGTATCAGCTCCGTGGGACGTTTTGTGGGCACATTCATTGGCATCGCCCTGACCGTTGCAGGATGGTATTACCTGAAGAATTGGATTGAGATGGGCAGATATTTCATCGGCGGATGGGATGCCGCTCGGGAGATCGTCTGGTGGCAGGATCCGGGCTACAGAACCCTAGGGCAATGTTACACTTTCGGTGAATCTATCTTTCATCCGTTCTTTTCCTCAATCTTCGGATTCTGGGACGCCATTTATTCTTCTTTCTGGGCGGACGGCTATCTGAGCGCATACAATCGCCCTCCCTGGAACTACGGATTCATGCTGAGCGGCGTCTTGCTGTCCCTTTTGCCCTCGACGGCCATTCTGATCGGTTTCATCGTGGCTTGGCGCGAAAGACGCGAGCCAATTCGTAGAATCCTGCGATTTTCTGCATGCAGTGCAGTCGTCTATCTCGTGGCCATTTTCTATATGTTCCTTTCCGTTCCCATTCTAAGTTCCGCCAAGGCGACCTACGCACTTGGGCTGATCCCATGTTTCGCCCTCATGGGCACTGCCGGATTTGAGGTCCTGTCCAGGCAGCGGTTTGTCAGGGCTGCCACGTACGGCCTTTTCGCTTGCTGGGCTCTCGGCTCATATGTGTCCTATTTTGCGATATGAGAATCGGATCGAAGGTGTGAGGAGATGAAGGATCATCGGGAGCCTTTGACCTTTCAGGATGGTCACAAGATGAAGCTGGGCTGTACAAAGACAATTTTGGAATAAAAATGCTCTGAGACAGATCCCCGAGCAAAAAGGATTTTTGGAAAGGCGATGATGATCCATCGTATCGCATCCAAATATGCTAGGGAGATTCGGGTTGCTCTGATGTTGAGTGCCCTGATTCTGGTGTGCTACCAGCCGATAAGCGACTGTGGCTTTGTCAACTATGATGATACGCTTTATGTGACGGATAATGTGCAGGTTCAGGCGGGCCTGACCCTCGACGGGCTGATCTGGGCCTTCCGGGATATGAAAAGCAGCAGCAACTGGCACCCGGTCACCTGGATTTCCCACATGGTGGATTGGCAGTTGTTCCGAGAGAATGCGGGCGGGCACCATTGGACGAACGTCATCTTTCATCTCCTCAACACGATCCTGCTCTTCTTGCTGCTTCGCCTCATGACCGGAGCCACCGCGCGAAGCGCCTGTGTTGCCGCTCTTTTCGCGGTCCACCCGCTCAACGTGGAATCGGTTGCCTGGGTGGCGGAGCGGAAGAACGTCCTCAGCATGTTCTTTGGGCTTTTGACGCTTTTGCTCTACGTCTTCTATACTCGGAAGACTGGATGGAGGAGCTATCTGCCGGTAATGATTTCCTATGCGCTGGGGTTGATGGCCAAGCCGATGCTGGTTACGCTCCCCTTTGTCATGATCCTGCTTGACTTCTGGCCGCTCAGACGGACTCCGGTCCAAGTGCTGAGGAGGGGACTGACCGGGCCCGCGAAGGGGGGTTTGTGGGCCCCTGGCCCGCCGGTGGCGTTTTCCGGGCTGCTTCGGGAAAAGATCCCCCTTTTCATGATGGCAGCGGGTTCCGTCGTAATGACGCTTCTGGCGGCGCGGCAGGGCGGTGCCCTGACGTCGTCGGGTTTTCCGCTGACCCTCCGGCTCGCCAACGGCCTGCATGCCTATGCGGTCTACCTAGGGAAGTTCTTCTGGCCCGTCGACCTGGCCGTTTTCTACCCTTATCCGGTGAACCTGGCCCCCTGGCAGACAGTCTTGTCGGGTGCGCTCATCGCGTCCTTGACGGTCCTGGTCCTGAAGCAGGCACGGTCACGCCCCTATCTGGTCGTCGGTTGGTTATGGTTTTTGGGAACCCTGATTCCCGTGATCGGCCTCGTTCAGGTGGGGCTTCAGGCCATGGCCGACCGCTACGCCTACCTTCCCCTGATCGGTTTGTTCATCATGGCGGTTTGGGGCGCGGCTGATTTTTCCAGCCGCTCGACCCGTTGGAGAGTTCTCATCATGGCTGCTCTTCCGCTGCTGCTCCTGGCCGGAGGAATTTTGACTCACAACCAACTCCGGTTCTGGGAGAGCAGTCGTACCCTGTTTTCGCATGTCCTCTCGGTGACCGAACGGAACGATATCGCCCACAGCAACCTGGCCCGGGCTCTTTTCCAGGAGGGGGATTGGGAAGGGGCGGTGTCCCACTACCGGGAAGCAATCCGAATCAATCCGAATTACCCGAATCACTATAACAATCTCGGTACGGTTCTCGTTCATCAGGGAAAGCCGGAAGAAGCGATCGTCCAGTACGGAAAGAGCCTGGCCCTCAACCCGCGGCATACCGGGGCGCTTTTCAACATGGGGCTGGCGATGGAGTCGATGAAGAACTTGCCGGAAGCTGATTCCTTCTACGCGCGCGTTCTCCGCGAGGACCCGGACCATCGTGATGCACTCGGGCGAAGAGCGATGCTCGCGATGCAAGCGGGCAACCAACGCGAAGCAGCCATGCAAAAAACACTTGATCGGACAAGACATTAAGGATATCAAACGCCCATGTTCAAGAATCGTAAAATCGTCGTCGTCATGCCGGCCTACAATGCCGCCAAAACCCTGCGGCGAACCTATGACGAGGTCATGGAACAGGAGATCGTGGATCAGGTCATTCTCGTAGACGATGCCAGCCATGATGAGACCTCGGCCATTGCCCGCAGCCTGCCCAACACCCGGGTCTTCGTCCATGAAAGGAACAAGGGTTACGGCGGCAACCAGAAAACCTGCTACCGGATGGCCCTGGAGGCCGGGGCGGATATCGTGATCATGGTCCATCCGGACTACCAGTACACCCCCAAACTGATTCCCGTCATGGCGGCCATGATCGGCAACGATCTGTACCCCTGTGTCCTCGGATCCAGGATTCTGGGCGGGTATGCACTCAAGGGCGGGATGCCGCTCTGGAAATACCTTGCCAATCGTCTTCTCACGCTGGCTGAAAACATCCTGATCGGTGCCAAGCTTTCTGAATACCACACCGGTTACCGGGCTTTCTCACGGAGACTGCTGCAAGATCTTTCCCTGGACGGCAATTCCGACGACTACCTCTTTGACAACCAGATGCTGGCCCAGATCATCTGGAAGGGTTACACGATTGCCGAGGTGAGTTGCCCCACGAAATACTTTGCCGAGGCCTCTTCAATCAACCTCAGACGCAGTATCCGGTACGGTCTGGGCTGCCTCTGGACGGCGATGAACTTCCGTTTGGCCAGAATGGAAATCGTCCGTTCCAGACTGTTTCCGGTGATCCCGTGAATCCCAAAAACAGCAATCGATTCGAGGATTTTTTCGCGGACGATGCCTATGTATCGCTGAAGAACCATCTCTACAACTATCTCCTCCGGCGTCGTGCCGTGCGGAAACAGTTGGAAAAGGGACAGGACGGGCTCGTTCTGGAGGTCGGAAGCGGTCTCTCGCCCAT
This sequence comes from Deltaproteobacteria bacterium, assembly GCA_021372695.1. The sequence continues at coordinate 84,790 of JAJFTY010000054.1, forward strand.
GGCCGAGGCTTCTGACCGTATCGTCTATTCCGAAATCTCATTTCCGGCACTCCGCACGCTCAAAAGAAGGGAGGCGGCGGGTCATTACGTGGTGGCCGACGCGGGATCCCTCCCGTTCAAGTCAGGCTCCTTTTCGCAGGTGATCTGTTCCGAAGTCCTGGAACATCTTCCGGACGACCGGCAGGCGCTCAAGCAGATCCGGTCGGTCCTGAAACCGGGGGGAGCGCTTATCCTGACTTTCCCGCACCGCCGCTCCTATTTTGCGGGTGACGATCGGTTCGTGAGCCATTTCCGCCGTTACGACCTTGGTGATATGATAACGAATCTCGCTGCTGCGGGGCTGGAGGCCGCGGGGACTCAGAAAGTCCTCGGACCCCTGGAAAAGATCACCATGCTATCGATCATCTCGTTGGTCCCGTTTTTCGAGCGTTTGCGGAAGATGAAATTGGCGCGCAAACACAAGCAGGGTGCCCTGTCGGAATCTCTCGTCCTGCTATTCGGCTGGGTCAATCGTCTCTATTGTTTGCCCGTTTGGCTCGATGCCCGTCTCGCACCCCAATGCCTTTCCTCGGTCCTTCTGATTCAGGCATTCAAGAGAAATGACCGGTGAGGGCCCGTCCACCCTTCGTCATTCGCGTATCCTGGCCGACCGGCAATGAATCTATGGCATTGAGATGTCAAAACCCCTTAAGAATCAATCACTACGTCGGCAGCAAATTATTTCGTTCCACTCTATGATTTCCCTTGACAGCAGAAAAATAATGCGATAGGGGTAGTGCCGTGACCAACGGTCATATATTGACCAGAGTTCATAATCTGATCGCGGGTCACTCATCGACGTTGGGGTCGCCGGGGTTGTGACCCGTACGAATTGTTCGCTGTCCCCTACCTTATCGCCTTACGGTTGGTTTTTCGGATTCACTGGAAATCCGAAAGACGCCTGTGCGCAGGCATGACGCGCAGGGCGGATCAATTATCAGAGGTATTCAAATCTTGGGACTGGAAGAGAGACGGAAAAGGGAACGCGAGAATCGGAAGAGCGCCATCCTGAAGGCGGCCCGGAAGCTTTTTTTCGAAAAGGGCTTCAAGACCGTCACGGTCGAGAGTATCGCCCGGAAGGCGGAACTGAGCAAAGGGTCGATTTACCTCTATTACAACAGCAAGGAAGAGATCTATACGCAGATCCTTCTGAGCGACATCGAAAAGTTTCACAACCGTATCTCCGACAGTCTCCAGACGCCCTCCAGCGCTGCCGAGGCCCTCGCCAAGCTTGCACAAATCTACGTGGATTTCTTTTTGAACGATCGGGAGTTGTTTAGAATTCTGATGACGTTCATGCTTCATACCACCGACATGAACCTGCCCGAGGACCTCAATAGCCACATCATCAAGACCACCAACAAAACCATCAATATCATCGAACAGGTTTTCAAATACGGCATCGAACGGGGCGAATTCCCGCCGACGCTCAATCTGCGCCTCAATCGGAACGCCATCTGGGGGATGCTCAACGGAATCATATCGCTCCACCTCTTCACCGGCGTTGAAGCCAAGCGGGCAGAGACGATTCACAGCACCATCAAGGCTGGCCTTGAAATCTACATTCGCGGTATCCTGACTCCTCTCCCGGTGCGGTGAGGTACCGCGCAAAAGTTGCCACAGCACATTCCATGTTACGCGGCCCTCTCATACAGCGCTTCAGTGAGACCGCGATCGGATCGTTGGTTCTGTAACGGATGACCGGGACGGCACGGCAACGGACAGGACAGTCCTATGGCTCTTAATCTGTTTGCACGCAAAAAAAGGAAAGGGGGTTCAATGTATGAGCAATTTGTTGGTGAATCAGAGAGATCAGGAGTTCCTTCTTTTTGAACAACTGGGGATCGAAAAGTTGTTCCAGACGGAAACGTTCAAGGATTTTTCCAAGGAGGACACCTTGATGATGCTCAAGGAGGCCGAGAAGATGGCCCTCAACGAGATCCTTCCGACCTATGCCGTGGGCGATAAGGAGGGGTGCACGTTGAAGGACGGAAAGGTCTCGGTTCCGAAAGCTTATCACGCGCCGTACAAGAAGTATGTCGAGGCAGGCTGGCTTTGCCCGATACAGCCTCCCGATGTCGGCGGTCAGGGCATGCCGGTCACCATGGCCACCGCCGCGCTGGAGCACTGCTATGCGGCCAATTTTGCGTTTCTGATGTACCCCGGCTTGACCCACGGGGCTGCCACCCTCATCCAGCATTTCGGAACGGAGGAACAGAAGAACACCTACATGTACAAGATGTATGCCGGTCAGTGGACGGGAACGATGTGTCTCACCGAACCGGGAGCGGGGAGCGATGTCGGGGCGCTGAAGACGACGGCAAAGAGGCTTCCCGACGGAACCTTCAGCATCACCGGGACGAAATGCTTCATCTCCTGCGGCGATCACGATCTGGCCGAGAACATCATCCACCCGGTCCTGGCACGGATCGAAGGGGACCCGCCGGGCACGGGCGGGATTTCCATCTTCATCGTTCCCAAATATCGGGTAAAGCCGGACGGCACCGTCGGGGAGTTGAACGACGTCCATACCGGGAACATCGAGCACAAAATGGGGATCAAGGGTTCGGCCACCTGTACGCTGAATTTCGGGGATGAGGGCAAGTGTGTAGGTGAACTCCTCGGCAAGGAACGCGAGGGGATGAAGGTGATGTTCCTGATGATGAACGAGGCGCGGCTCGAAGTCGGCATGCAGGGACTTGGCCATGCCTCTGCCGCACTCGAACACGCGATCAGCTACGCCAAGGAGAGGATCCAGAGCGTGCCGGTCTGGGAGATGAAGAATCCCGATGCCAAGGCGGTTCCGATCATCCAGCATCCCGACGTCCGGAGGGACCTGCTCTGGATGAAGGCCCATGTGGAAGGGATCCGGGCGCTGAACTATTTTGCGGCCTACGCGATGGACATGGCTAAGTCTTTCCCGGCGGAAAGGGATAAATGGCAGGGGTTCGTTGAGCTACTGACGCCGGTATGCAAGGCCTACTCCTCGGACAAGGCCATGGAGGTCTGTTCCAAGGCGATCGATGTCTACGGCGGTTACGGGTATTGCCAGGAGTATCCGGTCGAGCAGTACATGCGCGACTGCAAGATTGCCTGCCTCTACGAAGGAACGAACGGGATTCAGGCCCTCGACCTGGTCGGACGCAAACTCGGCCAGAAAAAAGGCATGAACGTCATGAACATGTTCGGCGAGATCGCGGCAACCGTGGCCAAGGCCAAGGGCATCGATGAACTGAAGCCCTATGCGGCGCGGCTCGAAGAGGCCTATAACGCCCTGGTCGACATGACCATGACGCTGGCCCAACTCGGCAAGAGTTCAAGCTTCCTCGTTCCCATCCTCAACGCCTCCCCCTACCTGGACATTCTCGGGGATCTGCTGGTCGGACATTTCCTCCTTCAGTCGGCAGCGCTCTGTACCGAGAAACTGAACGCGATCTATCAGGAGAAGGGGGCCGAGGAGTCCAAGGGCAAAAAGCGGGCGCTCATTCACGAGAATGCGGATGTCGCCTACTACACGGGCAAGATCGCCGCTGCGAAGTTCTTCGCGGTGGAGGTCCTCTGCACCCTGAAGGCGCGATGCGAGGCGATCAAATCGGAAGAGAAGATCCCCATCGAGATGGCGGACGAGTCCTTTACCTGTTAGCGGACCTGGAGCGTTCAAAGGCCTAAGGGTGTGACGGGCGCCGATTGGATCTGCGGACATAAATCGGGCGCCCGCTCACAGACCAACAAGAGGAGGAAAATCATGGCATACGAAATCAAGAAAGCGGCCGTTCTGGGAGCGGGGGTCATGGGAGCCACCATTGCCGCCCATCTGACCAATGCTGGGATCGAATGTGTCCTTCTGGATATCATTCCTTTTGAACTGACGGAGGCCGACAAGGCGCAGGGACTGACGGAAAAGAGTCCTGTGTGGCGGAACCGGTTTGCGGCGAACGGACTGGCCGGTGTCCTGAAATCGAAGCCGGCCGGATTCTTCACCAAGAAGAACGCCTCCATGATCAAGGTCGGCAATCTCGAGGACAATCTGGGTTGGCTGGCTGACACCGACTGGGTCATCGAGGTCGTCATCGAGAACCTGAAGATCAAACAGGAACTCTTCGCCAAGGTGGAGAAGGTCGTCGGGGCGAATTGCATCGTGACCACGAACACATCCGGGATCCCGATCAAGGACATTACCGCGAAACTCGGGGCGAAGTTCAAGGAGCGGTTTCTGGGGACCCACTTCTTCAATCCGCCCCGCTACATGAAGCTGCTGGAAATCATCCCCGGACAGGAGACGAAGCCGGATGTCGTCGCCTTCATGACCCGGTTCTGCGAGCAGGTTCTGGGGAAGGGGGTCGTCATCTGCAAGGACGTGCCCAATTTCATCGGCAACCGGATCGGCACCTTCGATATCTCGAACGCCGTTCGGCTCACCGTCGAGAAGAACCTGCGGATCGACGAGGCGGACGCCATCATCGGCAAGGCGCTGGGCCGGCCGGGCAGCTCCATCTTCGGGACCCTCGACCTGGTCGGCCTCGACACGGGCCACCACGTCATGACGAACCTCTATAACGCGGTTCCCGACGATGAGATGCGGGAGATGTTCGTGCCGAGCGAATTCATGAACAAGATGATGGAGCTCAAGTGGCTCGGCAACAAGACCAAGCAGGGGTTCTACAAGAAGACGAAGGACGCTAAGGGCAAAAAGTCCAAGCTCATGCTCGACTACCATACGATGGAGTATGTGCCGGCCAACAAGCCGAAATTCGCCTCCGTCTCCGATGCCAAGAAGAAGAGCGATGAGGGGGCCGCTGCGACGATCAAGGTGATGTTCAACGGGACGGACATCGCGGGCGAGGTCACCCGCGAGTACCTCTGCAACAACTTCATCTATGCGGCGAACCGCGTTCCCGAGATCTGCGACACGATCGTCGGCATCGACAATGCCATGAAGTGGGGCTACAACCATCAACTCGGGCCCTTCGAAACCTGGGATGCGGTCGGCGTCCGCGAGGCCGTCGAGGTGATGAAGAAACTGAAGAAGAAGGTCCCCAAGAAGATCGAAGAGATGCTGAAGAAGGGGTTCGAGAGATTCTATGAGCGAAAAGAAGACGGCCTCTACTTCTTCGACTTTGAAACCAAGGGATACCTGAAGCTGGAAGCGAATCCCCGGATCATTCTGCTGCCGGAGCTCAAAGCGCAGAACAAGCTCATCAAGAAGAACCTAAGCGCATCGCTCGTCGACATCGGCGACGGCGTGGCCTGCCTGGAATTCCACACGAAGATGAACGCCGTCGACGACGGGATGATCGAGATGATTTTCGCCTCGTGCGACATCGTCGAAAAAGATTTCGTCGGGATGGTCGTGGGAAATCACGCGGCGAACTTCTCGGCCGGCGCGAATATCTTCAAGGTCCTGCTTTGCATCCAGAAGGGGGACTGGGACGTCATCGAGAAACTCTCGGCAGATTTCCAGAACGCCAACATGCGGATGAAGTACCTCTCCAAACCGGTGGTAAGCGCCCCGGCCGGGCTGGCCCTGGGCGGGGGCTGTGAAATGGCCATGCATGCGGCCAAGTGCCAGCCCTGCGGAGAGACCTACATCGGTCTGGTTGAGGTCGGCGTCGGGGTCATCCCGGGCGGCGGGGGCTGCAAGGAGCTGATGGTCCGGATGACGGAAGGCATTCCCGACGGCGTGATCGACGCCGGCATGAACCTGCAGCAGGTCTACAGCAAGGCCTTCGAGAACATCGCCATGGCCAAGGTGGCCACGAGTGCCGTCGAGGGGATGGAACTCGGGTACATCCGCAAGACGGAGAACGTCAGCCTCGGGCGCGATCAACAGCTATGGGACGCCAAGCAGGTCGTTCTGGGACTCTCGAAATTCTACAGGAAACCGCGCCCGGTCCTGATCCCAGTCATGGGCGAGAACTTCCGCGGCATGGCCGATGCCATTCTCTACAACATGAAGCATGGGAACTTCGCATCGGACTACGACGTTCATGTTTCCCGGAAGCTGGCCCATATCCTCTCCGGCGGCGACTGCGCGGAGGGGACCCTCGTCACGGAAGAGGAGATCCTCGCCCTGGAAAGGGAGGCCTTCCTGAGCCTCTGCGGAGAGAAGAAGACGCAGGACAGGATCATGCACATGCTCAATACCGGCAAACCATTGCGCAACTAAACAGGGACGGAGGGGCTGGGCCGATTTGGGAGTATATATCCCGGATCGGCCCGGCGCCGATGGCCATCATAAAGGAGGAATACGATGAGCGATGCTGTTATTGTCGAAGCGGTCAGAAGTCCGGGCGGTCGATACAAGCGCGGCGGTCTTGCCTCTACGCGGGGGGACGAGATCGGAATCCAGGTCATGAAGGGTCTTCTGGCCCGGGTTCCTGCGCTCAAACCCGAGGACGTGGACGACGTGGTCGTCGGCTGCTCCTTCCCGGAGGGTGAGCAGGGGATGAACTACGGCCGGGTGATCGCCATGGGCGCCGGTCTGCCGATCTCGACGTCGGGCATGACGGTCAACCGTTTCTGTTCTTCCGGCATTCAGTCGATTGCGGACGCCACGGCGAAGATTCGGGCGGGCTGGTCCGAGGTGATGATTGCCGGCGGCTGCGAGACCATGTCCCACATCCCGATGGGAGGAGGCATCTTCCGTCCCCACCCGGACTGGGCATTCGACGGCTCGATGCCGAACGTCTACGTCTCCATGGGCGTGACGGCCGAAAATGTGGCCGCCAATTACAACATTTCCCGGGAGGACATGGACAAATTCGGGCTCGAAAGCAACCGCAGGGCCTATGAGGCGATCAAGGCGGGCAAATTCAAGGAGGAGATCATCCCGGTCGAGGCCTGCAAGTACAAGGTCCTCAAGAACGGCAAGCGCGTTCGGGAAAAGGTCGTCTTCGATACCGACGATGGTGTGAGATGGCCGGCCAAACTCGAGGACATGGCCAAACTGAAATCGCCCTTCAAGCAGGGCGGTACGGTGACGGCGGCCAACTCTTCGCAGATGACCGACGGCGCCGCTTTCTGCCTGCTGATGACCCCCGAAAAAGCGAAGGCCATCGGCGTCAAACCGATCGCCAGGCTGGCCTACTATGCCGTTGCGGGCTGCAAGGCGGAAGAGATGGGGGTCGGCCCGGCCTATGCCATCCCCAAGGTGCTTAAAATGGCCGGGCTCGCGACAAAGGATATCGATGTCTACGAGATCAACGAGGCCTTCGCCTCCCAGGCCCTCTATTCCATCAGGGCGATCGGGATCGAGGACCGTTTGAAGGCGGGCGATATCAACCCCAACGGCGGCGCCATCGCCCTCGGTCATCCCCTGGGATGCACGGGCGCCAAGCTGACCGCACAGCTCCTCCATGAGCTGAAGAGGCGGAAGGCGAAAAGAGGGATCGTTTCGATGTGCATCGGTGGCGGCATGGGTGCAGCGGGCATCTATGAGATGCTGTAGGAATATGCGGAATCTGACCTCATGTGGAAGCGGAATCTGAATCTCGATCTCTTTTGCTCACGTTCATGCTCACGCTCACGTTGAAGCTGCGCTGACCGCTGTCCTGCACGCCGTAAGCCGAAGTTGGAGAGGCCATGATCGCATGATCATGGCCTCTCCTTTTTTGTCCTGTCCGTCCTTTACAATGTGAGAATGCCGGTTTAAGATGCGGCACTATTTCAGATGGAGGCAAACGGATGAGAGTGGGGTTCCTTCAATACATGCCGGTTCTGGGCGATCTCGACCAGAACATCCTGAAAATATCGCAACTCGTGCAGACGATTGACGCGGATCTGCTGGTTCTTCCGGAATTGTGCAATACCGGCTACCATTTCGTCTCCAGGCCGGAGGCCGAGGGATTGGCCGAGGAGGTCCCCCAGGGAAAGACCACGGAGGCGCTCTGCCGACTGGCGAAGATAAAAGGCACCCACATCGTTGCCGGTCTGATCGAAAAATCCGGCGGCAGGTGTTACAACGCAGCGGTTCTGGTCGGTCCGGCGGGCTACGTAGCAACCTACAGGAAGATCCATCTCTTTTATGAAGAGAACCTCTGGTTTGACCCGGGGGAAGAGGAGCCTGCCGTCCACGACATCGGCGTCTGCCGGGTGGGTCTCATGATCTGCTTCGACTGGCTTTTTCCGGAAACTGCACGGATCCTGGCCCTCAAGGGAGCTGACGTGATCTGCCACAGCGCGAACCTCGTGATGCCCTGCTGTCAGGACGCCATGGTCACCCGGTGCCTGGAAAACCGTGTTTTTGCCGTCACGGCCAACCGGATCGGGACGGAAACGAGGGGAGATAAATCGCTTCATTTCCAGGGGAGAAGCCAGATCACGGCTCCGGACGGGTCGATCCTCTACCGGGCCGCGGAAGAGACGGAGGAGACCCGCGTGGTCGATATCGATCCGGCCTCGGCACGGAACAAAGGGATCAACCCTTACAATAACCTCTGGAGCAGCAGAAAGACGGAATGTTACGCGGAGTTGGTCAAACGGCGGTAGCGGTGATTTTTCACTTGAAAAGGGGAGCTCTTTGGGATATAGGATACCGCGCTTGGGCGGTTAACTCAGCGGGAGAGTGCTACCTTCACACGGTAGAAGTCACTGGTTCAATCCCAGTACCGCCTACCATGAATATCAAGGGCTTGCGGATCATCTGCAAGCCCTTTTTACTTCCGGCCTTTTGGGTGCGCCGGCTTGAAGCGAAGAACGATTCTGTCAGATTTTGCCGGCCCCCAATCTTTCCTTCAGGATCGATTCGACTTTCGCGTATCGCCAGTGCAAAACGTTTGCGTCGAACTCATTGAATTCCCGCTCCATCTTGGCGAGCTCTTCATTTTCGAAGTAATCGAGGACGGGATAGAAGAATTGTTCATCTTCTTTCTTGATGTGCTGGGAATAGAATTGCGTCAACTCCTTGAGATAGGAGATGATTTCCTGGGAGGTGTCCTCACCTTCGGATAATCGCCGGTTTGCCACCATCCATTTGCCGACAATCCCTCGTGAATATTGATGTTCGTCTCTGAGTTCACCCATGATCCTCGCGTGCGCGGGGAGGAGCTTCTTCTTGGATAGTTCCCGGAAAAGAATGTTTTCTTCCTTTCCGTGATGCGCCTGGTCGGTAAAGGTACGGATGAAATCGATGGAGAGATCCATGGAGACGGGATCGATGTTGTTCTTTGCGGTGATCTCCTCAACTTCAACGTTAAACGCAGCAAGGATATTTTCGATGATGCGATGCTCCTGTGAAAGGACACCAACGAGTCTCATGACACGGCCTCACTTTCATTGTCGGTTGAAGATCCGTCAAGGCGGACTCTTCCCGTGAAGGGATCTGCTTCCCAGACTGAAACTCCCCATGCGAATGATGCAGCCACTGGCTGCCCTCGAAACATTCTGAAGTTATGATAGTTAGGCTCCGACCATTGTCAAGGGGCGTCGAAAAATGGACGGCCCGAGAGGCATGACGCCGGATCTGTTTAAGGCGCGGCTTTTTTTCATGAAATGCCTTGACAAATGGAATGACCGCTGGTAGAGCGTGTCCGACGCTTGGATCCGACAACGGACTGGGACGGCAGGACCTCGGAAAGATTGATACGTAACGAAGCCTCTCGTCTTTGACGCAGAGGCTTTTTTCATGGGGGAAAAATGAAGATTATCCGGTCGGCAGCAGAGATGCAGCAATTGGCGGAAGCGGAACGATGCCGGGGACGGAGAGTCGCACTTGTACCGACCATGGGATATTTCCACGAGGGGCATCTGGACCTGATGCGGATTGGACGCAGGCGGGCGGACAGCCTCGTGGTCAGTATCTACGTCAATCCAACGCAGTTTTCCCCGGCCGAGGATTTCGAGGTCTACCCCCGCGATTTCGAACGGGACATCATGCTTGCCGAAGGGGTGGGGGTTGATGTAATCTTTGCCCCGGACAACCGGGAGATGTATCCGGATGGCTACCAGACTTATGTCGACGTGCAGGAGGTCACCAGAAACCTCTGCGGCATTTCGCGGCCCGTTTTCTTCAGGGGAGTGACGACGGTGTGCACGAAGCTTTTCCATATCGTAAAACCCCACGTCACGATTTTCGGGAAGAAGGATTTCCAACAGTATGTCACGATCAAGCGAATGGTCCGGGACTTGAATATGGACATCGAGGTCGTGGGCATGGATACGACGCGTGAGCCGGATGGGCTCGCGATGAGTTCGCGGAATCTCTACCTGAACCCGGAGGAGAGAGCGTCCGCACGGAGCTTGAGCCACGCCCTTGTTCTGGCGGGTGAGCTCTATGGCAAAGGAGAACGAAACGCAGATTTGATCCTGGAAAAAGTGCGGGCATTGATTGCAGGATATGCCCGGACGAAGATTGATTACGCCAAGATCTGCGATACCGGCACCATGACGGACGTGCCGCGAATCGAGGGTGAATGTGTCTTGGCATTGGCGGTATGGATCGGAAAGACGAGATTGATCGATAACCACGTCTTCGGCGAAGCCTTGGTCGTCGGTTCGCCGCGCGGCTGTTAGCGGTTGTAGCGTACCATCCCCGGTATATTCTGCGCTGGCGCTGTTCTGCGTCTTGCCTGTACGCCCGCGCGGTTTGGCCCGGGCCAAAAGTAACAATTGAAACGATCTCTTGATTCTGGTATGGATTCGCGCACGCGACGCAATCGCGACAAAAGGAAGGGAATGTTCAAAAAGAAATTGAAACGGATTTTTGTGACCGGCCTAGCCGTGGTCATACCGGCGGGGCTCACGCTCTATATCCTCTCTTTCATCATCGGTGTGATGGACAGCCTGCTGCAGGTGATTCCGACCCATTATCAGCCGGATCAACTGTTGGGCGTCCATATCCCGGGACTCGGCGTCATCGTTACCGTGGCGCTCATCTTCATCAGCGGCCTCGTGACGGCGAGCTACTTCGGCAACCGGATGGTTCGGTTTGGAGAAGGTCTCGTCGGAAAGATCCCCTTTGTCCGGAGCATCTATCAGGCCATCAAGCGCATTGCCGACAGCCTGTTCATGGACAAGACGCGGAGTTTCAAGAAGGTGGTCCTGGTCGAGTATCCCCGCAAGGGAATATACAGCGTGGGCTTTGTTACCGGAACCCCGAATGGCGATATCCAGAAGAAACTGGGCCAGAAGGAGCCCTGCGTCGGTGTCTTCATGCCGCTTGCGCTGACGCCGACGACCGGTTTTTTTATCATGGTGCCGCGCAGCGAATTGGTCGAAATCAGCATGACGGTGGAAGAGGCATTCACCCTGATCATCTCTGCCGGTATTGTAACCCCGTCGGATCGCTCGCCTAACGGGTCGGAAGTCTCCTGTCCCGCTACTCCAGGGTCGCTGCCGGTCCAGGTCGTCGACGCCGGAACCATCCGCCAACCATAAATAAGGAGTACAACCATGAAATTCTTGAAAATAGATCCGAAGCTTCCCTTCAAGATTGCCGATCCCTCCCTGGCTGCCTGGGGAAGGGAGGAGATGCGTCTTTCCGAGAATGAAATGCCGGGACTGATGGCCGTGCGGGAAAAGTACGGCCCGAAGAAGCCGCTCACCGGTCTGAAGGTCATGGGCAGCCTGCACATGACGATACAGACGGCCATGCTCATCGAGACCCTGAAGGAGATGGGAGCCGATGTCCGCTGGGCGTCATGCAACATCTTTTCGACGCAGGACCATGCCGCAGCGGCCATCGCCGAGGCGGGCTCGGCGGCGGTGTTTGCCTGGAAGGGTGAATCCCTGGAGGAGTACTGGTGGTGCACGGAACAAGCGCTGACCTGGCCTGATGGCACCGGACCCGATCTGATCGTCGACGACGGCGGGGATGCGACACTGATGGTCCATGAAGGGGTGCGCGTCGAAAATGATCCCTCGCTGCTGAAACAGCCGTGCGACAACAAGGAGTTGAAGATCGTCCGGGAACGGCTGGCGCACCGTCTCAAGACGGCGCCCCACCACTGGCACCGGGTGGCGTCCCGCATCCGCGGGGTTTCCGAGGAGACGACGACGGGCGTGCACCGCCTCTACCAGATGGCGCAGTCCGGAGAACTCCTCTTTCCGGCGATCAATGTGAACGATTCGGTGACCAAGTCCAAATTCGATAATCTGTACGGTTGCCGGGAGTCGCTGGCGGACGGCATCAAGCGGGCCACGGACGTGATGATCGCCGGCAAGGCCGTGGTCATCTGCGGTTATGGCGACGTGGGAAAGGGATGTGCGCAGTCGATGCGGGGATTCGGCGCCCGCGTCATCATCGTGGAGATCGATCCGATCTGCGCGCTCCAGGCGGCCATGGAGGGGTACGAGGTGGCCACGCTCGACGACGTAATCGCCGAAGGGGATATCTTCATCACGGCGACGGGCTGCTGCGATGTCATCACCGGAAGGCAGATGGAAAAGATGAAAAATGAGGCGATCGTCTGCAACATCGGCCATTTCGACAGCGAGATCGACATGCATTACCTGGAAAATACGCCCGGCTGTGTGCGCCGCACGATCAAGCCCCAGGTTGACAAATGGACGCTTAAATCCGGCCGAAGCATCATCGTCCTGGCCGAGGGACGTCTGGTGAACCTCGGCTGCGCGACCGGCCACGCCAGCTTCGTGATGAGCAACAGCTTCACCAATCAGTGCCTCGCACAGCTGGAACTTGCCGCGGGCAAACTGAAGCCGGGTGTCTACACCCTTCCCAAGAAACTCGACGAGGAGGTGGCGCGCCTTCACCTGAAGCGCCTGGGCGCGAAGCTGTCGAAGCTCACCAAGAAACAGGCGGACTATCTCAATGTCCCCGTCGGAGGACCCTTCAAGCCGGACTATTACCGCTATTGAGTGCAGGAATCGGTGACCGGCGTGCGGCGATTCGATCGCCTGTTGCTGTCCGCCATCAGGTCTTGACCCGGGGAATGAGAATGAGGGAAGCGGTGCAGAAGAGGATGTTGGCGAACCATGCGCCGACCAGCGGGGGAAGGGTGCCGGACCGCCCCAGGGACATGCCGAAGGCGTATACGAGCCAGTAGGAAAAACCGATGACCAGGCCGGCCCCGATCCCCTGGGCCACGCCCCCGCTCCGTTCAGACCGGAGTGAAAAGGCGATGCCGATCACGGCCAGGATGATGCTGACCAGGGGGAAGGCGATCTTGCCGTGGAGATCGACGACGTATCGGGCCGCATCGTAGCCTTCCGACTGGAGTTTCTGGATATATCGTTTCAGCTCGACATAGCCCATCACTTCCACATCTTTCTGGACGACCTGAAAATCGGCGGGCTTTTCCGGAAGGTCGACCACCTGCTGTTTGGCCCGGGTGATCTCCGGGAATCCGCGGTCCGAAAAACGGGTGATGAGGAGATTGCGGAAGAGCCAGTGCCCATCTTTCCACTCCCCCTTTTCCGCATCCATGCGCATCAGCAGATTCATCTGGCGATCCAGGTAGTGGATCGTGATTCCCTGGAGTGTTCCGGTCTTCGCATCGAACAGCTTGAAGTTGTAAATGCCCAGCTTTCCCCGGTACCAGATCTGATCCTGTTTGAAAGTTCCCATGGATGGCTGTTTCTGAACGTCGACCAGACGGATGTATTCGGCTCGTTCGTTCGTATGGGGCGTCACCCATTCGTTCAGCGTAAAAACCAGCAGGGAGGTGAGCGCGGCGATGGCCAGCATCGGGACGGCAATCCGGTACAGGCTGATGCCGTTGGCTTTCATGGCCGTGATTTCGCTGTGGCGGGAGAGGGTGCCGCAGGTGATCAGAGAAGCGAGAAGCACGGCTGCGGGCAGAATCTGGGAAACGACCATCGGAATCCGGAAGAGAAAATAGGAGCCCATCTGCAGCAATGTTGCATGATTGCTGAGAAACATCCGGATCTTTTCGAAGAAATCGATGATCAGGAAGAGGGAGAGGAAGGAGAGCGTGATGAACAGCATGTTCCTCAGATATTCCCGGATCAGGTAGCGGTCCACGATCTTCATGCCTATCCTTTCCCCTTTAGCGGAGCGCCTTCTGTCGTGGAGCCCTCGCACAGGGATCGGGTGGAGGTACGTCGAAACCGCTGTCCGAGGGGCGCCTCCCGGGCGGCCAGGACAAAGAGGGTGAGGCCGGCGGCTGCGAAAATCCAGTTGGGCGTCCAGGTCCCGATGATCGGGGAGAGTCTTCCGGTTTCGACCAGTGCTTCTCCACTCAAACGAAACAGGTAGTAGACGACGACCAGAAGCAGCCCGATCGTGAAACCGCGCGAGCGGACGGAACGATGGGCACGGATTCCCAGAGGCATGCCGATGAGAGCAAAGACGAGGCAGGAGACGGGAACGGTCAGCTTCTTGTTCAGTTCGATCGCCAGCTCGCGCAGGGCCTCTTGACCGACGCTGCGGTTTCTGATGACGGCCGCCAATTCGGACAGACTCATCTCCGTGCTGGACTTCGATTTGACATCGCCCCCCTTGTCTCCGGCGAGAGGCGTAGCGAGATCCAGCCGGACATCGTAGAAGCGGAAATCCATCTTCCGGTAGCGGTTCAGGCTGGAATCGACCATATGGGTACTGCCGTCTTCCAGCCTGAGCGTGATCGCCATTGTGTCGGGGTTCGATAGGAGATAGGCCCGGCGGGCAATGATCGTACTCGGCTCCCGGCCGATCCTGCTGTCCGAGATGAGGACCCCCTCGAGATAATCACCGTTCACCGGGATCCTCTCCGCATAGAGAAGAATCCCCTGGAAATCGTCGATGAAGATCTTTTCACGAATCCCGATACTGGCTTTCTGGCGGGCCATTTCGAAGAGGAGGGCCTTCGAAGCGAGGTTTCCGTAAGGAACGAGGAATACCATCGTCACCAGGGTCATCAGAAAGGCGATCAGCGCCGCACAGGCGACCGGCAGCGACAACCGATAGAGACTGATGCCGGACATCTTCAGGACGGTCCATTCATTGTCGCCCGAAAGCCTTCCCAGTCCGATCAGGATTGCGATCAGCAGTGATATGGGAATGGTGAACATCAGGAAGGAGGGCATCAGAAAAAGCATCAGCCGGGCGATCTCCGTGAAGCCGATTCCCTTGTTGATCATCAGATCCATGACCTGCAGGATCTTCCCCATGAGGAGCACGAAGGTCAGCACAAAGAGGATCATGCAGAACGGAACGGCGATCTCCTTCAGGATGTATCGGTCGATCAGGCGGCGCATCTTCCCTATCCGTCTTCCCCGCTCCTACATCATCAATTGCAGGGGCTCGATAAAGACCGGATCCTCCTTTTCCATGATTTCGAGGATGTACCCGTACATTCTTTTCTTCATCTCTCCGAAGATGGGCCGCTTTTTGGTGAAGGTTTTCGCGAAGGCCATGGCCTCCGTCATCAGGGCTGCTTCGTTTTCGCAGGCCTTCACGATCACATGGCCGGCTTCGAGTTCGGCGGCGCCGGCTCTCTTCCCGCTCAACACCAGTTCCTGGAACTTGTAGCCGGGCATGGCCTTGCGGACGATGGCCATCATGCCGGGGAGGAAGGGGATGCTGATGTCGATTTCCGGGAAGCAGAAGAACCCCCTGTCGGCCTTCATGAAGCGGAAGTCACAGGCGCAGGCCATGATCGTCCCGTCGCCGAAGGCGTGTCCGTTGATGGCGGCGATGATCGGCATCGGGTAGAGGAGGATCCGCCTGAAGATCCGGTTCAGGCCATACATGAACTCCCGGATCGCCGGCAGATCGTTCCTGGCCATGGCGTCCATCATCCATGCCAGATCGATCCCCTGCGACCAGTTTTTCGGATCGCTGGAGGTGACCACGACCGAAGAAATCCCGGCATCCGCTTCGATTTCATCGAATGCCGTCAATATGGCGCGGATAAAATCGGGATTGTGTCTGTTCTCGCCGTTATTCATCGTGATGACGCCGACCGTTTCCACCTTTTTCCACTCGACGATGGACATTGCAGAGACCTCCTTGGCATGGGATGAAGTGAGAAGGGCACGATCTTGACGTTGTCAGATTGCACAGATCGCTTTTCCTGTCAAGGAGGTTGCATTCCCATTCCGCACGATGAATCGGACGGCGCCGCTTCCCCGGTCGGTGAGCCCGGCCGGACGGCCGGAGATTAAACGTTTGACAATCCCGGCGGAACTGTGGAATAAACACGCGCTAAAACTGTCGGATGATTGAGGTCTCGGGGCAACCGTGATGCAGGAAAGATCCATCAAAATCGTCGTTCTTTTTCTTCTTCCTCTGCTGCTCTATGTGGTTCCGCTTCCCTTCACTCCGCTCATGGAGCCGGACGAAGGGCGCTACAGCGAGATTCCCCGTGAGATGAACATGACCGGCGACTACGTCACGCCAAGGCTCAAGGAGGCGGTCTATTTTGAAAAGCCGCCCCTGGCCTACTGGGTGACGGCGGTCTTCTTCCGGCTTTTCGGAGAGAACGAGTTTTCCTCCCGGCTTTTTACAGCCCTCTGCGCCTGGGGGTGCATCCTGCTGGTCTATCGCATGGGGTTCTTCTTCCATGATGCGAGGACCGGCCTCTATTCGGCGGCCGTGCTGACGACCTTCCTGTTCCATGTGGCCATCGGCCGGATCAACATCCTCGACATGCCGGTGACCTTTCTCGTCTGTATGGCGATCTGGTCCGGTTTCCGCTATTTCGCTGCTCCGGAAAAGAAGAAGAGATGGATTTACCTTCTCTACCTGTTCAGCGCGCTCGCATTTCTGGCGAAGGGGCTGATCGGGATCGCCTTCCCATTCGGCGTCATGGTGATCTGGCTGCTCGTTTCCGGTCGCTGGCGGGAGATCCTGAGGCTTTTTTCACCCGTCGGGATTCTGCTCTTTTCATTGGTTTCGCTCCCTTGGCTCATCCTCGTCCAGCAGGCAAACCCCGATTTCTTCCGGTTCTTCTTCATTCAGGAGCACCTGCTGCGCTATGCCACCCGGATGCACGACCGCTATCAGCCCTTTTACTTCTATGTTCCCATCCTCCTGGCTGGGACGCTTCCTTGGTGCGCCTTTCTGCCGGAGGCCATCCGCGGGGTCGCGAGGAAGGAGCCCTGGTTCGGCGGCGATGAAAAGCGATTTCTTTGGACCTGGTTCGGCCTGATACTCCTCTTTTTCTCGATCTCTTCCTCCAAACTGATCCCCTACATTGCGCCGGTCTTCCTTCCCGTCGCTCTCCTCTTCGGCCATCTTTTCCGCCGGTACGAAGAGCGGCTTAAGACGGGAGAGATGGGGAATTTCGTTCCACTCCGATACCGATGGCCGGGGATCTTCCAGGCCGCACTTTTCATGGCCGTTCCGTTCGTTCCCCTTTTTCTCCGGGAGAGGGCGGTGGCCTGGGAAAACTGGTGGCCTGGCATCATCGCGCCGTTTCTGATTCAAGGCGTGATGATCTTCCTCCCGGATCGGATCCGTGTGAAGAGCGGCCGGGGATGGTTCGCCGCGGTCTATCTTCTCTTCGCGATATTTATCCTTTCGCTCACGGTCCCCGTTGCACAATACCTTGCCCCTTACAAGTCGGCGTATCCGCTGTCGCAGGCGATCCGGCAGCAAGTCCCCGCTGACGCCATGCTGTACCAGTACGGCATGTCGCTCTATGGCATCGACTTCTACACCCACCGAAGGACGCCGATCGTCGATGACATCGGAGAGGTCAGGTACGGCAGCGAGCAGCTTCATGCGGCGGAGCGGGAACGGTTCTTTTTGACCTCCGACGCTTTTTTCCGCCTGGTCCATGCGACGAACGGGATCTACTGTGCGACGGAGAACGATGAAAAGCTGGAGAGATTGAAAAAAGAGATGCCGGGCCTCCGGGTATTGTGGCATAATGATGCGTATTCGCTGATACAATTGACCAGGTCCTGAGGAAAGGGGTCTTGATGAAGATCAGAGAAGATTTTTTGCCGCTCAATCGGCCGTCGATCGGCGAGACGGAGATCGCAGGCGTAACCGCCTGCCTGCGATCGCGCTGGATTACGACAGGCCCCCTCTGCAAACGATTCGAGGAGAGCTTTCAGGAGATGACCGGGGCGCGTCACGCCGTTTCCCTCTCGTCGGCGACGGCGGGGATGCATCTGGTGCTTGCCGCGCTCGACATCGGTTCGGGGGATGAGGTGATCACGCCCTCGCTCACCTTTGCCTCGACGGTCAATATGATAGCCCTTTGCGGCGCCCGGCCGGTCTTTGCGGATGTTCACTATGACACCCTCAACGTCGATGCTGGCGATGTTGAAGCCAGGATCACTCCCAGGACGAAGGCGATCATCCCCGTCCACTTTGCCGGCGCCCCGGCGGAGATGGACCTGATCCTGGCGATCGCCGACCGTCATCGTCTGACCGTGATCGAGGATGCCGCCCATGCCGTCGGGACTCGCCAGCGGGGCATCCATGCCGGCGGATTCGGACGGATCGCCATCTTCTCGTTCCATCCCCTCAAGAACATTACGACCGGCGAGGGGGGGCTCGTCACCCACAGCGACGATGAACTCGAAAGGAGGCTTCGCCTTCTAAGGTTTCACGGCATCGAGCGGGATGCCTGGAAGCGGTACGGCAAGGGCGGCAATCCGGAGTATGACATCGAGACGCCGGGGTGGAAGTACAACCTGACGGATATCCAGGCCGCTCTGGGGATCGCCCAGCTTTCCCGCCTCGATGAATTCAACCGCCGCCGGGCGGAACTTGTCAGGCGGTACCGCGACGGCCTCGAAGGGGTCCCGGGCCTAGAGCTTCCGGGCGATCCGCCCTATCCCCACGAACATGCCCACCACCTCTTTGTGGTGAAGATCGCGGGCATGGAACGGGAGAGATTCATGCAGCGCCTCTCCGATTACAACATCGGCTATGGGCTCCATTTCCCGGCGTGCCACCTGCTGGCCTACGTGAGGAACCGTTTCGGGACGGTGAGTCTGCCGGAGACAGAGCGCGCTGCCGCGAGGATCCTGTCGCTTCCTCTCTTTCCGGATATGACCGACGGGGATGTCGACTACGTCTGCGAAGCGGTCGGGGAAATCCTCCGCGGCGTTCGGGGAGGTGGGAACTGATGGCAACATTCGCTGCAGGCGGTCTCGGGAGGATGGTTTCGCTCGTGATCCCGGTCTTCAACGAAGAGAAGAATCTCTCGGCGCTGATGGGCCGCATCCTGCCGGTCATGACCGCCCTGGGGAGACCCTGGGAGGTCATCCTGATCGACGACGGCAGCCGGGACGCTTCACTGGAGATGTTGAAGCAATTCGCGGCAGATCCGAACGTCAGGGTCGTTGAACTCACCAGGAATTACGGACAGCACGCGGCCATCATGGCCGGTTTTTCCATCGTCCGCGGCGGCATCGTGGTCACGCTGGACGCGGATCTGCAGAATCCGCCCGAGGAGATTCCCCGGCTGATTGCCACGATGGAAGAGGGCGGCTACGACGTGGTCGGCACGATCCGCAAGGGAAGGAAGGATTCCCTCCTGCGAATCATTCCCTCCCGGATCATCAACATGGTGGCACGCAAGATCACCGGCGTCCGGATGACCGACTGGGGGTGCATGCTCCGGGCCTACCGCCGCCCGGTGGTCAAGCGGATGATTGACTGCCACGAGCATTCCACCTTCATTCCGGCGCTGGCGACCCATTTCGGAAAACGGGTGACGGAGATCGAGGTCGCCCATGAGGAACGGTATGGGGGCAAATCCAACTATCCGCTGCGGAAACTGATCAACCTCCAGTTCGATCTGGTGGCATCCTTCTCCGAGCTCCCGATCAAGCTGATCATGTACGGCGGTGTCCTTCTGGCGACACTCGGCGTCTGCTTCGGCGCATTTCTCGTCATCGCCCGCCTGCTTTACGGTGCCCTCTGGGCGGCACAGGGGGTGTTCACCCTCTTCGCGATCCTTTTCGTCTTTGTGGGGCTCCAGTTTTTCGCCCTGGGTCTGATCGGCGAGTACATCGGCCGGATCTATCGCGAGGTCCGCAAGCGGCCCGAATACGTGATCGAGCGTATCTACGGGGATCATCCCGATTCCGCAGGAGGGGCGTCATGAGGGTTATCGCCTTGGCTTACCACAACATGGGTCTCGCGGGCCTGAATGCTCTTGAGCGCGCCGGGTACGAGATTGCCATGATCCTGTCCCATGAAGATGACCCTGGAGAGAACTGCTGGTTCGGCTCGGTGAGGGAATGGGGAGAGAAGCGGGCGATTCCCGTGGAATGTCCTTCCGATATCCGGACGCCGGAATGGCACGAGAGGATTGCGGCCCTCCGGCCCGATATGATCTTTTCCTTCTATTACCGCCAGATGATTCCGGAAGCGATCCTGCGGATTCCACCGCAGGGGGCGTACAACCTCCATGGATCGCTGCTCCCGGCCTATCGCGGCCGCTGTCCCGTGAACTGGGTTCTCATCCGGGGCGAGTCGCAGACCGGCGTCACCCTTCATCACATGGTCCGGAAGGCCGATGCGGGGGACATCGTCGGCCGAGAGGTTGTGCCCATCTCCATCGAGGATACGGCCTTCACCCTGTACGGCAAGCTCTGCGACGCGGCCGGGATCCTGCTCGACGAACTCCTGCCGCGGATGAAGTGCGGTCACGCGCCCCGCCTTCCCCAGGATATCTCCCAGGGCTCCTACTTCGGAGGCCGACGGGCTGAGGACGGCCGCATCGATTGGGGTTGGCCTGCCGAAAGGATCTACAACCTGATCCGGGCGGTTACGGAACCCTATCCCGGCGCCTTCTGCGGGTGGGAGAACGGTGAGCGGTTGATGATCTGGTGGGGAACGCCGGAAGAGGAAGGGGAAGGGGAAGGGGAGGCCGCGAAACCGCCCGGGAGCGTCGATGTCGAGGGCGACCGGGTTTTTGTCCGAACCGGACGGGGAAAGATTCGCCTCTGGGATGTGCAGACCGGATGCGAGAGAATGACCGGCCGCGAGCTGGTACGCTATTTCAGAAACAGGGAAGGAAAACGGTTATCATGAAGATATTGATCCTGGGGGTGAATGGTTTTATCGGTCACCATCTGACGCAGAGAATCCTGTGCGAAACGGACTGGTCCGTTTTCGGGATGGACCTCTCCGATGATCGTCTGGGCAAAAGCCTGCAGAATCCGCAGTTTCATTTCATCGAAGGGGACATAGCGATCAACCGGGAGTGGATCGAATATCATGTCAAGAAGTGCGATGTGATTCTTCCGCTCGTGGCGATCGCGACGCCGAAACTCTACGTCGAAGATCCAATCAGCGTCTACAACCTCGATTTCGAGATGAATCTCAACGTGATCAAGCAGTGCGTCAAGTATCACAAACGGGTCGTCTTCCCCTCCACGTCGGAGGTATATGGGGCGTGCCCGGATCCGGAATTCAAGGAGGACGAGAGCTATCTGGTCGTGGGGCCGATCCAGAAGGAGCGCTGGATCTACTCCTGCTGCAAGCAGCTCCTCGACCGGGTGATCTATGCCTACGGTACCCGGGGGCATCTGGAATTCACGCTTTTCAGGCCTTTCAACTGGGTCGGTCCCCGTCTGGATTCGCTCTATACCGCGAAGGAGGGGAGCTCCCGCGTGGTGACGCAGTTCATCGCCGAGCTGCTGATGAAGAGGCCGATCAGCTTGGTGGACGGCGGCAGCCAGAAGCGCTGCTTCACCTATGTGGATGACGGCATCGCCGCGCTGATTCGCATCCTCGCGAATCGCAATGACGCCTGCAAGAACCAGATCATCAATATCGGCAACCCGGACAATGAGTGCTCCGTCCGGGAACTGGCCCATATGCTCAAGAGACTCTTCATGGAGCATCCGGACCATCGCCGGGATGACGCCTACTCCGAAATCATCGAGGTCCCGGCCGAGGCCTACTATGGGAAGGGGTACCAGGACATCTACACCCGAAAACCGAGCATCGAAAAGGCCCGAACCCTCCTCGGCTGGTCTCCGGCCATCAATCTGGAGGACTCCCTGAGGATGACGCTGCACTCCTTCCTCGCGGAGAACGAGCCCGCCCTCCGCGAATCGGGCCTGTGACCGGTTTGCGGCAGGCGACGGTCCGGAAGAGGGGGGAGTGGTGACCAGGATCCTTGGGCTGAAGATCGACGTCGATACCTATCAGGGGATGAAACGGGGCGTCCCCTGCCTCCTTTCGCTGCTGCGCCAGGAGGGGCTCAAGGCCACTTTCTTTCTCAGCATCGGGCCGGACGCCTCGGGCCGCGCCGTTCTGCAGATGCTGAAAAACCCCCGCTTCCTGAAGAAGATGGTGCGGTCGCGTGCGGCCACACTCTATGGTTTCAGGACGGCCCTGTACGGAACACTCCTCCCGTCACCGAAGATCGCGCTCTCCTTCCCCGGCCTCGTTCGGCAGATCATGACGGAAGGCCATGAGGTGCAGTTTCACGCCTGGGATCACCGGCGCTGGCAGGACGAACTCCTGGAACGGCCGGAAGCCTGGATCGGAGAGTGGTTCAACCGCGGCATCGATGGGTTCGCAGCGCTGACGGGAAAGAGGCCCACCGCCTTCGGCGCTCCGGCCTGGCTGATCGATGACCGTGTTCTCGACCTGGTCCGGGGACGACATTTCGATTATCTCAGCTGCACGAGGGCAAAAGAGCCCTTTATCCACCTGGGAGCGGATCTGGTCGAGATCCCCTCCGATCTTCCCTGTTTCGAGGAGGTGGGGATCGAGGAGGGTGAACGGAGGATTCTGGATGAGCTCTCTGCGGGAGGCATCCATGTGCTGCCGGTCCATGCCGAGATGGAGGGCGGGATCGGCGGTGAGGCTTTCCTTCGGCTTCTCCGGGCCGCCGTGAGAGCCCGCTATGAGATCCTCCCGCTCCAGGCGATCCTCTCTCTTCTGCCGAAAAATCAACTCGCTTCCCGAAAGTTTCGCATGGCGCTCCTGCCGGGTCGCGCCGTTCCCTGTGCCGTTTGATCGAGCAATACCCGCTGCCTTCGCCGGTCCGATGGTCCGGATCCCACCGTCCGTCCGAAGGCCTCCCTCGTCTAATCCCGGGATATTCCGAGGGATGCAAACAAAACGCATATCTTTGTTGACCGGGAATGGTAAATCTGATATCAACGTTCCGCATAGCAAAAGCTTCCGATTTCTCCTTTCAAGAACAGAACCAGGGATGAACAGATTGGCTGTAGCGATGTTGCAGTGACCTAGCATCCGGTATTGTATCTCAACAGCGGCTTAAGAACATAAATTTAACCATGGGAGGTTGGCGTATGAAACGTTCAGGTTTTGTATGTGTTGTTGTGTTCATGGCCATGTGTCTGGCAATCAGCGCATTCGCCGCTGAGAAAGTGACCGTTTATACGTCCCTCGAAACGGACGAGACGGTCAAATATCTCGAGGTTGCCAGAAGGGAGTTGCCGGACTTGGATATCAATGTCATCCGTCTTTCCACCGGTGAACTGGGTGCCCGCATGCTGGCGGAAAAGGACAACCCCCAGGCGGATCTGGTGTGGGGCTGGGCCGTGACCGACATGGAACAGTTCGTCCCGAGGGGCCTTCTGGTGCCCTACAAACCCAAAGGCGTGGAGAGGCTCGAAAAACGTTTCGTTCATCCCCAGTTCATGTACACCGGCATTGACATGTACATTGCCGCCTTCTGCGTGAACACCAAGGTCATGCAGGAGAAGAACCTTCCCATGCCCAAGGGGTGGAACGATCTTCTTGATCCCAGATTCAAAGGCCTCGTCACCATGCCCAACCCGGTCGCCTCCGGCACGGGTTTCCTCCAGATCGCGAGCATCCTCCAGATGTACGGCGCGAAAGAGGGCAAGGAAGACGGCTGGGAATTCCTGAAAAAGCTGGACAAGAATATCGGCCAGTACATCAAGAGCGGATCGCGTCCGGCCAAGATGACGGCTGCAGGCGAGTTTGCCGTGGGGGCCTCTTTCGAATTCGTGGTGGCCGAATTGATCAAGCAGGGCTTCCCGGTGAAGTTCGTCTTCCCGATCGAGGGCGCGGGGTATGAAGTGGAGGCCAATGCCCTGATGAAGGGTGCGAAGAATCCCAATGCGGCCAAGAAGTTCCTGGATTGGGCCATTACGGACAATGCCATGAAAGCCTACTCCGCATTCAAACACGGGGTGACCCTGCCCGGGATCCCCTCCCGCCCGGATCTGCCGAAACTCTCCGAAATCAAACTCTACCCCATGGATTTTGCATGGCAGGCCAAGAACGCCCCCGACATCAAGAAGAAGTGGGAGACCCTCTTCTCCAAGTAGCATGAAATGCCGGTCATCCTGCTGTAGTCAGGATGACCGGCACGAACTTTTTTTACCCCTGGTTCTGTATAGAACTCTCAACATCTATGCGAGGATAGACGATGGCCAGAGATCTCAAACTGGAAAATCTCACCAAGCACTACGGGAATCTCACAGCCGTGGATCATGTGAACCTGGAGATCAAGGAGGGGGAGTTCATCTGCTTTCTGGGACCCAGCGGTTGCGGAAAAACCACGATCCTCAGGATGATCACCGGATTCGAGACGGTCACCTCGGGGAGCGTGATTTTCAACGATCGCGTGATCAACGATCTCATCCCCAAGAAGCGTGAATTCGGGATTGTGTTCCAGTCCTACGCGCTTTTCCCGAACATGACCGTGGAGGAGAACATCGCCTTCGGCCTGAAGATGCGGAAGATGCCGAAGAAGTTCGTCGCGGAACGGGTGGACAAGATGCTCGAACTGATCGGCCTCTCCGACTGGCGCAGACTCTATCCGGCCCAACTCTCCGGAGGGCAGCAGCAGCGCGTCGCCCTGGTCAGGGCTCTGGCCCCGGATCCCCAGGTCCTGCTCCTTGACGAGCCCCTGAGCGCCCTTGATGCGAAAATCAGGCTCCGCCTGCGGGCGGAGATCAAGCGCCTGCAGCAGGAGTTGAAAAAGACGATGATCCATGTGACCCACGACCAGGAAGAGGCGCTCTCCATTGCCGACCGCGTCGTCGTCATGGAGAAGGGTGAATTCCGTCAGGTCGGACGGCCGATCGACATCTACAAGAATCCGAGCTGCAACTTCGTGGCGGACTTCGTGGGGACCTCCAACTTCTTCGAAGGCCGCCGCAACGCCGATGTCGTCGATATCGGCTGCCGGAAGATCCGGGTGACCCGCAACGGCAACGGTGCGCAAGAGAGGGTCACGCTGGCCATCCGTCCGGAGAATGTCGAGGTTTTCAAGCAGGATTCCGCCCCCGAGGTGCCCGAACCGATGAACCTCCTGACCGGCCGCATCGCGGTCGTGGTCTTCCAGGGGGCGGCCGTCCGGCTTCTCATCCAGGCGGGGCAGGAGGAGATCATCTCCGACATCATCGAAAAGGAGTTCGAGCAGCGCGGACTGAAGCAGGGGGATCAGGTCTATGTCTACTGTTCGCCCGAATCCTACCTGGTGTTTCCCGAAGGAGGGGGAAAGCAATGAGCCCTGTCGTTCCTTCCGGAAAGGGAATATCCGGCTGGTTCACGGCCGACAACCTCTTCACCTGGGTGATCATGGTCATCCTGATGGTGATCCTGACCGTCTTTCTGCTCTATCCGGTGGTGGACATCTGCCGGCTCAGCTTCATCAAGGACGGGGCTTTGACCCTGAGTAACTATACCGACTATTTTTCCGATCCCAGGATCTTCCGCTCCTTCTACAACAG
The DNA here is from genome assembly GCA_021372695.1 of Deltaproteobacteria bacterium. The sequence continues at coordinate 110,386 of JAJFTY010000054.1, forward strand.
CATGTATGTCTCTCTGGTGACGATGGTCGTCACGACGGTGCTGGCTTTTCTGTTTGCCTACGGTCTGACGCGCACGACCATGCCCGGGAAGGGGTTTTTCTACACGGTCTCCACGCTTCCCCTGATCGCGCCGACGATCATCCAGGCCCTGGCGCTGATCCTGCTTTTCGGTCGCAACGGCGTGATTACGCGCTACATGCTCGACACGAGCTGGAACATCTACGGTGCCACGGGCATCATCGTGGGAGAGGTCCTCTACTGTTTCCCCAACGCCCTCTTCATCCTCTATACGACCCTGTCCGCGGTCGACACGCGGCTGGACGAGGCCGCCCAGAGCCTGGGCGCCTCGGCCATGAAGACCTTCTTCAAGGTGACCCTCCCCTCGGCCAAATACGGCATCGCCAGCGCCGCGGCGCTTTGTTTCAACCTGACCATCACCGACTTCGGCATCCCTGTGGTGATCGGAGGGGACTATTCGGTTCTGGCGACGGAAATCGTCAACAAGGTCTTCGGCATGCAGCGGTTCGATCTGGGAGCGACGATCAGCGTGATTCTCCTGATCCCCTCCATCTCGGCTTTTGCGATCAACTACTACCTGACCCGGAAGAGCTATGCGATGATCAGCGGCCAGGCCCGCCCGTTCATCCAGCCTTCCCGGCCGCTCAAGAAATGGGGCTTCACCATCTACTCGGCGCTCATCTGCGCCAGCATCCTGCTGGTGTTTGTTACGGTCTTTCTGGGATCCTTCGTCCGGACTTGGCCTTACGATTTCTCCCTCACCCTCAAGCATTTCGACTTTCCGTCGCTCGGGGCGAGCGTGCCCATCTGGACCGCGTTCTGGAACAGCGTCCTGGAGCCGGGGCCGGTGCGGGAAATGATCGCCATCAAATACGCCCCCATCTGGACCAGCCTTCTGGTCTCCCTGGTGGTGGCCGTGATCGGGGCCTCGATCACGCTCGTGGCTTCATACATCATCGAAAAGAAGAAGCCCAAAGGTGAACAGCTTCTCTACGCCCTCTCCGTTCTGCCGGCGGCCATTCCCGGCGTGGTGCTCGGTCTGGGATACGTCCTGGCCTTCAACAAACCCTACTTTCTGATCTACGGAACCATCTGGATCATCATCATCAACGTCGTCATCGCCAACTTTACGCTGGGGGTGCTCTCCGGGACCGCGAATCTCAAACAGATCGACAAATCAGTCGAGGAGGCCGCGGTCAGCCTGGGTGCGGGTCCCGTAACGACGTTCACGAAGATCGTCTTTCCGCTCTCCAAGGTGGCCTTCTTCTCGACGACCACCTTCTACTTCATGCGCTCGATGACCACGATCAGCGCAGTTCTGTTCCTGGTATCGGCGCAAATCAAACTGGCCGCCATCGAGATCATCTTTCTCGACGTAGACGGCCGCACGGCGAGTGCCAACGCCATGTGTACCGTGGTCGTGCTGATCGTCGCCCTGTTTCTGATCGTCATGCGGATTACGACGGGCACTTCGGGCCTTTCCGGGATGAGTGCGACGAAATGACGGGGGGCATGAGAACATGAATGTCATCGATCCGAACAATCCCATTCCCAAATACCTGCAGATCAGCGCCTGGATCAGGGAACTGATCCAGTCGGGGAGATACGAGAAGGGGGCCTCGCTGCCTTCGGAGGTGGAGCTGGCAAGGATCTGTCAGGTGAATCGCAATACGCTCCGGCAGGCCATTTCGGAGCTGAGTACGGCGGGGGTGCTGCGGCGGGAAAAGGGACGGGGGACTTTCGTCTGCGCAGAGACCCCCCTGGCGATCACGCACAAGCTCAAGAGCATTTCCAGCTTCAGCGCCGATCTGCACGAACTGGGGATCAGAGAGAAGACCCGGATCGTCAAGAAGGGCCAGGAAGAGGCGAAGGAGCAGGTGGCCAAGAAGCTGATCCTGGGACCGAACGCTAAGGTGGTCGCCATCCGCCGACTGCGCACGGGTAACGATGTGCCCTTCATTTACGAGGAGAGTTTTCTCCCCGCAACGAAATTTTCGGAGATTCTGAAGATGGACCTGACCGGCTCCATGTATCAGATCATCGACGAATGTTTCAACGTCACCCTGGCCCGGTCCGACCAGACCATTCGTGCGATCAATCTCAAGGGCCGCATCGCCTCATACTTGGGTCTTCCCGAGAACTCGGCAGCCTTCTTCATGGAGAGCCTGACCTTCGACGAGAACAATATCCCCGTGGAACTGCTCCATTCTTATTACCGGGGTGACAAGTACGTCTTTGAAGTTGAGCTGGGGCGCTACCATATTGAGGAAGACAAGGTTCATCACGATTAGGTTGCGTTTCCGGTGGACATCCTGTATATACATCTAAACAATGTACAGGAATCCAGTTTGACAAGGAGGAATAATGAATAAGGTTAATATGTTGGAGAAACTGGTCGCGGTCAGCCCCGGCATGGAAATTTGGTGGGATTCCTCGCCGGTCATCTTCGAAAACTGGTGCCGGAAGTTGCTCGTCAAAACCCCGGAGGAAGGCGAGCAGGAGGTGCTCCAGTGCCAATTTGCGAGGATGTACGACGGGAAGAATCCTGACGCCTGGCTCTTCCGCGGCGTAACGACCAATCCCTCCCTCTCCCTCCAGGCGATCAAGGATAACGAGCCCTACTGGAAGGGTGTGGTGAAGGGAATGATCGAGGAGAATCCGGGAATCGACAAGGAGTCCCTCTTCTGGCTCCTCTACAAGGAGATCATCCGGCGTGGCTCGACGATGTTCCTCCCACTCTTCGAGAAGAGCGGCCACAAGGAGGGGTACCTTTCCGGACAGGTGGACCCGCGCAAGTGCTACGACCGGGACGTCATGCTCAAACAGGCCTACGATCTGGCTTCCATCAATCCCAACGTCATGATCAAGGTCCCGGGCACCAAGGAGGGGTACGAGGTGATCGAAATCCTCACGGCCCAGGGGATCGCCACGAACAACACCCTGACGTTTGTGCTATCGCAGCTCATGGACTGCGCCAAGTCCGTGCAGCGGGGGCTGGAGAAGGCCAAGGCCAATCACGTGGATCTGACCCGCTGGCGCTCCGTGATCACCCACATGGAGGCGCGCTACGGCGATCTGGGAGGGCTGCGTGATTTTGCCAAGGAAAAGGGCGTCGAGCTTTCCGAGGGCGAGGTCCGCTGGGCGGAACTGGCGATTTTCAAGAAGGCCTACCGGCTCATCAAGGAGAGGAAGTACCCGAGCAAGCTCCTCTCCTGTTCGCTCCGGGTGGGGCCGAAGGTGGACGGTACGCTGCGGGTCTGGCACCTTGAGGAGAAGGCGGGTGCCAACATCGTGGTCACCTGCCCGCCGGGCTTCATCGACGAGGTGATCCATTTCCCCGGCCAGGAGAACATCGTCTTCGAGAAGGGGAGGATCGACCGGGAGATCCCGAAGGAAACGCTGGAGAAGTTGCTTCGGATCCCCTATTTCGCGCGGGCCTACGCCGAGGACGGCTATACCCGCGACGAATACAGGACCCTTCCTCCGCTGATCAAGACAGCGGAACAGTTCAGCAAGGCAACCGACGACATGGTGGCGTTTGTCGGGAAATGTATCGATGAAAAATAGGAGGACTCACTGAAAGGAGAGGAAAAAGTATGAAACCCCTGAAGGATTGGTTTGTTCCATGGCTTCTGACCGCCCGGGAGTACAACACCGCCATACTCGACAAGGCCTGGGCGAAGCCCGATTACGGTCGTCTGATGCTCAATGAGAATCCGGTGCCCCCGTCGGACAAGGTGATCAAGGCGGTGACCGATATCCTCTCCAAGGGGAACCGTTATCCGGACAGCATGCTCCGGCTGCGGACCAAACTGGGAAAGCTCCACAACCTGGGACCGAACAACATCGGCCTGTGCAATGGCTCTTCCGAGATCATCGACTGCATGATGCGGATCTTCCTGGAACCCGGAGATGAATTCATCGTTTCCAATCCGACGTTCGGACTCTTCCCCCCGCGGGCGGAACTGGTCGGCGGGAAGGTGATTTCTGTGCCCCTGCGCAAGGAGGACCTCCAGTACGACACGGATGCCATGCTCAAGGCCATCACCCCCAAAACCAAGCTGATGCTCGTCATCAACCCCAACAACCCAACAGGCATCTTCATCGACGACAAGGACCTGATCCGTTTCTGCGAGACGGGGATCCCCCTCTGCGTCGACGAGGCCTACCTGGACTACCACCCCCAGATTCCCTCGAAGGACTTCCTGCTCAAGAAGTATCCGCAGGTGTTCCTCTCCCACACCTTCTCGAAGGCTTACGGGTTTGCCGGCATCCGCTTCGGGTATGTGGTCGGTACCGAGGAGATGGTCGCTGCATTCAACCGGATGTTCCTGCCCTGGAACGTGAGCCTGATGGCGATGGCCGCGGCCGAGGCGATCCTCGACAACCCGGAGGAACTGGCCGCCAAGGTGAAGCACAACAACCGCTGGATGGAGATCTTCACCAAGGAACTGGTCCAGGTGGGATTGAAACCTTTCCCGGCCCACGGCAATTACATGCTCATCGACGCCACCATGACCGGCAAAGCCACCGCCCAGATTCTGGCGGCAGCATTGGAGATGGAGCATATCTTCCTCAAGAGCATCTCTCCGATCCACGGCAAAGACGGTTATTTCCGGGTGACGCCGGGCGTGGACGCAGAAAACGAGCGCTTTATCCGTTTCGTCCACAACTACTTCGGGAAACGTTAAAAACAGGCTCCACCCTGACCTCCCCGTCACGGGGGAGGTCAGGGCGATTCGGGATTTCCCCGGATGAAGGTGGAGAGAATTTCGTCTGATACCGGTCCGACAAGAATGCAGGACTCCCTTCCGTGAAGATTTACGTATGCATGAAACACGTCCCCGACACGGCTGCCAACATCAGGCCACTGGGGGGAGTCGAATTCGATGAGTCGGTCAAGTTCATCGTCAATCCCTATGACGAATACGCGATCGAACAGGCACTCCTGATCCGGGAAGTTGAATCCGGGGCGGAGATCGTCGCGGTGTCGATCGGAAAGGCCGCGGCCGCCTCCACGCTGCGGACCGCCCTCGCGGTGGGCGCCGACCGCGGTATCCTGGTCCAGACGGATGCCTATTTTACCGAGCCTGCCGAAACGGCGCGGCTGCTGCACCGGGCCATCTCACTGGACGGCGCTCCGGATCTCATCCTGACCGGCCGCCAGTCGGTCGACTCGGAGGGGATGCAGACCCCGTACCGGCTGGGCGTTCTCTTCGATATGCCCGTGGCCGTCAACGCGACGGCCTTCGCCATGGCGGAAGGGATGGTCACGGTGGAACGGGAGATCGAAGGGGATGTCTGTGAGGTGATCGAGATGCCCCTGCCCTGCATCGTCGGCGCGACCAAGGGTCTCAACCGCCCGCGTTCGGCCACCCTTCCGGAGATGATGAAGGCCAGGAAAAAGGAGATCCGGGTGATTCCCGCGACGGATTTCGGCCCTGCGCCTGCCATGCCCGGTGTGGAACTGCTGGAGCTTGAGGCAGTCCCGGACCGTGGTCGCGGGCGCATCCTGAAGGGCCGTCCGGAAGAGATGGTGAAGGCGCTTCTGGATGCCCTCGAGACGTGCCGGATGCTGTAGCGGCCAGAGAAAGAGCCTCATATAAACAATCGTTTCAGCGGTTCGCGGTCAAGGGAGTCGGGGAAGATGGCGAAAATCGGCGTTCTCATCGAGACGAGTGGCGGTGAGGTCAAGAAGACCACCCTAGGCATCCTGGCGGCGGCAAGGCAGGAACCGGAGGCGGAGGTGTTTGCGATCCTTCTGGAGCCTTGCGCGGAGGAGTGTGACGGGGTGCTGCGGCAGTACGGTGCGGATCGGATCGTGCAGATCCAGACGCCGGAGCCGGATATCGCCTCTTTTCCGGAGGGGCAGGCCGCGCTCTTGGCCTCGGCTGTTGATCATTTCGCACTCGACGCCCTTCTCGGCATCTCCGGTCAGAAGGGAAGGGACCTGCTGGCGCGGGTCGCCGCGCTTCTGTCGGCGCCCCTGGTCCTCGATTGCCTGCACGTCGATCTCTCCCGGGGGATCGTCCGGAAATCGCATTTCTCCGGCCGGACAACGGCCATTCTCCGGTTGAACGTACGGCCCTGGATTCTGGGAATTCGGCCCAACGTCTTTCCCGAGCGCATCGATCCCCGGCCAGGGGAGGTCATTGTCCATGAAGCGCCCATTCCGATCCCGAAAAGGGTGGCCATCCGCCAAATCCGGCGGGGCGATGCCGGAGGCCCGGACGTTTCCGAAGCCGAGATTGTCATCTCCGGAGGGCGGGCCCTGGGATCGGCGGACAATTTCCGATTGCTGCGGGAGTGCGCCTCCCTCCTCGGCGCGGCGGTCGGAGCTTCCCGGGCGGCAGTGGATGCCGGGTACGCGCCGCATGCGATGCAGGTCGGTCAGACCGGAAAAACCGTCAGCCCCAGACTCTACATCGCCTGCGGCATCTCTGGGTCCGTCCAGCACTTCGCGGGAATGAAGACCTCCAAGGTGGTCGTGGGCGTGAATACCGATCCGGACGCTCCCATTTTCCAGAAATGCGACTACGGCCTTCTCGGCGATCTGTTCGAAGTCGTGCCCGCGCTGACGAAGGCGCTCGGTTCGAAACAAGCGGGATAAGACGATTACGGACGGAATAGGGCTTCCTGAAAGCGCATCGGGACCTTCGGCCCGAATTTCCCGGCCTGCGGAGCGATAACGATGCCTTTGCGATCCGTCGACTCAACCAGGAGGTCTCCTGGAAAAATGCGAAAGGAGTGAATCATGCGTGACAGTGCACGGGTTGTGATCATCGGCGGAGGCATCGTCGGCTGCAGCATCGCCTATCACCTGACCAGGATGGGGTGGCGGGATGTGCTCATCCTGGAAAAGGGGGAATTGACCAGCGGCTCGACCTGGCATGCGGCGGGTCTTGTAGGACAGCTCCGCTCTCACCGGGACGTCACCCGGATGCTTCAGTACAGCGTCAGCCTCTACAAGACCCTGGAGGCGGAGACGGGACTGACCACGGGCTGGAAACAGAGCGGATGTCTCCACCTGGCCAGCACCCAGGAGCGGATCCTCGAATTGAAGAAAGGGGCCACCACGGCCCGCAGCTTTGGCCTCGATCTTCACATGATCACCCCGGAAGAGGCGCGGAATCTCTGCCCGATTCTCAACATGGACGGGATCATCGGCGCGGCCTTCATGCCGTCGGACGGCCAGGCGGACCCCAGCGGTCTGACCATGGCCATGGCCAAGGGGGCCTTGAACCGCGGTGCCACGATAGAGCAGAAGACCCTGGTGACGGGATTCGAGATCCGCCACGACCGCGTCGAGGCCATCCTGACGGACAAGGGCAGGATCCGCTGCGAAACGGTCGTGAACGCCGCCGGCATGTGGGGCCGCGAGATCGGCCGGATGATGGGCGTCAACATTCCCCTGGTTCCCTTCCAGCACCAGTACCTCGTGACCGAGGCGATCGAGGGGGTACCGCCGAACATGCCGACGCTCCGCGACAAGGACAGCCTCCTCTACTACAAGGAGGAGGTGGGGGGGCTCGTCATGGGCGGTTACGAACGCGACGGCATCCCCTGGTCCATCCGGGGGATTCCCAAGGGGTTTACCCAGGAGCTTCTGGAGCCCGACTTCGACCATTTCGAGTCCATATCACAGGCGGCCGTGAACCGGACCCCCTGCCTCGGGACGGCCGGGATCGCACGTCTGGTCAACGGACCGGAGGCCTTTACCCCGGATGGGAACTGCATGCTGGGGCCGGCCCCGGAACTTGCGAACTGCTTCGTCGCCGTCGGGTTCAATGCATTCGGAATCGCGGCCGGCGGCGGCGCCGGCAGGATGGTAGCCGAATGGATCGTCGAGGGGGAACCGAGCCTCAACATCTGGCCCCTCGACATCCGCCGTTTCGGCCAGTACCACCGGAGCCTCAACTACAATGTCGAACGGACCAAGGAGATCTACGGCAAGCACTACACCATCTCCTGGCCCCATGAAGAGCACGATTCGGCAAGGCGGGTAAAACGGTCGCCGCTCTACTGGCTCCTGAAGGAGAAGGGGGCGGTGTACGGGGCCAAGTACGGCTGGGAGCGGGCCAACTGGTTCGCCCCGGCCGGGGTGGAAGCGAAGGACGTTCCGACCTTCGGGATTCCCAACTGGTTCCAACATGTGGCCGCGGAGCACAAAGCGGCCCGAGAGGCGGTGGTCCTGATCGACCAGAGCTCGTTCAGCAAGTTCGAGGTTTCGGGAGCGGGGGCCCTGGCGTTCCTCAATCGCGTCGCCGCGGCCAACCTGGACCGGCCCGTGGGATCGACGGTCTATACCCAACTCTGCAACGAACGGGGCGGGATCGAGGCGGACATCACCATCTCCCGGACGGCGGAGCAGACCTTCTTCCTGATCACGGGGACAGCCTTCGGGGTGCACGATTTCCAGTGGCTCAAAAGGCACCTGCCGACGGACGGGTCCGTTCTTCTTCGCGATGTGACCTCTGCCTTTGCGATGATCAATGTCTGCGGTCCCAAGTCGCGCGAGCTCCTGCAGCGCCTGACCGAGGATGATTTTTCGAACGAAGCCTTTCCCTTCAGTCGGTGCCGCCAGGTCGTGATCGGCTACGCGCCGGTGCTGGCACTCCGGGTGACCTACATCGGAGAACTCGGCTACGAACTCTACACGCCGCCGGAGTATGCCGCCGGCCTCTACGAGGCCCTCTGGGAGGCGGGGCACGATGTGGGCATCCGCAACGCGGGGTATCGGGCCATCGACTCGCTCCGACTGGAGAAGGGCTACTGCTACTGGGGCGCCGAGGTGTCGCCCGATTACACCCCTTACGACGCGGGCCTCGGCTTTGCCGTGAGCCTGGACAAGGGGCCTTTCGTGGGGCGTGATGCCCTCATGAAGATCAAAAAGGATGGGCCGGCCTGGAAACTCTGCCTCTTCACGCTGGAGGCCGACCGGCCGATGCTTCTCTACGGAGGGGAAACCATCACCTGCCGGGGGAACGTCGTGGGCGTCGTTTCCAGCGGCGGCCACGGTCACACTGTGGGAAAGACCATCGCGCTCGGTTACCTGTCTGCTTCCGATGCGAAGGCGTCCGACGGTTTTGCCGTTGAAGTCTTCGGGGAATCCTTCCCGGCCGTCCGTTGGTCCCGGCCTCCGTACGATCCGGAACGGCGGCGGATTTTCTTGTAGGCCGAATGAACGATTGATGCTAGCATACCGCGCAAAGAGCGCCTGACGCTGGGAGAGAAACGGGCGGAAGCCCGGGGAAACGAAGATGGAAAGGGGGATCGTGCCATAGCCTAAACCAGTTTTTCTTGAAGAAGGAGGGAACATATGACCGGCAAGAGAAGATTCATCGGTTTTGTCCTGCTCGCGGCCCTGCTGTGCGTGATGATGGCAGCGGCTCCTCTCTGTTGGGCGCAACCGGAGCTGCGCGTCTACACCCACAATGAGACGGCCGAGATGGAAAAATGGGTCCCGGTGGCGGAAAAGGCGATCGGCATGAAGATCGTCTGGAGTCCCCGCCTGGCGTCGAATGAACTGTGGACCCGTGTCCTGACGGAAAATCCCAACTTCAACGCCGACGTGATCTGGGGTTTCCTGAACTCCGACGCCCAGGTAGGCGCACAGAGGGGGTTCTTTGTGCCCTACGCGTCGCCGGCATGGGCCGATATCCCGGCAGAATTCAAGGATCCGGATCATCAGTGGTACGGCTACAACTACTGGTTTTCCGCCATCGCCGTGAACCCGGACCTGCTGAAAAAGAAGAACCTGCCCAAGCCCCAATCCTGGGTCGACCTGACCAATCCCGTCTACAAGGGCGAAATCGTGATGCCCGATCCGGCCACCAGCGGCACGGCCTTTATCTTCGTCTCTGCGGTCATGCAGATTTTCGGCGAGAACAAGGGATGGGAGATCCTCGAGAAGATTCACAAGAACGCCGGACAGTACACCAAATCCGGTTCGGCGCCGGCCCAATCCGTAGCCCAAGGGGAGTACGCGATCGGGATCAGCTGGGACCAGGCCGTCTATGGCAGGGTCGAGCAGAAATTCCCCATCGAGGGGCTCATCCCCTCGGAAGGCACCGCGTTTGACCTGGAGTCCGTGGCGATCCTGAAAGGGACCAAGAACCTGGTCGGCGCCAAGAAACTGGTCGATTGGCTCGGTACCAAGGAAGGCCAGACCCAGATCGGTCTCCTTCGCTCGAAGGTGACACGGCCCGGCGTTCCCGGGAAGGTTCTCGTCGATCCCAAACTGATCAAGTATGACGCGCTCTGGGCCGGGGAGAACAAGAAGCGGATCATGGGCGAGTGGGCCAAACGTTTCTCCAAATGATCGTTGGGCCCCTTTGAAGTCTTCATCCCCCGGCAAGCGGGATATCGTTTCGACCCGATGCGCGCCCCGGGGATGAAGATTTCAAAATCGGCCAGGTTTCTCTCCCGTCCAAACAGTCGTCGAGGCAACAGGATGCCATTTCCGGGTAGTGTAGCCCTGAAGCAGCAGGTGGATGACTTTCGCCATCTCTTCCGTCGTCCGGGTCTGCTCTTCGTCACCACTGTCGCGGTGCTGTTGATCTTTCTGTTCATCGTTTTGCCGATCGGATCGGTCCTGACCAAGAGCTTCACGGTCAGCTACCCGACGGTGACCATCGCCTATCCGGACGCCGGGGGCGGGGAGGCGGAGAAAAGGGCCGCCGAGTCCCTCCGCCAGATTCTGCAGGGAATACAGGGCATTGAACAGACCCGGTTCCAAAAAGAGGATGGGACGGCCGTCCATACCGTCCGCTTCCGCAAGGAATGGGACGATCTCAAGGGTTTCAACGACATCAAGCGGGCGATCAAACGAAACAAGGCTAACCTGGACCCGCTCGTCGCGGGAGCCAAACTCTCGCTCGGCAAGGAGGCGACGGCGAGCCTCGCCACCTACGGGGATTTCTTCTCCGGCGGGCGGTATTACCGGGCCCTGAAAAACAGCATCGTCGTCGCCATCGTCACCACGCTCCTGGTGATCCCGCTCGCCTTCTGCTTTGCCTATCTGGGACTGAAGGGGCCGGGCGTGCTGAAGTTGCCTCTGAGGATGCTCGGGCTCATTCCGCTGGTCGCACCCCCCTTCATCTTCTCGCTCGCCCTGATCATCATCGGCGGTCGCCACGGAATTCTGACGCAGTTTCTGAACCTGCCCTTCAACATCTACGGCTGGCGGGGGGTGATCATCGCCCAGGTGATCACCTTCCTGCCGCTGGGCTACCTGATGATCGAAAACGTTCTGCGCTCCCTGGGCTCCAACCTGGAGGAGGCCGCCTATGACATGCGCGCCTCGGATTGGCAGATCCTCTACAAGATCACGATCCCCCTCGCGGCCCCGGGGATTCTGAAGGCCTCGCTCCTCGTGTTCATCCTTTCGATTGCCGACTTCGGAAATCCGATGCTGATCGGGGGGGATGTCCCTTTCCTCTCCACAGGCGCCTATCTTCTGTGGGTCAGTGACAACAACCTGGAGATGGCGGCGGTCTTCTGCGTCTTCCTGGTGCTGCCCAGCATGATCATCTTCGTGGTGAACGAGTATCTCCTCAAGGGGAAGGCCTACACCACGATCGGCGGCAAGCCTCAGCAGACGGAGCGCCGTCCGATCGCCCCGAACATCCTCTACCCGATGCTGGCGCTGGCGGCCCTCGCCTCGGCGGTCATCCTGGTAAGCTTCGGTGTCATTTTCTTCGGGGCCTTCACCAAGATCCTGATGGTGGACAACACCTGGACGCTCGACCATTTCCGGAGCCCCAACGGCTTCCGGACGCTGATCACGAGCCTCAAGTTTTCGCTGGGGGCCGCCATGGTCGCCCCCGCGGTCGGCGTCACGCTCTCCTACATCCTGGTCCGCAAAAGGATCCCGCTGAAGAAGGTTCTGGAGTCTCTGGCCCTATTGGGTTTTGCCGTTCCCGGGACGGTCATGGGGATCGGCTATATCCTGGCCTTCAACCACCCGCCCCTGCAACTCACCGGGACCTTCATCATCCTGATCGTCAACGAGGCGTTCCGCAACCTCTCGGTGAGCCTCGAAGCCGGCGTCGGCAAGCTGCATCAGATCGACGTGGCCATCGAGGAGGCGGCGGCGGACATGGGCGCGGGCTCTTTCCGGATATTTTTCAAAATCGTTCTGCCCCTGATCAGCTCCGCCTTTGTCGCCGGCTTCATCTACACATTCATGGTCGGCATGATCGCGGTGAGTGCGGTGATCTTCCTGATCACCCCGGGCAATGACCTAGCGGCGCTGTACATCCTGAACGTCGCCGAGCAGGGGTATCTGGGGATGGCCTGCGCGATCTCGACGATGCTGATTGCGGTCGTCCTGGCCTGCATGGGTGGCCTGAAGCTTCTGCTCAAATACACGAAAACCGAGGTGTTCTGAAAGGGTAGGGCAAAGATGGGTTTAAACGGCTCCTCCATACTGGAATTGCAGAATATCGTCAAGCGCTTCGGTACGATGACGGCGGTCAACCATGTCTCCCTGGATCTGGAAAAAGGGAAACTGATCACCTTCCTGGGCCCCAGCGGCTGCGGCAAGACCACCCTGCTTCGCGTGGTCAGCGGATTTACCGTTCCTGATGAGGGGAGGGTCCTTCTCGACGGGGAGGACATCACGGAGGTCCAGCCCAACGCCCGGGACACGGCCATGGTCTTTCAGAACTACGCCCTCTTTCCGCACATGACCGTGGCCGACAATATCGCGTTCGGCCTCAGAATCATGAAGAAACCGAAACGGGAGGTCGCCGACGAGGTCGAACGGCTGCTTTCGCTGGTCCAGATGGAGGGGCTAGGGGGAAGGCGTCCCCATGAGCTCTCCGGCGGCCAGCAGCAGCGGGTGGCCCTGGCCCGGGCGCTCAGCCTCCACCCGAAAATCCTCCTTCTGGACGAGCCGCTCTCGAACCTCGACGCCAACTTGCGCCTGCTGATGCGGGGCGAGATCCGCAAACTCCATCGCCGCCTGGGCCTCTCCATCATTTTCGTCACCCACGATCAGGAAGAGGCGATGTCGCTTTCGGATCAGCTCGTGGTGATGGATCAGGGGGTGGTGAAACAGATCGGCTCCCCGACGGAGATCTACGAGACCCCGGTCGACGAATTCGTCGCGCGGTTCATCGGTCACATCAACTTCCTGCCGGGCGAGGTCACGGCAGTCCGGGAGGGCCGGATCACTTTCCGGACCTGCCACGGCGACTGGTCGGTCGCGCAGCCCTCCTTTCCCGTTGCTCCGGGCGAACGGATGGAGGCGGTGGTGCGCCCCGAATCGATCGGCATCCGCGCAGCGGACGAGCCGCACGGTGAGGAAGAGACCAACGTCATCGAAGGCCGCGTGGAATTTGCGATGTACATCGGTGCGATCATCCGCTATACGGTGCTCTGCGGAGAGCAGACGATGTACATCGATGAGACCGATCCCCAGTATACGGGGATCCTGAAGGAGGGGACCCGGGTCCGGCTCTCCTTCAAAGACCGGATACACATGCTCCGGTTGGGGGCCGCCGTTCCAGGGCCGGAACGGGGAGGGGATCACTCATGAACTGGGCGGAATTCCTGACAGCGCAGGAGGTGGAGCGGGTGCACGAGGCGTCGCTTTCCATCCTGGAAGAGACGGGCATCCTGGTGCGCAATGAAAAGGCGCGCAAGATCTTCGCGCAGGCGGGATGCCGTGTGGAGGGCGAAACGGGGGTGGTCAAGATCCCCGGGAAGGTGGTCGAAGCATACAGCAAGGCTTTCCCTCACTCCTTCACCTTCCGCGGCCGCGACCCCCGGTACGACCGCACCATTCCGGAAGAGGGGCCGATCATGATTACCGCAAGCTCCGCACCGGACATCATCGATCCGGAAACGGGCGAACGGCGGAGGGCCACTGCCGGGGACATAGCCCGGATTGCGGCGCTTGTCAACGAACTGCCGGGATATGACGTCTTTTCGATCTCGACCCTGGCCGCCGATGCGCCGCCCGGGCTCGGGAGCGTGGCGCGGTTCTACCCGGCCCTGAAGAACTGCCTGAAACCCGTTCGCAGCAACACGCCGAACATGAGGGAGCTTCAGGAGGTGCTGGAACTGGGGGCCCTCATCGCGGGCGGCGAAGAGGCGTACCGGGAGAGGCCCCTCATCAACCACCACTACTGTCCCGTGGTCTCTCCCCTCACCATGGATGTGGAGTCCACGGAAGCGGTGATTCATCTGACCGGGAAGGGGCTGCCGGTCTACGGAACGATCTGTCCCAACGCCGGGATGAGCTCGCCGCTCAGCCTGCTTGCGACGCTGGCCCAGGGAAATGCGGAGTTTCTGGCGCTCGCCGTGCTGATGCAGATGATCAAGAGCGGCGCCCCGCTGATCTATGCCGTTCTGGCCACCGTGGCCGACATGAGGACCGGAAATTACGCCCCCGGTGGGATCGAGACGGCCATGCTTCAGATCGGATTCAGCCAGATGGCCCGCCGCTACCGTGTCCCTTCGGGAGGGTATATCGGCCTGACGAACGCGCATATGAACGATGCGCAGTCCGGCTATGAAACGGGGATGGGCACCACGGCGGCCCTGCTGGGAGGGGCCGACATGCTCAACATGGGCGGGCTCCTGGGAAGCCTGATGGTGTTCGACTTTGCCAAGGCGATGATCGATCATGAAATCGCGATGATGCTGAAGCAGCTGCGCAGGGGCATCCGATTCCAGCCGGACGATCTCTGCCTGGGGCTTATCGGCGAGGTCGGACCGGGCGGCACCTTCATGGATCAGATCCATACGCTGGAGAAGATGCGCACGACGGCCTATCTGCCGAAGATTGCGACGCGGGAGATGGGGGAACGCTGGGAACAGGAGGGGCGAGCGGAGATCGGATCCCGCGCCCTGAAAGAGGCAAAACGGATGTGGGCACCGAAAGGCCCCGCCCTCTTCGGCGCAGAGCTGGACCGGAAGATCCTCTCCCGGTTTCCCGGATTGGGATCGGTCGCGGATTCGGGGGCACAGGGGCGTCATTTAAAGGGGTGATTCCAATGGCTGTTCGGGAGATATACGATGCGGTGTTGGCGTTCGACGGGAAGCGGGCCGCCGACAGGGTCCGGGAGGAACTGGACCGAGGTACCGATGTTCAGACCATCCTGAATGCGGGACTCATCAGCGCCATGGATGAGGTGGGCCGGCGCTTCAGCGAGGGCGACCTCTTCCTGCCGGAGATGCTCCTCGCCGCGAAGACGATGAAAGCGGGGCTGGAGGTTTTGCGGCCGCGCCTCTCGGCCGCTGCCGGAGAGCTTCTGGGAACCGTCGTCATCGCCACCGTGAAGGGAGATCTCCACGATATCGGCAAGAACCTGGTGGCCATGATGCTCGAAGGGGCCGGCTTCAAGGTGATCAACCTGGGCGCCGACGTCGATGCGGACGGTTTCGTCCGGGCCGCTAAGGACAACAAGGCGGACCTCGTCTGCCTGTCGGCCCTGCTGACCACCACCATGCCGGCCATGGCTGCGACGGTGAAGGCCGTTCGCGCCTCCGGCTGCCCGGCGCGGATCCTGGTGGGCGGCGCGCCGGTCACGCAGGGCTTCGCGGATCAGATCGGCGCCGATGGGTATGGCACCGATGCACCCGGAGCGGTGGCCCTGGCCCGAAAACTGATGGCCGAACCGGCTTGATGCAGCGGAATCGTGATGCAGTCCGATCATCTTTCAAATGAAACGCGGGAGGGCGACCGATGGAGAAGCAGGAGCTGTTGGAGGGGCTGAGAGACGCGATGGTGTCTCTGGAAAAGGAGAAGGTCCTGGACCTGACGAAAAGGGCGCTGGAGATGGAGCTGGCGCCGCTGGAGGTGATCGATCAGGGGCTGCTGCCGGGGTTGACGGAGATCGGCAAACAGTTCGAAAACGAAGAGGTCTTTCTGCCGGAGCTGATGCTATCGGCCATGGTGTTCCAGAACGCGATGGCCATCCTCCAGCCGCGGATCCAGGCCCTGGGGGCGAATGCGCGCAAACGGGGAACCGTGGTGATCGGCACCGTCAAGGGGGACATGCACTACATCGGGAAGAACATCGTCAGGCTGATGCTGGAGATCAATGGTTTTGAGGTGCACGACCTCGGCGTCGACGTCGATCCTCTGAAATTCGTCCAGAAGGCCCGGGAGGTCCGGGCGGATATCATCGCCCTTTCGGCGCTCCTGACGACAACCCTCGTTGGCCAGCGGGATGTGATCGAGGCGCTTCGGGGGCTGGGGGTCCGCGACCAGTTCAAGGTGATGGTGGGCGGGGGCGCCGCGACGAAAAAATGGTCCGAGGAAATCCAGGCGGACGGCTATGCGGAGACGGCCTACGCCGCCGTGGCGATGGCCGGATCGTTCGTGAAGGCCTGAGGAACGGGAGGGGAAGATGATTGATCTGATCGAAGTATTCGACCGGGCGGATCAGGGTCCGCTGATCTCGGACACCGACTACTACATGGGGCGCTTCGTGCCGAAACTGGCCGAGGTGATCGGCCGCCACCGGATCACATGGGACAAGAACACCATCGTCAACACCGACGACGACCTGGCCGATCGGGTTTTCCAGGCGGCCATCGATCTGATCGCGGAAGCGGGGGCCTACTGTTCCGACAGCAGCCGGGTGATGGAATTCAGCCGGGATGAGGTCCTCCGGGCGGTCGAACAGGCCCCGAAGTGCGCCCGGTTCGGCGAGGGGCGGGAGGCCAAGACCATGTACGGGCGGTCGGTGGACGATCCGTCCCGTCCCTGGATCCACATCGGCGGCGGCATCTACACCACCGACGAACAGATCTACCTGGACACGGTGGAGGGGATGGCCGCGATCGGCATCGTGGACTCGCTCAGCGTCCCCTCGATCCTTCACCTGCGGGGAAAGGACGCCCGGGTCCGTTCGCCGCAGGAGCTTCTCTCCGCAATCAAGACGGTGATCCTGGCGCGGGAGGGGATCAGGCGATCCGGCCGGGCCGGGCTTCCGATCATCAACGGAATTTCCGCCGCATCGAACGCGGTATCGATGATCGCCGCCGCCGCCCCTCAGTTCGGGCTCCGGACCAGCGACGGTTTCCTGGTCGACTTCCTCTCCGAAATGATCGTCAACTACGAGGCGCTCCAGAAGGTGGCCTACTTCAGCAGCATCAGCGCCAACATCGGCTCCACCTCGACGCCGCTCTTCGGCGGCTACGCCGGCGGAGCAGAGGGCGTCGCGGTGCTGGCCACCGCCTACCTGATCATGGGAAACCTTATCTACCGGGGCAGCTACCACTACAACGCGCCGCTGCACCAAAGCCTCCATCTCTCTTCGACCAAGCCCCTCCTCTGGGCGATCGGGATATCCAACCAGGCCAATGCCCGAAACATGCGCTATCCCACGGTCAACCTCCCCTACCTAGGAGGGGGAGCGGGGAGCAGGATGTTTCACTACGAGATGGCCGCCTACATGCTGGCCGTGGTGCCGGCGGGCGGAAACATCTTTTCCGGGCATCCCGCCAAGTCGGTTGAGCCCGATTCCCTGCTGCCTTGGGACCATCAGTTCCACGCCGAAATCGGCCTCGCCGCAGCAAAGTACAGCCGCAGGGAGGCCGAGCCGCTGGCGCAGCAATTCTACAGGAAGTATGAGGGGATGATCCGGAATCCCGAGCCGGGGTTCAGGTACGCGCAGGTCTATGACCTGAAGACCAAGAAGATCGTCAACGCCGATTACCTGCGCGTTCAGGATGCGGTGCGGGCGGAGTTTAACGGTTTGGGGTTCGAAGTTTTCCCCTCGTGATGAACGAGCCCCGGCCCCAATGGGTTGTTTCATGGGTGTATTGCGCAGACTTCTTCGCCCTGCCATGAGCGCATGAAGACTTGCGAGTTCGTGAGAGGAATATGGAGATCATCGAAGCAATCTACCGGAGAAAAAGCATCCGGGGATTCAGATCAGACCCCGTTTCGCGGGATATCGTGGTCAAAATCCTGGACGCAGCCTGCAGGGCGCCGTCGGCCGTGAATACGCAGCCGTGGGAATTCATCGTTCTGACCGGCGAAGCACTGAACCGGGTGAGGAGGGCCATCGTTGAGAAGGTGAGACAGGGGGAGCCCATCCGCTACGAACATGACGTCTCGGTCAACTGGCCGAACGACAGTGTCTACAGGGAGCGTCAGGTGGAGCTCGCCAAGGCACTCTTTCGGCTCATGGAGATCCGTCGTGAAGATCGGGTGAAGAGAGCCAAGTGGTATGAACGGGGTTTTCGTTTTTTCGACGCGCCGGTCGGCATCCTGATCCTGACCGACCGTTGCCTGAGCGACGTGGGCCCCCTCCTGGACCTCGGGGCGGCCATGCAGACGATTTGTCTTGCGGCCGTGAACTTCGGTCTCGGCACCTGCATCGAAGGCCAGGGGGTGGTCTATCCGGAGGTTCTGAGGGAAATCGCAGGGATTCCGGAAAACAAGAAAATCATCATCGCCATTGCCCTGGGATACCCGGATTGGGATTTTCCGGCCAATGCCATCGAAACGAGCCGTGAATCCGTCGAGCACAATACCCGCTGGATCGGATTCTGATGAATGTTCGGAGATATCCGGTTGACACGGGAATCTTCTCCGAATACACTCCCAGCCCGAACAGAACGATGCTCTATCCACCATAAGGAGAGAATAAGAGATGAGAGAGAACCTGTACGAATATCTGGCCGGCAACGAGTATCCGGGCCGTGGCATCTGTATCGGAAAAACGCCCGGCGGCAAGAAGGCGATGATTGCCTACTTCATCATGGGTCGCAGTGTGAACAGCCGCAACCGCGTGTTTGACCGCATCGAAGGCGGTATCCGCACCATGGCTGCCGACCCTTCGAAGATGACCGACCCGCACCTGATCATTTACAATCCCGTGCTGACCCTGGACGACACCACGATCGTCACCAACGGCGACCAGACGGACACCATCCGTGATTTCATCGCCCGCAACGTCTGCCCCGGCTATGGTTTTGAGGCTGCGCTCGATACCCGCACTTTTGAGGATGACGGCCCCAACTGGACGCCCCGCATTTCCGGTGTGGTGGATATGCGCACCGGCGGCTACAAGCTGAGCATCTTGAAGAGCGACAATGGCAATGAAAAAAGCGTTCAGCGCTTTACCTTCGATTATCCGCAGCCCCTTGCGGGAGAGGGACACTTTATCAGCACCTACAGGTGCAACGGCGCTCCGATTCCCAGCTTCGTGGGCGAGCCGCTACGCGTGGCCCTGGACGCGGAAGACCCGGGCAAATACGCCGGCAAGCTGTGGGAAGCCCTGAACGGGGATAACAAGGTGAGCCTTTTCGTGCGCGCCATTGACCTGGCGGCTCATACGCACGAAGACGTCATCATCAACAAATACGAAACCGTCAAGGGATAGCGACTGCCTCTGCGGCAATGGCACAGGAATGGGCTCGACCTCCGCGCGGTTCCTTCCGTCGCGGAACCCCGGGGCTGAAAAGGGCGGTGCATTGGTCGCGTACTTGAGGTCCAGACTGACGTAGTCCCGGTAGCTGATGTGAATCTTTTGCGGGAATCCCGGGCAATGGAGCTTCACTCCCCCATATTGCCGGCCGTGGCAACGATCTCGATTATCCATGTCTGGGACGATGCCGGGCGGAGAAACCGAAGAACAGCCCGCAAGCCAGGAGCACAACACATTTCTTCATGACCCCTCTCCTTTCTCCGGAAGAAATGGCCAAGGTGTATTCGCCCGCCCTGAAAAAGGTAGCTGTTCCCAAGAGACCTTGACACGAGCCGCGGCACCGCGCCGGCCGTCAGTACGGGAGGATCCGGCATGCCCGTGCAGTGACCGTCAATGTCTCTGATCGGAGGAGAGAAACCGTTGGCCGGACCTTCAGGAAAACCGACCGGAGCTGCTGATTGAACTGAGGCGACCGTATACCACTTTTCAGCCGGTTTTCCCTCTATTTTTCTGGTTCCGGCGGAATCAAACGTCCGTTTCCGGAAGGATTCTTCGGCGAATGCGGCTAGTTGAGGAATATCTACAGGCTCAATGGGGATTCCTGGTGCGTGCCTCGCCGGATTGAATGAGCGCATACCTGGCCAGGGGTGGCGTCAACAGCATATTGATCACGGT
>JAJFTY010000077.1 GCA_021372695.1 Deltaproteobacteria bacterium
GGTCACCTCGTAGTTCACTTCCGATCCCAGGTAGGTGACCAGGGTCACCTCTCCGCTGCAGATTCCCTCCTTGGCCGAAAGTTCGATCATCTCCGGCCGGATGACCAGGGTCACCGCATCCCCCTTCTTCAGATGGGGGTAGCCCTCGAAAGAGAATCTCCGGTTCCAGAACTCCACCTCTTGTCTTCCGTCACTGCTTTCCAGGACGCGTCCGGGCATGAAGTTGGTCTGTTTCCCGATGAAATCGGCCACGAATTTCGTTCTCGGCCGGGCATAGATCTCCTCCGGCGTTCCGATCTGCTCTATTTCTCCCCGGTTCATGACCACAATGCGGTCGGAGAGGGTCATCGCCTCCTCCTGGTCATGGGTGACGTAGATGGAGGTGATGTTCGATTCCTGCTGAATTTTCCGGATGAAGATGCGCATCTTGATCCGCAGTTTTGCATCCAGGTTGGAGAGCGGCTCATCGAACAGGAGCACCTTCGGTTCGTTGACCATGGCCCGGGCCAGGGCCACCCTCTGCTGCTGGCCGCCGGACAACTGGCCGACGGGCCGGTTTCCTAAACCGGTCAGCCCGACGAATTCGAGGATCTTCTCCACCTTCTGGCGGATCACCTCCGCATCAAGATTTCTGAATTCCAGTCCGAACGCCACGTTCTTAAAGATATTCATGTGCGGGAAGAGGGCATAGCTCTGAAAAACCATGCAGGTATCCCTCTTGTTGGGAGGGATGTCGTTGATCTTCACGTTGTCGAGATGAATCTCGCCGGTGGTCGGGTTTTCAAAGCCGCCGATCATCCTGAGGATCGTCGTTTTGCCGCAGCCGGAAGGGCCCAGAAGCGTCAGGAATTCCCCCTGCTTCATCTCCAGGTTGAAATCCTTGACGGCAACGACCTTTTCATCCTGATACGAACTGAGAAACTCTTTCGTGAGATTCTTGACTTGCAGATAGGCCTGATTCATCGCTGTGGCGGCTCCCTGAATGGATTATAGTGCCTCTGCCCTTTCGAACTTGATCCGTCTTTCCCCCTGCATCTTCTTGACCAGGTATTGAATCAACCAAAGGGCCAGAAGGATGAAGAGGATGATCACCACGGAAAAAGCCGCGGCCTGAGAGAGATCGGAGTTCTCCACCGAACCGAGGATGGCGATGGTGATCAGGTTCCACTTCCCTGAAACGACAAAGATGACGGCGCTGACCGCGGTCATGCATTTCACGAACGTGAAGGCCAACCCGGCGTAAAACGCCGGCGTGATGAGCGGAAGGGTGATTCTCCGGAATGTGGTGGCGCTGTCCGCACCCAGATCGGTCGCCGCCTCCTCGATGCAGGGATCGATCTGCTGGAGCTCGGCAATGCCGGTCTGGACGCCGACGGCCAGATCCCGGAAAATGAACAGGAGCACGATGATGGCCGCCGTCCCCGTCAGCTTGAGAGGATATTCGTTGAAGGCCAGGATATACCCGATCCCCACCACGGTCCCGGGAACGGCGAACGTCAGGAGCGATACCAGTTCCATCAGCCTCTTGCCGGGGAAATTCTTGCGAACCACCAAAAATGCGATGAACATCGCGAGGAGCCCGGCAATCGGCGTTGCAATCGACGACAGCAGCAGCGTATCCCGGATGAACCCCCATCCCACGGTAAAGACATGCCGGTAATTGTCGAACGTCAGGGTATGGTTGGCGCCCCAGAGCTTCACGACGGATCCGAACAACACCATGCCGTAGAAGAGGAAGATGACTGCCGTCAAGAGCAGGCAGAGGCCGAAGATCGAATATTTCGTGATCGGATGGTCCATCTTGATGCGCGTGGACGAAGGCTTTCCGGTCACGGTCACGTACGACTTCCGGCTCACCCAGTATTTCTGCAGACCGAAGGCGATCAGCGACGGGATGAGGAGAAGGATGGCAAGCCCCGCCCCGCTTCTCATGTCGTACATCCCGACGATCGTCAGGTAAGCCTGGGTCGCGAGGATGGTGTAGTTCCCCGCCAGGATCATCGGATTCCCGAAATCGGCCAGGGACTGGCTGAAGACGAGCAGGATCGCACTGGCGATCCCCGGGGTGGCCAGGGGGAGGGTGATCCGCGTGAACACCTTCCATTTCGATGCGCCCAGATCCAGGGCTGCGTCCTCGAGCGCCGGATCGATGGCCTGCAGGACGCCGTAGAGCGTCAGATACGCCGTCGAAAAATAGGTCAGCGTCTCGACGACCAGCAGCCCGTAGAATCCGTAGATCTTGAATTGGATGACATTGTTCAAGAGCATGTTGCTGACGAACCCCTGCTTGCCGAAGAGCAGAATGGCGGAGAGCGACATCATGAAAGGAGGGGCGATGATCGGAAAGGTGGCGGTGATGTTGAAGAACCGCTTCCACGGGATGTCCACCCGGGTGATGGCATACGCGAAGATGAAACCGATGGCCGTCCCCAGAATGGAGACAGCGGCCCCCAGGTTCAGGCTGTGGATCAGAGGCTGAACATTGTATCTCTTGGAGAGCAGCTCCACGAAGACGTTCAAGCTGTAGCGGCCGCTCTCTTCAAAGCTCAGCTGAAAAATTTTGAACAAGGGGAGAACGATAAAGAGAAACAGAAAGATGCCGACCAGGGTGATCCCGAGAAGCAGGAGCGGCTCCTCCCACAGTTTCCGGAGATCAGAGGGGACCCTCTTCAGATAGGCAACGGCCCGTCCGCTTTTTGGCATAGCTGCTCACGCCTCATTCCCGCCGGCTGCGAAAGTGCCCATCCGCCTTCATCCCCGATCCTTCACCGCGCGACGTGATCACGGGGTAGTGGTCAAATTCGTCCCCTTCCCGCGGCTCGGGCTCCCGGGCTCCGCATCGGAAGTCCTGTACTCTCCGTACGGATTGAACTTTCGACCCACCTGCAATCAGGAGCCCCCAGAGCTCCCGGACTGGATGAAAAAAAGGAGGGTGGAAAAATCACCCTCCCCTTCCAAACGCTTATTTACCGATGGTCTGACGCCATTTTTCGATCAGCCGTTTGTTATTGTTTCCCGACCATTCGGCGTCATAATTGATGAGCTTCACATCGGATGCCTTCGTCGCGCCGGCCGCAACTTCGGCCTCGGGGTTCAGCGGAATCCGGTACCAGTTCTTGAGGAGGTCCTGCGCTCGCTTGGAGAGCACCCAGTCGATGAATTTCTTGCCAAGATCCTGCTCGGGTCCCCCTTTGACCAGCGCCACCACACCGATCTCATACCCGGTTCCCTCGCTCGGGAACGACGCCTTGATCGGATAACCCTTGGAGGTTCCTTTGGCCAGGATATCGTGGGAAAAGGCGATCCCGATGGCGATCTCGCCCAGCCCGGCCTGGGTGACGCACGCCGACCCCGACGTGTTGTAATGGTGAATGTTGGCGTCGAGCTTCTTCCAGTAGTCGAACGCCTTGTCCTCTCCCATCATTTGGACCAGGGTCGCCAGGGTGGTGTAGGCGGTTCCCGAGGTATAGGGGTAGGCGATGGAAATATTCCCCTTGAGCTCGGGCCTGAGCAGATCCTGCCAGGAGGTCGGGAAGGGAAGCTTGTTCTTTGCAAACCAGTTCGTATTGTTCCCGAAACCGATCGCACCGAAGTAAAAGCCGCTCCAGTTGTCCTGGGGATCCTTCAGCGTTCCCTTCAGGAAAGAAGCCCCGACCGGCGATGCATACGGGGTCAGCAGACCTTCCTTCCTGCCCGCGGTGAATTCGTCGCTGGAGCCGCCGAACCAGACGCTGACCTGGGGGTTCTTCGCCTCCGCCTTCAGCCGGGTCAAAACCTCGCCTGCCGAAAGTCGGACCCACTCCACCTTGATGCCGGTATCCTTGGTGAAGGCTTCAACATAGATTTTCGCCTCATTGGGATCCAGGGCCGTGTACATATGGAGCACATCGGCCGCTCTCGCCGCGGATGAACCCATCAGTGACCACAGAATGACCGAAATCGAAAGGATCAGACGTAAGCATTTCATGATTTTTCCCCCTTATGATTTCTCAAAGCCCATGGACGTTTTCGGAATTCCCTTGAACGCACGGACGGGTTGAGCAGCTCAACCCGCTCGAAAAACCAAATGGAAATTATCGTGAAAAATTAAGCCTTTTATAAGAGATGACGTAAAGACGGTCTTTGCATGAACGTGTATAGAACCACTGCAAAAAAGTCAATCGGTATTTTGGCTGACGACTCGCCGAAACGGCTTTGTGAGCCCGGGCACCCGGCCGCCCGTTATCCTTGACAGGTTCCTCTTTTTCTTCTATGCTTCGCTCCATTCATCGCAGCACCGCGCATCACAATAAAAAGGGGGAATCATGAATCTTTTGGAAGAGAAGCTTGCCCGGTTCGATCCCGAGGTGGATGGGATTATCCGCGACGAGATGCGGCGCAATGAAGAGACCATCAACCTGATCGCCTCCGAAAACTATCCGCCCAAATCCCTGATGAAGGCGATCAGCTCCATGCTTTCCGGGATCTACAGCGAGGGCTATCCCGGTGAGCGGTGGTACCGGGGGTTGGAGAACATCGACCGGCTCGAATCGCTGGCCATCGGGAGGGCAAAAGCCGTTTTCGGCGCGGAGCATGCCAATGTGCAGGCCCTGTCCGGCAGCGCCGCCAATATCGCCGCCTATCTCTCCCTGCTGAAGCTGGGCGACCGCATTCTGAGCATGGAGATCGATGCCGGCGGGCACCTGAGCCACGGCGCCAAAGCCAATGTGGTCTCCAAGATGTTCGATATCGTACAGTACGGCGTCGATCCGAAGACGGGTCTCCTGGATTACGAAGCGATCCGGAAACAGGCCCTGGAGGCCAAACCGCGGCTCATCGTCTGCGGGGCGAGCGCCTATCCAAGGGTCATCGACTTCGACCGTTTCGGACAGATCGCCCGGAAAGCGGGCGCCTTTCTGATGGCGGACATCTCCCACATCGCCGGGCTGGTGGTGACCGGCCTTCATCCGAGCCCCGTCCCCCATTGCGACATCGTCACCACCACGACCCACAAGACTCTGCGGATGACCCGCGGGGCCCTGATCCTGTGCAAAGCGGAGCACGCCGACCAGGTGGACCGCGCGGTGTTTCCCATGCTCCAGGGAGGCCCGCACCAGGCCAACATCTCCGCGATCGCGGTGGGTCTCAAGCATCTGAGCACCCCGGAATACCAGCGGTACATCCGCGAGGTCGTCCTGAATGCGAAGGCCCTTTCGGAGCGCCTCCTTGAACAGGGGGCGGAGATCGTGACCGGCGGGACGGACAACCATCTGCTACTCTTGGACCTGGCAAAATGGAACATCGACGGAGAGACGGCCTCGGTCCTGCTGGAGGAGGCGAATCTCGTCGTGAACAAGAACAAGATCCCCGGTGATCGCGGCACGGCGAAGAAGCCCTCGGGCATCCGTCTGGGCACCCCGGCCATGACCACCCGCGGTATGGGCGCCGACGAGGTGAAACGGATCGCACAATGGGTCGTGGAGGTCGTGACCCATCCGCAGGAAAAGGCGCTCCGGGAGAGGGTAAAGGGAGAGGTCATCGCCCTCTGCCGCCGGTTCCCGATTTACCAGATGACCTATTAGCAGCCCGACATTGGGCTTTCGGAGAGAAATGATGAAAAAGACAATGATGACGGCGCTCCTGATGGCGCTGATGGTCGCGCTTTATGCCTGCACGACCTATGAGCGTCAGGTGGTGCCCTTCAAGATGCCGGCGGCCTATCCCAACGCCACGCCCGTGGCGGATGCGACCATCGCCGCCAAGGCCTACGACAATCCGGATGAGGCAAAAGCGGCCTTCGGTTTCGACATCCGGGGCGCGGGAATTTATCCCGTTCAGGTCATCTTCGACAATACGGGAAACCATTCGCTCGAGATCCTGACCGACAAGACGCTCCTCGTGGATGAGGAGAACAACCTCTGGCCCATCCTCGATGAACGGATGGCCTACGACCGCCTCTCGAAAAAGACCGAGCTGGGCAAAGTGATGCCGGAGGCGGCCAAGGGCGGATTGCTGGCCGGCGCGGCCGGCGCGGTCATCGGTGCGGCAATCGGGATCGTGACGGGTCAGAACGTGGCGGCAGCCGCCGGAAAAGGCGCGGCCGTCGGGGCCGCGGCGGGCGTTACCGTCGGCGGGGCCAAGGGGCTGAGCGAGTCGGACGTCCGGCAGCAGATTCAGGAGGATCTGCAGAATCGCTCCCTTCAGAGGAGGGCCATCACCCCGCACGAGGTGGCACACGGCTTCATCTTCTACCCGGGGGAGGCGAAAAAAGCCAAAGAACTGCGGATCACCATCCGCGCGATCGACACGAATCAGGTCTATCCGCTGATCCTGAAATTCTGAGGTTCGCCGGATCCCCATTCCATTCGCAACCGAGGTGCATAGCCATGTCCGAAGCCCTGAAAATTGTCGTGATGATCCTCGTCGTCATCGCCGCTTTCGCTCTCACGCTCGTCATCGCCTCCTGGAAAACCAGAAGAGCCTGCAAGTTCATCATCCGGGATCTGCGGGAGAAGAAGGCGTTCGATCCGGCGTCGGCGGTGGAGCTTTCCTATGCCAAGAGTTCGCTGTTCCACATCGGCATGCGGGACTACAGGCCAAAGGCGCTTGGCGCGCTCGTCAAGTTCGACCAGATCCGGGTGACAGCGGAAAACCGATACTACCTGCGGCAGGTAAGCGAAGAGCAGACTAATCCTTGATCTTCCCGAATGATTGAGATAGGATTCCGCCCCATTCCGGCCATGAAGCCGGCAAAGGCTCGGGAGTGTCAGAAGTGGATTTCAATCCCTGCATGAAACACAAGGTGGTCCGCAAGGCGGTTCGCATGTTCGCCGAGGCGGAGCTCGGCCCCATCGCCCACGACATCGACCGGGACGCCCGTTTCCCCTGGGAGGTTGTGGAGAAGATGATGCCTCTGCACTTCTTCGGCCTCCAGGCACCCAGGGAGTTCGGCGGCGCGGAGATGGATTCGATCAGCTATGCGATCGTGATCGAGGAGATCTCGCGTGTCAGCGCCGCGGTCGGTCTCTGCATCACCGTTCACAACGGCGTCGCGGTCTACCCCATCGTCCGTTTCGGGACGGAGGAGCAGAAGAAGCGCTTCCTGCCGGCCATGGTGCAGGGAGAGCGGATCGGCGCCTTCTGCCTGACCGAGGCCAACGCGGGTTCGGACGCGGGCGGGGTGGAAACGGTCGCCCTGAAGGATGGCAAGGATTATCTGATCAACGGCACGAAGATCTTCGTGACCAACGGCGGCGTCTGCGGAACGGCACTGATCTTCGCGGTCATGGACACGCAGGGCGCCCAGCGGAGCAGCGGGGTGTTCATCGTGGAGCGGGACACCCCCGGCTTTTCCGTCGGCGAAATCGAGGACCTCTGCGGAATGCGGGCGGACCCCGTCTCCTCCCTGTTCCTGGAGGATTGCCGCGTCCCCGAGACCAACCTGCTCGGCCGCACCGGCGACGGGATCAAGATCGGTCTGGCGACCCTCGACTCCGGCCGCCTCGGCATCGCCGCCCAGGCGCTCGGAATCGCCCAGGCCGCCTTCGAGGATTCGGTCCGTTACTCCAAGGAACGGCAGCAGTTCCGGAAACCGATCTCTTCGTTCCAGACCATCCAGAACTACCTCGCCGACATGGCGACGGAGATCGATGCCGGGCGTCTGCTCCTCTACCGGGCCTGTGCGGTGAAGGACGCGGGACGGCCCTTCGGCGCGGAGGCCGCGATGGCCAAACTCTACTGCAGCGAGCTCGCGACCCGGGTGACCAACACCGCCGTCCAGATCCACGGGGGGTATGGCTACAGCAAGGAGTATGACGTGGAACGCTATTTCCGGGACGCGAAGGTGACCGAGATCTATGAAGGGACGAGCGAGATCCAGCGGATCGTCATCTCCCGCGCCGTGCTCGCCCAGAGGACGTAGAAGATGTTGAAGCTGGTCGTTTGCATCAAACAGGTGCCGATGGTCTCCGAACTCCCCTGGGACCCCAAGACGGGGGCCCTCCAGCGGGATCTCGCGGAGGGGATGATCAATCCCGCCTGCCGCTCGGCCCTCGACGCGGCCCTGCGGATCCAGGAGACGGCGGGCGCCGAAATCACCGCGATCACCATGGGGCCGCCGATGGCCGAAGAGGTCCTGCGCGAGGCGATTGCGCTGGGCGCGGACCGGGGGGTCCTCCTGAGCGACCGGAAAATGGCCGGTGCAGACACCTCCGTGACCTCCTATACGCTCGCCCGGGCCATCGAGAAGGCCTGCCCGGGGTTCGATCTCGTGCTCTGCGGCTTTTCGACGAGCGACAGCGAGACCGCCCAGGTCGGTCCCCAACTCGCCGAAGAGCTCGGTATTCCCGGCGTGGCCTATGTGAACGAGCTTGAGGTCTCGGACCGCACGGTCCGGATGCAGAGATTCACCGATGACTTCCTAGAGACCCTGGAGATGGACCTCCCCGGTCTGGTGACGGTGACGACCGAACGGTATGCCCCCCGGCATGTGCCGCTGGGCGGTCTCCAGGCGGCATTCACGAGAGCGGAGATCGTCACCCTCGACGCAGCGGCCCTCAATCTCGACCCGGAGCGGATCGGCGTGAAAGGTTCCGCCACAAAGATCCTCAACGTCTATTCGCCGATGGAAGGGAAAAAGAATATCGTTCTGACCGGGGCGCCCAAAAGGATCGTGGAGCAGCTGTTCGAACGGTTCGACGACAAAATCGGCGGGGCCATCGGGCAGGATTTGAAAACGGAGAGAAAATGACCGCGAAAAGACGCGCCATCTGGGTCTTCGGCGACTACCGGAACTATTTTCAGAACCGCGTGACCCTCCAGCTCCTCTCCCGGGCGAAGGAGCTGGCCACCCAGATCGACGCCGAGGTTTGCGCCGTCGTCTTCGGATACCGGACGGACGAGTGGCGGGGCGACAAGCTCTCCTACAACCCGACCTTCTGCGGGGTCGTGGGCGAGTACATCGCCCACGGCGCCGACAAGGTCTACCTGGCCGACGATCCGCGGCTGGACGCCTACAGCATGGAAACTTACGCGTTCCTGATGGAGCGCCTGGTCAAGCGGGAGAAGCCGGAGATCATCCTGATCGGGGCCACCACCTTCGGACGGGAGTTCGCACCCCGCCTGGCCAAGCGGCTGGCAACGGGCCTCACGGCCGACTGCATCGGCCTGGACATCAACGCGGAGGGTCTGCTCGTCCAGACCGCCCCCTCCTTCGGCGGGAACCTGGTCGCCCAGATCGTCACCCCGGAGCGGCGGCCCCAGATGGCCACGGTCCGCCCCGGGACCTTCCAGGAGATCCCCCACGACCGCGCCCGGACCGGCAAGGTGGTGAAGGTGCCCCTGCCAAAAGCCCTCCCCGCCGACCGGGTCCGTCTGATCCGCTCGGAGCATCGGCCCCAGCGGGAGCAGAAGTTGGAGGACGCGAAGGTGGTCATCTGCGGCGGGCGAGGCCTCGGGAGCAAAAAGAAATTCGCGAAGCTCTTCGAACTGGCGGAACTGCTGGGCGGTGAGGTGGGCGCGACGCGTCCGGTCGTCTACGCCGACTGGGCGGACCATGACGCGCTCGTCGGCCAGGCGGGAAAGCACATCAAGCCGCAGATCCTCTTCTCTTTCGGCATCAGCGGCGCCATCCAGCACACGGCCGCCTGCAACGACGCGAAGTTCGTGATCGCCGTGAACAAGAACCCGAACGCCGCGATGATGAAGCGGGCGGATGTCGCCATCGTCTCAGACGCGAATCAGATCTGCACCACCCTCATTCAGGCCCTCAAACGCCGCCTCCGCTGACAGGCTGTTGACCGGGAGCGCATCCCGCAGTCCCTGCCGGGAGGCAGGGATCAGGGGCGCAAATAAGAAGGGACGGTTACCTTGCCGGGAAGCCCCGCCCGGCGGGCGGGCTTCCAAAAGGCTCATCTGCTGCGTTGCGCTGCAAACGTCCCCGGCTTTCGCCGGGGCAGGCGTGCTCGGACGTATTTCACTATACGACTCGCTCTTCGGTTTTTGCGCGCCTTGCATCTAAACCTTTTTGAACAGCCTGGGTTTTGAGCGCCTACAGCCCCAGCCGGTCGGCGATTCCCTGCATCGCCGTGAGGGCAATCCCCACGAACTCGTCGAGGGGCAGGCCGATCATCTCGCATTCCCGGATCGTCTCCCGGTTCACCGACGCCGCGAAGGCCTTCTCCTTCATCCGCTTCGTGATCGACTTCACCTTCACGGGGGCGATCTTCCTGTCCGGGTAGACGAGCGCCGTCGCCACGATGAGGCCGGTGACCGTCTCCCCGGCGGCGAGCGCATGCTGGAACTCCGTGCTGCGCGCTTTTCCACAGACCCGCTCGTTGTGCATCTTCACGGCATCGATGATTTCGGGATCAATGCCGGCCTCCGCCAGGATCTTTTCCGCCTCCAGGCCGTGGCGGAAAAGATCGCCGCCCACGACCTCGATGTCGATGTCGTGCAGGAGCCCGGCGAGGCCCCAGGTCTCCTCATCCCGGCCGAGCCGCCGCGCCAATGCCTGGAGCACGGCTTCGGCGGCATAGCTGTGGTCCAGCATCCGCTCGTTCTTCACATATTCCTTCAACAGCTCTTCTGCTTCGTTCCTGTTCACTGCCTTTCCTGCTCCTTTTCGTAAAATCAGGCCGCGGCGACCGCCCCTTTCAGGAGCGCCTCGATGAAGCGCACTCCGGTTTTCAGCTGCTCCACGGCAATGTGCTCCTTGGGTGAATGGGCGTCCTCGATGCCGATGCCGAGCCCGATGCAGGGCAAGCCTTTCACGTTGAAGACATTGGCGTCCATGCCGCCGCCGGAGGTCCAGAGGCGGGGCTCAATGCCCAGGCTGCGCGCGGCGCGGAAGCCGTTCGCCACGACGGGATGGGCCTCCGGAATGGTGAAGGTCACGAAGGGGAACTCCTTGCGGACGGAAAGCCGGGCGCCCGCGGAGGCGGCCTCTTCCTCGAAGGTCCGCAGTATGGTCTGCACCTCCGTCTCCAGTCTCGCCGCGTTGGTACTCCGGACCTCCATGCTCACATCGGCACGGTCCGCGACGATGTTCCGCAGTTTTCCACCACTGATGGGCCCCACATTCGAAGTCGTCTGATGGTCAAGACGGCCGATGCGGAGGCGGGAGATGGCATTGGCCGCAACGACGATGGCATTGACCCCGGTTTCGGGACTGACGCCGGCATGGGCCGCCTTCCCCGTGACCGTCAGGTCGAGATCGACCTTCGAGGGCGCCTGATTGACGATCCTGCCCACGGGTCCGTCGCCGTCGAGGACGTAACCGAAGGCGGCCTTCAACTCCGCCTGGAGCGCCTCGGCGCCCGAGAGGCCCACCTCTTCCTGGACGGTGAAGAGCACCTCGACATCCGGATGGGGGAGACCCTCCCCTTGCAGATCGGCGAGGACGGCCAGGAGGATGGCGACGCCTGCCTTGTCGTCCGCCCCCAGGACGGTCTCGCCGTTGCTGTAGATCACGCCGTCCCGCACCACCGGGACCATCCCCTCCGTGGGGCCCACGGTATCCATGTGGGCGCAGAGCAGCACGGCCGGTCCCGGTTGATTGCCCGCGACGCGCACCAGGATGTTTCCGGTGTCGCTGCCCGTCCGGGGGGCCGAATCGTCCACCTCGAAATTGAGCCCCAATTCCCGGAGCTTGCCGATCAGATATTCCGCGACAGCCCCCTCCTCGCGGGAGAGGCTGTTTAGCGATGCGAGCGCGATGAATTCATCCACGACGTTGAGCTTCATGGCTTTTCCCTCCCCTTGAGCAGCTCGATGAAGGCTTCGATCCGGGTCTCGATCTGCCCCTCGGAGAAGCTCCGTTCATCGACCATGTCCGCCTCGATCATCACCGTCGGAATCCCCATCTTCTCCCCGACGATCCGCTGGATGTCGTACTGGCCCAGCGAATAGGGCTTACAGCTCCGGTTGGAGTGCATGACGAGGCCGTCCGCGCTGTACTTTTTCACCATCTCCATCACCTGCCGCGCCATCTCGTCGACGCCGATGTTGAGGTAGATGCGGCTGTAGCACTCGGCCATCGTTTCCAGAAAGTTGTTCTCGTCGACGTACTTGAGCGAACCGCACCAGGCCGAGGTGTAGGTGTCCGCCACGAGGCAGGCTTCCCGCGCGGCGAACTTCTCCGAGAGCCACTTCGTCCGGAACCAGACGGGAATGTTGTCCCAGAGGAGCCGGTATTTTTCGTTCGGGACCGCGCCGATCCCTTCGGCCACGCGCTGCTCCATTTCGGAGAGGAGCAGTTTGTAGTAGTCGATGGCCTGCAGGGTCCCCCGGAGGGTCACGATCAGGGCGAGGTGAAAGAAGGCGTCGAAGGCGGAAAGCGGCGCGGGCCGGTTCATCGCCGTGTCGAGGACCGCCTGCCAGAGCCGCTGGCCCTCCACGGAGAGCCGCCCGACCTCCTGAAGACGGTCCCGATCGAGTCTTTTGCCGCAGGCGGCCTCCAGGAAGACGAGGTACTCCTCGATCTGCCCCTTGACATAGCGCTTCGCCTCCGGAGAAAACCCCGTGTGGCAGAAGGGGGTATCCAGGATGAAGAGCGGGACCTTGAAATAGCGCGCCTGCACCTCGTACCACTTGAGCACCGTCCCGCAGATGTTGTTGCAGCAGACCAGCATGTCGGGGCGCGGAAGACCGCCAATCGGCCCGCCGTTCACCGTCGCGCAGGAGATGTCCGAGCGGGCGTAGGAGCAGAGGTCGCTCGAATAGCCCATCGCCTCGGCCTTCTGGCAGAGGTCCACCCCCATCTTGCTGGCCCCGATCATCGCACCGTGGTTCTCGGGATAGACCGGGATAACATCCATCGCGATCAGGGGCTCCACGGGCCCCCCGCTCGTGATCCAGGCCACCTTCTTCCCGGTCTGCTCCGCGGTCTTGGCATCGATGTAATAGGCCGTCATGATCTCCTTCATCTTCTTGACCGCCTTGATTTTCCGCTTTTCCTTCCCTTCGTCCAGTTCCGCCATCGTCTTCTCCCGATTGATAGTAGTGGGTCCGCTTTCTCAGAGCATCTCGACAAACGCCTCGAACCGCGTCCTAAGCTGCCCGTCAGCCGGCAGCCGGTCCTCGACCTCCAGGAGCATGCTGGGGATCCTCTCCCGGTCCAGCGCCTCCTTGAGATAGGGGTAATCGAAGGCGTGGGGATCGCAGAACTTGAGCAGGAAAAAGATCACGCCCTGGGCCTGCCTTTCGTGGACCAGGCGGATGAGGTGGTCCGCCCGGCCGGTGAGACCCCGATGCTTCGCCGGACAGACGACCCGTGCGAGAACGCGGACGGCAATGGCCTTCATGGGATCGGCCTTCTCGTCGACGAGGCCGCTGAAGTAGCGGGAGCCGGTGCAGAGGTCGTCTCCCACGACCGTGCCGCCGGCCTCCTCGATGATCGTGTAGACATCGGGGTGGTTGCAGACGCCGCCCGAGAGAAAGAGGCGCTTTTTCGGCCAGGCGGCAACCGCGGAGGCACTCTTCTTCTCCAGTTCCGCGACGACCTGCTCCAGGAGATCGGCCATCCGGCTCCGGTCCATGATCATCGAGGCGCGGACCAGGGCATAGAGATCGCTCCCGCTGAGGATCTCCGGCCGCTCGCCTCTCAGATCGTATATCCGCGTCAGGGCAGCGCGGATCCGGTTCATCGTGCGGATCGCGGCCCGGAGGTCGTCGTCGGAGATCTGTCTGCCCAGTTTCTCCCCCAACTCCTCGCGGAAACGGTTCAGAACGTCGATCAGGTAGAGCGCGGCGCCTTCCGTATCCAGTTTGACCGGCAGGACCACGTCGAGGTGGAAGCAGGCCGGGACATTCAGCCGCCAGATGTCCGAGAGGCGCTGGATCGAGTCGCAGGTGTGGGGGAAGACGACTCCGTCCAGGAAGTCGAGGCGTCCCGCAAGCGCATCCTCCAGGGCGCCGCGGACCAGCGAGCAGCAGTAGGATTGCAGGTGCGCCTCGGCCAACTGGATCTTCTGTCCCGAACCAAAGAGCCGGTAGGGGTGCACCCCGGCGGCCAGGATGATCTCCTCCGGCGCATAGGAGCAGAAGGTGCCGATGATCTTCTTCCCGCTCTCCGCCTTCAACCTTCTTACGTAACCGTCCGGATCCCTCAGGATCTCATGACACTCTTCGATTGGCTTCATCGATCGGTTCTCCTCTTCCGGAATCACTGTCCGGTGTATTTTCCCTCGGCCTTCAGCTTCGCCACCTCCTGCTGTTCGAGGGTGTTGAAGGCGATCTTTCCCACCAGGGTGCAGGGAAGGTCGTTCCGGAACTCGATCTCCCGGGGGCAGCTCCAGCGGATCAGATGCTCCTGGCAGTGGTCGATCAGCGCCTTCTCCATCTCCGGACCGGCCTTGGCCTGATCCTTCAGGACGACGAACCCCTTGACGCGCTGGACCTGTTTCTCATCGGGAACGCCGATCACACAGGCCTTGAGCACCTCCGGATGGCCGTAGAGCACGTCCTCCACCTGGGCGGGGTAGACGTTCATCCCCGAGGACTTGATCATCCGCTTCTGGCGGAGTTTGAAGTAGAAGAAGCCATCGGCGTCCATCGAGCCGATGTCGCCCGTGTGGAGCCAGACCCTGCCGTCCGCGTGGGTCTTGAGCGTATTGGCCGTCTCCTCGGGCTGATCGAGGTAGCCCAGCATCACCGCGGGGCCGCTCACGCAGATCTCCCCTTCCGCTCCGACCGGCGCCTCCTCCGTCGTCCCCGAGAGTACGATCTTGGCGAGCATGTCGGGGAAGGGGAGCCCCACGCTCCCCTCGCGGTACTGGTTGAGCGGGGTCGCCATGATCGCCGTCACCGCCTCCGTCAGGCCGTAGCCCTCCAGGAGCTGGGTGTTGCCGCCCCGCTCCCGCACGACCGCCTCGAACCTCTCCTTGACCGGCCGGGGCAGCGTATCGGCGCCGCTGAAGGTCGCCCGGAGGCAGCTCAGATCGGCTTTCCGGAATACCGGGTTGCTGCTCAGCGCCTCGAAGAGGGTCGGCACGCCGACCACGAAATTCGGCCGTTTCTTCTTGATCAGGTCGGCCACGATCTCCGGCGTGAACTGGGGAACGAGGATGCTCTTCCCTCCGCCCATGAAGGCGGCGTTGATGCAGACCCCCAGGCCGAAGCCGTGGAAAATCGGCAGGATGGCCAGGATCGCATCGCCTCCCCCCAGACTGCCCCAGACCGAGACCTGCATCCCCTCGCTGATGAAGTTGTAACTGGAGAGCATGATCCCCTTAGGGACACCCGTGGTCCCGCCGCTGTAGAGGATGACGGCCATCTCGTCCGTGCCCATCTCCGCCTTCGGTGCCCTCGGGTGGCTGGCCCGCATGAGGTCGTTCCACCACACAACCAGTTTGTCCTCGGGAACCGGCGGGATCTTTCGCCCCTTGGTCAGGTTGAAGCCGATCTTCTTGACCAGCGGGAGGTAGTCGGGGATGCGGCAGAGGATCAGGGTCTGCAGCCCCGTCTTCTCCTGGGCCGCCTTGAACTTTCCGTAAAAGACATCCAGGGTCAGCGCAAAGCGGCTCTTGGCGGTGTTCAGATAAAACTCGATCTCCTTCGTGGGCGAGAGAGGATGGATCATGCTCGCCACCACGCCCAGCTTGTTGGCGGCGTAAAAACAGATGATCCCCTGGGGGCACGTCGGCATGGAGATCGTGATCCGGTCTCCCTGCCTGAGGCCGATCGCGGCGAGCGCGTCCGCGCAGCGGTCGATCTCCTCTCCGAACTGCCGGTAGGTCGAGGTGTAGCCGAAAAAGTCGTAGGCGATGGCCTCCGGGCTCCGGGAGACCGTCTGCATCAACGCCTCATACATCGTGACCCGCGGATAGTCGATGTGTTCGGGGATGGCGCCGTAAAACTTCAGCCAGGGCTTCTGTTCATACATGAGACATTCCTCCTTCAGGGATGAAGACGAGTCCGGCCGCCCGGGAAACGCAGCAGGACCGCGATTTCTACATCATCGCTCCTTTTTGGCAGTTGGGGCAACCGTTTGGCGATATCCTACGGAACAAGAGGGCAAAAAACTTGTTTTTACGGGGTGAAACGATATGGAAAACGGCTCCCTCTGTCAAGCGGTTTCTGGCCGGCGCTTGACAGCCCCTGCCCTTTTCTCTATAGTGGCCCCAAAAGAATTCTCAAGGATTTTGAGGCCTCATGAATCTTCAGGGCATCGTGGGAATCATCTTCTTGACGGGCCTCGCCTGGCTGATCAGCGAGAATCGGCGCGCCGTTCGCTGGCATGTCATCTTCACGGGTCTTGCCATCCAGTTCGTCCTCGCCCTGATCATGCTCAAGATTCCGTTTTTCGCGGACCTCTTCGCCCTCCTCAACCGCGCCGTCATCGCCCTCGAACAGGCCACCACGGCGGGCACCAGCTTCGCCTTCGGCTATCTGGGCGGCGGGAATCTCCCCTTTGCCGAAACCTATCCCGGATCGTCCTTCATCTTTGCCTTCAAGGCCCTGCCCCTGATCCTGGTCATCAGCGCCCTCTCCTCGCTCCTCTTCTACTGGAAGATCCTGCCGCTCGTGGTGCGCGCCTTCTCCTGGCTGCTCCAGAAGACCATGCGCGTCGGG
This sequence comes from Deltaproteobacteria bacterium, assembly GCA_021372695.1. The sequence goes on from JAJFTY010000077.1 coordinate 16,549, forward strand.
GGGGCCGTCGGCGTCGGCGCGGCAGCCAATGTCTTCCTGGGCATGGTGGAGGCGCCGCTTCTGATCCGGCCCTACCTCGAACGGCTCACCCGCAGCGAGCTCTTCATCACGATGAGCTGCGGCATGGCCAATATCGCGGGAACGGTGATGGTCCTCTATGCGACGATTCTCGGCCGGGAGATGCCCGACGTGATGGGGCATATCCTCACCGCCTCGATCATCAGCACCCCGGCGGCCATCATGATCTCCCTCCTGATGATTCCGGAGACGGGGGAGATCACGCTCGGAGGGTATGTCCCGGCCCAGCCGGCGTCCAGCGCCATGGACGCCGTCACCCAGGGCACCTCGGAGGGGATCCGGCTCTATCTGAACATCATCGCCATGCTGATCGTCCTGATTGCGCTCGTGGCTTTGGGAAACCAGATCCTCGGCCTCCTCCCCCCGTTTCGCGGGGAGCCGGTGACCCTGCAGCGCCTCCTAGGCTACGTCATGGCGCCCGTGGCCTGGATGATCGGCATCCCCTGGTCGGAAAGCACCACGGCGGGCTTTCTGCTGGGGGAAAAGACCGTCCTCAACGAGCTCATCGCCTATCTGGATCTCTCCAAACTGCCTGCGGGATCCCTCAGCCCCCGCAGCCGGATCATCATGGTCTATGCGCTCTGCGGCTTCGCCAACCTGGCCAGCATGGGCATCCTGATCGGCGGCATGGCGGCGATGGTCAGAAAACGGCGGGAAGAGATCGTCTCCCTGGGGTTCAAATCGATCCTCAGCGGCACCATGGCGACCTGCATGGTCGGCGCCATCGTCGGCCTGCTGCTCTGATGGCTCCGATCAGCCGGACAAGGCCTCCCGCACCCTGTTGGAAAGGATTTCCAGGCTGAACGGTTTCTGCAGAAACCCCCGGCAGCCCCGATCCAGGATCTCCTGAACCCGGTGGTTGACGCTGTATCCGCTGCAGAAGAGGACCGCAATCCCGGGTTCGATCTCCCGGAGGCGATCAAAGGTTTCTCCGCCCGATATTCCCGGCATGATCATATCCAGGATGACCAGGTCGATTTGATCTTTCTTCTCCATGAAGACGGCGACCGCCTCCTGGCCGCTTCCGGTTACAAATACACGGTAACCGAGCGACTCCAGCATCTCCCTGCTCACCTCCAGGACCATCTTCTCGTCATCCACCAGCAGGATCGTCTCCGTTCCCCCGAGTATCTTGACCGGGAGCGCCTTCTCCTCGACAACGGCCTTCTCCGAGGCCGGGAGGAAGATCTCGAACGTGGTCCCGCGGCCGGATTCGCTCTTCACGTCGATCACTCCTCCGTGGCCCTTGATGATCCCGTAGACCATCGCCAACCCCAGGCCGGTCCCCTTTCCGATACCCTTGGTCGTGAAAAAGGGGTCGAAGATCCGATCTATCGTCTTCGCATCCATTCCCGTCCCGGAATCGCCGACGGATATCTTGACATACCTTCCCGGCTTGGGGAGATCCGGATGATCGGTCGCGTCCAAAACAACATTCTGCGTTTCGAGATAGATGGCCCCGCCAGCCGGCATGGCCTGCCAGGCGTTCACGTAAAGATTCAGGAACACCTGTTCCATCTGGCCCTGATCCACCTCCAGCGTCCAGATTTCCTTTTCGAACTTCCGACGGATGGCGATCTCCTTCCTGGTCCTGCCGAACATGGCTGAGCTCTTCCGGATGATCTCGTTGATGTCGGTGGGCTTCACCTCGTAGCGGCCGCCCCGGGCAAAGCCGAGCAGTTGCCGCGTCAGATCCGCGCCGCTCTTCACCTGGTCTTCGATCAGCTTCAGCCGCTCATACTGGGGATGAGTGGGATTTAATTCCAGCATCATCAGGGAGGCGATGCCCTGAATCCCCATAAGCATGTTGTTGAAATCATGGGCAATACCTCCCGCCAGCGTTCCGATGGCCTCCATCTTCTGGGCCTGGAGCAGTTGAGAGGCGAGACGCTTCTCCTGCCGGATGTCGATGAAGCTCTCCAGCAGATAATCCCTACCGGCGATCCGGACCGGAACTGCGGTCTTGAGCACCGGAATCTCCTTCCCATCCGTCGTGAGCAGGACCCGTTCCGACTTGTCGACCGTCTGCCCGCAGTCGGTGATCGGACAGCTCTCCGCGTCCGCCGGACAGATGTATCGATGGCAGGTCTTGCCGACCATCTCCTCTTTCGCCGCACCGCACATCTCCGCCGCCATGCGATTGGCATTGACAATCCTGTGGTTGGCCGAATCGATGAGAAAGATCCCGGCCTGGACGTGCTCGAAGATGGCGGAAATCAGCTCCGTGCTCTCCCTGATCCTCTCCTCCTTCATCTTACGATCGGTGATGTCCCTCGTGATGCTCAGAATATGAGGAAAGCCTTGGAGTACGATCACGGTGGCGGACATCAATCCATATCGGATCTGACCGTTCTTCATTCGGAATGTGGCGTCGAGATTATTGACTTCCCCCCCATTTTTCAGCCCCTCCAGCAGTTTCCGCCGGTCTTCCGGATTGGCCCAGATATTCAGTTCAATAGATGTCCTGCCGATCGCTTCCGCTTCCGAATATCCGGTCACCCGGGTGAATCCTTCGTTGACGGAAACGTACATGCCATCCGAGAGGCGATTGATGTTGATGGAATCCGGGCTGGTGTAGAATGCCTTGCGGAATGTCTCTTCACTTTCCCGCAACGCCTGGTCCATCCGCCGGCGCTCGGTGATGTCGCGGGCGAAGGTCACGGCGGCGTCCCGATCCCCATAGCGGATCGGCGCCGAGTTGACCTCGACGGAAATCTCCGAACCGTCCAGACGGATCATGGTCTGTTCGATCGCGGGCGCGCTTCGGTGCTCCTCGTAGAGAATCCGTATCCGCTCGCAGACCATGGCGTGCAACTGGGGCGGCAGTCGCTCCAGGAGAGAGGTGCCGAGCAATTCGCGGGCGTCCTTCACCCCGAAAAAGTTTGCAGCCGATTGGTTCAGATAGAGGAATTTGCCGTCGGCATGGACGTAAATCGCCTCCGGCGTACCCTCGATCAGGGAGCGAAACCGCGCATCGCTTTCCCTGAGTTCCATCTCGGTCCGTCTGCGGTCGGTGATGTCCTGGCCGACGCAGAGGATCTCCACCCCCCGCTCGCGGCTTTTCATGACCTTGTTGGTCCAATGCACCCAGACCCGGGTTCCGTCCTTGCACATGTTTTCGTTTTCATTGTCTTCGTAAAGATCGGGGTGATCCTTGATGTCCCGGATCATCGCCTCGAGGTCGCGGCCGGACAGGTCCTTAGGCGAAACGATCGTTCCCACGACGTTGCGACCGAGCACCTCCGCTACGGAAAAACCGAAAAAACGCTCGGCGAATTCGTTGAAGAAGATGATGTTGCCCGAGCCGTCCATCCGCAGGATGATGCTATTGGCATTCTGCACCAGTTCCCGGTACCTTGCCTCGCTCTCCTTCAGGGCCGCCTCGGCCTTTTGCCGCTTCTCCTCCTCCTGGATGATGAACCGGGCCTTCAGGCTGTAGTACAAAAAGAGTGCGGCCCCCAACAGAAAGAGGCCGAAGACCAAGATCAGCCGGTTCCGAAAATCCATAAGCGACGCCAGCACCTCATTTTCGGAGGAGGCGACGACGATCGACCAGAAGGTGTTCCCGAGGGGGATCGGCATGTAGACGGCGTGCTTCCGGACGCTATCCACCTGCTCTTCTCCGATCCGATCGAAGCTGTAGGTGGTGATCCCCTCCTCTCCCCTGAGCATCTTCGTGGCCATGGCCAGGATGGAGGGAAATTCCCTGCTGGTTTCATAGACCGATCTTCCCGTATGTCCGGGCACGGGGCAGTAGAGCTCCGTTCCGTCGCTGCTGATCATCCAGGCGTACCCCGTCTTGCCGATCCTGATCCCTTCGAGGTACCTCCTGGCCAGAGACTGAAAATCGACCGTGATGCCGATGGTGCCGCGGAAGATTCCATCCTTGAAGACCGGGACATGGAGCGCAACCGCCCTGTAGCCTTGAACGGCCGTGAACACGTCGCTGACCACGGGCTTCTGGATATGCATCACCAGGAGGACATGCTTCTGCGAGGAGATGTCCGCACCGATCAGTTTCGGATCCGAGGGTGTTGTGTAGACGATCCTTCCGTCCGCATCGACACGGGTGATGCCCCGGATCTGTCCGAGGTTCGCCTGGTAAAAGGCGTCGAGGGCGAACTGGCCGGTCAGATCCAGGTCTATGACATTGCGCCATTTGGACAGGATGGTCAGGTTGGCGGTCCAGTGGGTGAAAAAGTCCTGGATCCCGCGGCTGGCCTGTCGGGCGTAAAGCGACTGCTGAACATTGAGGTTGTCAATGGCCTTCTGTTTGGCCTCGCTGTAGAAATAGGTGAAGAGAAACGCGCTTAAACCCAGCAGGAGGACGAGCAGGAGAAGCAGCCATTTTTTCTTCATCGGACCTTGCCTCCCGGAAAAGCGATGACCTCGGGCGGCCTCTTTGCGCGGCCGCTACAGGTATTCCGCGAGAGCGGCGGAGAGCTCCCGCTCCCGGCCGACATAGAAATGGTCGGCACCCGGGATGAGTCGGACGGGCGCCTGGATGCGGGCAGACCTCTCCATCAGCCGCGTGTTGTCGCAGTAAGGGTCCCGCTCGCCGGCAAGGATCAGACGGATCTTTCCATCAAGTCCGGAAAAGTTGAAATCCATCAGATCGATGGGCGGTGAGACGAGCACCCCGTCGCTCAGGAGCGGCGTCCTCCGCAGGAGATTCGCAACGATCCACGCCCCGAAGGAATAGCCGGCCAGCAGGATCTCCCGGACACCTCTTTGCCGAAGTGCGTCCGCCGCAGCCAGGAGATCGTCCTGCTCACCCACCCCTTCGTCGTAGCGGCCTCCGCTGCGGCCGACGCCGCGGAAATTGAAGCGCAGCGTGGCATACCCCTGTTGGAAGAACGCCTCCACCAGCGTTTCCACCACATTGTTTTCCAGACTTCCTCCCATGAGCGGGTGGGGATGCGCGACGACCGCTCCACGCTCACGCCCGGCCGAGGAGGCATAGCACCCCTCCAACTGGAGGAGACCGGCCGGGAAGATGATCTGTTCCTCGTTCATGAACGGACCTGTATGGGATTTCCTGCCAGAACTGCAGGGCGCGAAAGAACCTGCCAGCCGCACCGGGGACGGACGCACGTTTTGTGAATAACACCATAAGCATTCCACCTTGTCAATACCAAACCCTCCGCCGGGAATCGGCCGGCGTCATACCCGCCACAGGGCTGGAGCGAAGCGGAAATGAGATATGAGGAGTCCCTGAACTCGAAGAGCCTCTCCCAACTTGGCGGGGGGAGCTCGGTAGTGTATCAGTTTGCATCAGTCTGGTGTAGAGAAGCCTCACGTAGCGTGATTGAAAGGTTTTTCGGGCACCCCGCCGGCGAGCGAAGCGGCCGCAACGGCAACTGTCTGAGCGACGCCAGGAGCGAGTTCTGCCGTTGCAGCGCAACGAGTCGTTGCGGGGTCGAAAAAGCTTTGTGAGCGCCAGTGAGGCCTTGACACCTCAAATTGAGACACCACCGAGAGCTCAATGCCCTTGACACGGAGAGGCATCCCGACTATAGATCACCGTAATTATGAATAAAAAATGACTCGCTTGCCGCGGGAAACCCGTTTTCCTTGAGGTCTGGCTTTGGCCCCCCCGGCGTGTATGGAGCAGCCGAAGCATGGCGAAGCCGGATCTGCCAACGAAATGATCCGGGGACGAAATGAGAGGAGCAGGGATATGCCCAGACGAACGCGGGAGGATAGAAACCGGGGATTTTACGACGAAAGGGTCGAGAGGATGGAGAGGGGCGAACGCGCCGCCTTCAAGGAAAAGGAGGCCCTCCGTGCCCTTCGCTATGCCTATGAAAATGCGCCGGGATACCGGAAGTTCCTGGACGAAAAAGGGGCGAACCCGGCAGCCGTCCGGGAGATCGGCGATTTTCACGCCATTCCCGTTCTGAAGAAGAACAGGATGCCGGAGTTGCACCACAACAACCCGCCGTTCGGTGGATTTCTGGCCGTGCCCGTTCACAAGCTCAAGAGGATCTACGTCTCCCCGGGCCCCCTCTACGACCCTGAAGGGTGGAAGGAGGACTACTGGGGGCTGCGGAAGTGCCTCTACAACGCGGGCTTCAGGCCGGGGGATCTCGTGATGAACACCTTTTCTCACCACCTGACCCCTGCCGGGATCTTTCTGGACGAGGCCTGCACGGGGATCGGATGCACCACGGTGCCCACCGGCGTCGGGAATACCGAGATTCAGGTGAGGACGATGGTGGAGCTGAAGATCAACGGCTATCTCGGCACCGCTTCCTTTCTGCTGGCTCTGATCGCCAAGATGACAGAACTGGGCTACGACCCCGCCACGGATCTTGCCGTCGAGATCGCCCTCGTCGGAGGTGAGATCCTGAGCCCCGGCCTGAGAAGGGAGCTCAACGATCGCGGCATCATCGTGCGCCAGGCCTACATCACAGCCGAACTGGGGGCGCTGGCCTACGAATGCCCGCAGGAGGAGGGGATGCACATCGCGGACGACCTCTACCTGGAAATCTGCGACCCCGTCACCGGAGGACCGCTGCCGGCAGGCGAAATCGGCGAAGTGGTGGTCACCAACTTCAGCAATGAGTGCTATCCCCTGGTCCGCTACGGCACCGGGGACCTCTCGGCCGTGGTCGAGGAACCCTGCGCCTGCGGAAGGAGTTCATGCAGGCTCAGGGGAATCCTGGGCAGGGCGGATGAGGTGACGAAGATCAAGGGAATGTTCGTCCATCCCCGCCAGGTCGACGAGGCCGCGTCCAGGTTCGCCCGGGAGGTGGAGAAGGCGAGGGTCGTCGTGACGCGGCAGGGTGAGACGGATGTCATGACGGTGGAAATCCAGTTGAAGGAGGGGATCGCGGAGACGGATGCATTGAAAGCTTCCGTCGAGGAGCGGGTGCGGGAGACCACCAAGCTGCGGGGAAGCGTGGTCTTCGTACCTGAAATCCCGGAGGGGAGCAAGAAGATCGAAGACCGGCGGAAGTGGCAGTAAGAAACAGAAAGCGCCCGCGAGCGGAAGCCGGGCTTCCCCAGGCCTCCTTCCCAAATCCAGTTGACATGCCGGATCTCTTCCCCTATAGTGGCCCCAAAAATGAATGCCGATCAGCCAATTGACTCGCAGCATCGGGGAATATTTAGAAAGGAGAAGCGGAGGCCGGACGAGGATATTCACCCGCTCAGACAGGGATAAATATGGCAAAACTGAAGCTGAAGGGTCATGTCATCAATCGGGACTGGTGCAAGGGATGCGGAATCTGCGTCCATTTCTGTCCCAAAAAAGTGCTGGAGCTGGACGAATTCGACAAGGTGGTGGCGGCAAGGCCGCAGGACTGCGTTTGCTGCAAGCTCTGCGAAATGCGGTGCCCGGATTTGGCGATCGAGGTACAGACGGAGCAGGAGTGATATGGGCGGCGAATTGAAGTTTGTTCAGGGGAATGAAGCCTGTGTGGAGGCGGCACTGTATTCCGGGCTCGATTTTTTTGCCGGTTATCCGATCACCCCATCGACGGAGATCGCCGAGTTGATGGCGTCGCGCCTGCCCCGCAAGGGGGGGAAGTTCCTGCAGATGGAGGACGAGATCGCCTCGATCTGCGCGATCATCGGGGCGTCGCTCACGGGGAGCAAGGTCATGACGGCCACGAGCGGACCCGGTTTCTCGCTGATGCAGGAGGGGCTCGGGTACGCGATCATGGCGGAGATCCCCTGCGTGATCGTCGATGTGCAGCGGGGAGGTCCCTCGACAGGCCTGCCGACCAAGGTAAGCCAGGGCGACGTCGGCCAGGCCCGGTGGGGCGTGCACGGCGACCATTCGATCGTCGCGCTCACCGCCTCGAACCACCAGGATGTCTTTTCGATCACGGTGGACGCGTTCAATTTCTCGGAGACCTACCGGACACCGGTGATTTTGCTCTTCGACGAGGTGGTCGGCCACATGCGGGAGCGCCTCGAGGTTCCCGCGCCCGGCGAGATCCCGCTCGTGGAGCGGCTCAAGACCTCCGTCAAGGAAGGGGTCGATTACCACCCCTACCTGCAGCGGGAGGACGGCCGTTTGCCGATGTCCGATTTCGGGGGTGTGCACCGGTACAATGTCACGGGCCTGTTCCATGACATGTGGGGATTCCCGTCGGAAAATCCGCGCGTCGTCCACGAGCTGATGCGGCACCTGGTGGACAAGATCGACAACCATGTGGAGAAGCTGACCCGCTACCGGGAATATTTTATCGAAGACGCGGAGATGCTCCTGATCTCCTACGGCTCGTCTGCCCGCTCGGCGCTGCATGTGGTCACGGACCGCCGCCAGCACGGGGAGCGCATCGGGCTGCTGGAGCTGCAGACGCTCTGGCCCTTCCCTGCGACGCTGGTCCGGGAAAAGGCGAGAAACGCACGCTATGTGGCCGTCGTGGAGATGAATATGGGGCAGGTGCTTCAGTCGGTCAAGGCGGCGGTGGAGAGGCCGGAGCAGGTTTTTCTGGCCAACCGGGTGGACGGGGTATTGATCACGCCGGCCGATATTCGCAACATTCTGCGGCTGATCCAGGGTAAAGGAGTCTGAAAATGCCCGCAAGGGATTATATCCGAGAGAGGTTTTTCCCGCATATCTGGTGTCCGGGCTGTGGACACGGTATCGTGCTGAACGGTCTCGTCCGTGCGATCGACAATCTCGGTTTGAAAAAGAAAGACATCGTCATGGTGTCGGGGATCGGCTGCTCGTCCCGGATCGCGGGCTACATGGATTTCCACACGCTGCACACCATCCACGGGCGGGCGCTGGCATTCGCGATGGGCGTGAAGATGAGCCGGCCGGATCTGACGCTTCTGGTGCCGATGGGAGATGGAGACGCCCTGTCGATCGGGGGAAATCACTTCATCCACGCCTGCCGGCGGAACATCGACATGACCGCGATCGTGATGAACAACCGGGTCTACGGCATGACGGGCGGACAGTTTTCACCGCTGTCGGGGTACGGAACCATGGCAACGACCGCGCCGTACTCGAACATCGACCAGGAATTCGATGTGGTCGACATGGCCCGGGCGGCGGGGGCCACGTTCGTGGCGCGTGCAACAGCGTACCACGTCCAGCAGCTCCCCGGCATCCTGGAGGAGGCGATCCGGCACAAGGGATTTTCCGTGGTGGAGATCATGACGCCCTGCCCGACCTATTTTGGGCGGAAGAACAAGGAGGGGAGCGCCGTCAACATGATGGAAAATCTCAAGAACAGAACCACCCCGATCGGTTCGAAGGCGAAGCAGGAGGATCCGACGCTCATCGAACGGGGGATCTTCGTGAAGAAAGAGATGCCGGAGTACTGTGACGGCTATCAGAAGATCATCGAGCAGGCGATGAAGGGGAATTGACCATGGAACGATGCAGGATGGTATTTTCCGGTTCGGGCGGGCAGGGTGTGATCACAGCGGGGATCATTCTGGCCGAGGCTGCCGTGCTGCATGAAAACCTCATTGCCGTCCAGTCCCAGTCTTACGGTCCGGAGGCGAGAGGCGGTGCGACGCGCTGCGATGTCATCATCGCCGAATCCGCAATCCACTTTCCCAAAGTGATCCAGCCCAATGTGCTCATCTGCCTGACGCAGCAGTCCTATACCACCTTTTTTTCCCTCCTCCGTCCGGGCGGCTTGCTGATCACCGACACCCGGTATGTCAAGCTCGGAAAGAAGGTGGATGCACGCCAGGTGGAGCTGCCGATGTACGAGACGGTCATGCAGAAGATCAGCAAGCCGATCGTTTTCAACATCTGCATGCTCGGGGTGGTCATCGGACTGACCAAACTGGTCCGGCCCGAATCGATCATGAAGGTTCTGGAGACGCAGATTCCCGGGAACTTTCTCGAGATGAACCGTCAGGCTCTCGATCTCGGGCTGAAACTGTGTGAAGGATTGGGCGATTCCACTTTCTAGAACGGATCGTCCCTCTGCAAGAACTCCGTCCCCCGTCATGCGAAGCCATCCCCTGCGACCGAAGTCCCGGAGGTAAGAGATGAAGATCCACGAGTATCAGGCAAAGGAACTGTTGCGTGGCTACGGAATTCCCGTGCCTCGCGGAAGGGCGGCTTCTACCCCCGAAGAGGCCCGGACCGCGGCCGAAGAAATACAGGGGAAGAGCGTGGTCAAGGCGCAGATCCATGCAGGAGGCCGGGGGAAAGGGGGCGGCATCAAACCGGCGGCGGCGCCCGATGAGGCTTTTGCGGCAGCCCGGTCCATCCTCGGGATGCAACTGGTGACGCACCAGACGGGCCCGGAAGGCAGGAGAGTCCATAAGGTTCTCGTCGAGGAGGCCTCCGCCGTACGCAAGGAACTCTACCTGGGCCTGGTCGTGGACCGATCGCAGGGGAAAGAATGCGCAGTCTTCATGGCCTCGGAGTCGGGCGGCATGGATATCGAGCAGGTGGCGGCGACGGCCCCGGAGAAGATCCTCCGGTGCGCGGTCCATCCCGTCGTGGGATTCAGCCCGTTCCAGGCACGCAAGCTCTCCACGGCATTGGGGCTCGACGCCGAACAGCGCAAGACGTTCACGGAAATCATCCGAAACCTCTACCGGCTGTTTCAGGACAAGGACTGCTCCCTTGTGGAGATCAACCCGCTGGCGGTGACCGAGGAGGGTCGTCTGCTCGCCCTCGACACCAAGATCAATTTCGACGATGACGGATTGTACCGCCACCCCGAGATCCGCGAGCTCAGGGACCCGGACGAAGAAGATCCGCTGGAAGTGGCGGCCAAGAGCGCTGCGGTCAACTACATCAAGCTGGACGGAAATGTCGGCTGCATGGTCAACGGGGCAGGGCTCGCGATGACGACGATGGACCTGATCCAGACGGCGGGCGGCGAGCCGGCGAACTTCCTCGACGTGGGCGGAGGCGCCTCCCCGGAGCGGATCGAAAAGGCATTCCGGATTCTCACTTCCGACCCGAACGTCAAGTGCATTCTGGTGAACATCTTCGGCGGAATCCTCCGCTGTGACCGCGTTTCCGCCGGACTGATCCAGGCAGCCAGGAACATCGACCTGAAGCTTCCGATGGTCGTGCGGCTCCAGGGGACCAACGTGGATGAAGGGCGTCAGATGCTCCAGGAATCCGGGCTCCGGTTCACGGTGGCCGACGGCCTGTATGAGGCGGCCCAGAAGGCCGTCGCGCTGACAAGATAGACGAGGAGAGATTCTGATGGCCATACTGCTGGATGAAAAATCACGCATCGTCGTTCAGGGGATCACCGGCTCGGAGGGGAGTTTTCACACCCGCGAGTCGATCAAGATGGGAACGCGGGTCGTGGCCGGGGTCACGCCCGGCAAGGGGGGGACGGAGCTGGACGGCATTCCCGTCTTCGACTGCGTCGGAGATGCCGTCGAAAAACAGCAGGCCAATGTCTCCGGAATCTATACGCCGGCGGCATTCACTCCGGATGCGATCTTCGAGGCGATCGAGGCGGGAATCAAGCTGATCGTCTGCATGACGGAGGGGATTCCGGTTGCGGAAATGATCCGCGTGAAGCAGGCGCTGAAGGGATCGGGCGCCTTTATGATCGGGCCGAACTGTCCGGGAATCACCACCCCGGGGGTCGGCAAGGTGGGCTTCATGCCCAACTTCATCCACAGGAAAGGAAATGTCGGCGTTATTTCGCGCAGCGGGACCCTCACCTACGAGATGATCTGGCAGTTGACCGGCCTCGGGATCGGCCAATCCACATCCGTCGGAATCGGCGGTGACCCGATCGTGGGTTCCGGTTTCATCGACATGCTGAAGCTCTTCCAGGCGGACCCCCAGACGGAGGCGATCGTGATGATCGGCGAGATCGGGGGAACCGCAGAAGAGGAGGCGGCGGAGTTCATCCAGCGGGAGGTCACCAAACCGGTCGTCTCCTTCATCGCGGGACGGACGGCCCCTCCGGGCCGGCGGATGGGCCACGCGGGCGCGATCATCTCCGGGGGGAGAGGGACGGCCGCCGAGAAATTCCAGGCCCTAGAACGGGCGGGCGTACAGGTGGAGAAGAATCCCGCCGAAATCGGCAGGCGCATGCAGGAGATCCTGAGGAAAAAGTAGGACCGGTCTCCTGCTCAGGGAGCTCATCCTCATGGCCCCTCCGGCGCCTGAAAGCAAGGCTTATCGACCGAAAAACGGAACCACCCATCAATATTGCAGACCTCATTTGAATCGCAGCCCAAAACGTGAGGGTGCCATGGACGGATGACCTTTCGGCCCCGTGCCTCGAAAAGGGAACGGGGTTTTGTGTATCCGATCCACCCCGATGTTGAGGTTTGCCGTCTGATCGCCTGTTGAAGGAGTATCTATGGGCAACGCTTACATGGGCAAGGTGCTGGTCGTGGATCTGGAAAAAGGAGAGGTCGCCGGGGAAACGGTCCCGGACTGGGTCTACGAGAATTATCTCTCCGGTCTCGGCCTCGGCGCCTACCTGCTCTACCGGTGGATACCGCCCGGCGCCGATCCGCTCGGGCCGGAGAACGTCCTGGGGTTCATGTCCGGACTGCTGACCGGAACGGGGAGCCTCTTCACGGGGCGCTGGATGGTCATGGGAAAATCGCCGCTGACCAGCGGCTGGGGCGACGCCAACTGCGGCGGCACGCTCTCTCCGGCGATCAAGCGGTGCGGTTATGACGGGATATTCTTCAAGGGAATCAGCGCGCACCCTGTTTACCTCTACGCCGATTCGGCCGGGGCCGAGCTGCGGGACGCCTCCCACCTCTGGGGGAAGGACACCGTGGAAACGGAGGAATCGCTCCAGGCGGAAGCCGGAACCGGCAGCCGTGTCGCGTGTATCGGCCCCGCCGGGGAGAATCTCTCTCTGATCTCCGGAATCTCCAACGACGGCGGCCGGATGGCGGCCCGCTCCGGTCTTGGGGCCGTCATGGGCTCCAAGCGGCTCAAGGCGCTGGTGCTGAACGGCAAGAGACGGATCGCCGTATATGACCGCCGGGAGATGAGAAGGCTGAGCCGGCAGTGCAACCGTTGGGTGCAGTTTCAGGTGCCTCTGTTCACCGGCCCCCAGTCCTCGGCTGTGGGAGCGCTGATGCGCATCATGCCGACGCAGATGGCCATGGACGGACTTTTGTACAAGTTCTTTCTCCGGAAGTGGGGCACGGCCAGCATGAACCAGGCTTCCGTCGAGATGGGGGATGCGCCGATCCGAAACTGGTCCGGGTCCAACGTCGATTTCGGCCCCAAACGGTCGCTCAGCGTGAACCCGGACGCCATCGTCGACCGCGAACGGGTAAAGTATCACTGCTACTCCTGCCCCCTGGGATGCGGGGGAAAATGTTCCCTGCCGGGGCCCTACAAAGAGACACACAAACCGGAATACGAAACGGTGCTGGCTCTGGGTGGCCTCTGCATGAACACGGACGCGGAGAGCATCTTCTATCTCAACGAGCTGCTCAACCGGACCGGCATGGACACGATATCGGCCGGCGGGACGGTCGCCTTCGCGATCGAGTGCTATGAGCACGGCTTGCTGACGAAGGAGGAGACGGACGGTCTGGAGCTGACCTGGGGGAATACGCCGGCCATCGTGACGCTCGTGGAGAAGATGGTCCGGCGCGAGGGGGTCGGCAATCTTCTCGCGGACGGGACGAAGGCGGCCGCCCGGCGCCTGGGAAAGGGGTCGGAGCAATACGCCATGCACATCGGGGGTCAGGAAGCGCCCATGCACGACGGCCGGAACGATCCGGGATTCAACGTCCATTACGCCGTCGAGGCGACCCCCGGGCGCCACACGATCGGCGCCCAGCTCTACTACGAGATGTTCCAGCTCTGGAAGATGGTCAAGGGGCTGCCGCGGCCCAAACCGCTCTATTTCAAGGCGAGGAAGTACATCGCCGACGCAGAGAAGGCCGCCATGGCCGCAGCCTGCAGCAAATACATGAACTTTGCGAACTCGGTCGGTCTCTGCCTGTTCGGGATGAATATCGGCGCCAGGAGGGTGCCCTCCTTCGCCTGGCTCAATGCCGCCACGGGATGGAGCCGCACGCCCGAGGAGTGCCTGGAGATCGGCCGGCGGATCCAGACCCTGAAGCAGGCCTTCAACATCCGGCAGGGGATCGATCCGCTCTCCGTCAAGGTTCAGGACCGGATGCTCGGCCGGCCGTCCATGAAAGAAGGGGCCAACAGAGGGCGTACGATGGATTTCGAGAAGATGAGGAGCGACTACTGGCTGCAGTTCGGCTGGGATGCCCGGACGGGGCGTCCCGAGGAGGAAGTGATCGGGCAGCTGAACCTGAAAGAGAACTGAACGGCACGGGAGGAGGCATGTCCTACACCATCACGGAATCATGCGACGGCTGCGGCGCCTGCGTGTGGATCTGTCCGGTGGGCGCCGTCCGCGGGGAGAAGAAGACGCCACACGCCATCGTCGGGGATCTCTGCATCGAATGCGGGGCCTGCGGACGCATCTGCCCCCGGGAAGCTCTGTTGGATGCCGAACGAAAGGTCCGCACGCGGATCCCGAAACTCTCCCTGTGGCCGCGGCCTGTCATCGACCTGAAGAGGTGCCTCTCCTGCGGGATCTGCGTGGAGGGATGTCCGGCACGCTGCCTGGCATCGGACGTCGATCCCGGAGACAAACACCTGCGGGCTTCGCTCTCGGAACCGAAGAAGTGCATCTCCTGCGGGTTCTGTGTGGAGGAGTGTCCCGCGGAGGCCATCGTCCTCGCCGTACCCGCCACGCCGGCAGAGGTGTCCGCATAGAGATCGGACCGCCAGCGGATGGTGCGCAGCATGAGACGGGCTTGCGGAATCAGAATAGCGGCGGGGGTAGTGACCATTTTGGCTGCAAAGACGCCTCGCGCAGCACGATTTAAAGATTTTTCGGGTCGAAAAATAGCTGAGCGCAAGTCGAGGCTGGTCTTTGCGATTGAGACTGAGTAACCACCTGACGGCACAGGGCCTTGACAAAGGACGCGCCGCTCCTGTAGAGACGAGGTGCGCGCTGCCTTCGAAGGGGCGGTGCATCACGGAGAATGAGAGATTTTGCGCAAGACGGCGATCATCGACATCGACAACACCCTCTGGCAGTTCAGCGACGCCTTCCACCGGGAACTGAAAAAGATCAACCCGGATTTCCCCGCGCCCGATCATTGGTCCACCGCCGACTTCTGGAAGGAATACTGCTCGGACGCGGATTTCGTCGCCGCGATCGGCGCGGTTCACTGCAATCAGGACAGCGACCGGCACCGGCCCTATCCGGAATCGCAGGGCTTCCTGACCTCCCTGAGGGAAAACGGGTTCTACGTCATCGTGGCAAGCCACCGTGTGGAGGCGACGAGAGAGCCGACCGAACGATGGCTCGCACGGCACCGGCTCCCCTACGATGAACTTCACCTCTCCTGGGACAAGACCGTGCTCTTTTCGAATGCCGACGTCGTTGTGGACGATTCGCCGCCGACGCTCGAAAAGGCCGTCCGAAGCGGGGCGCTGGGAGCCGGCTTGCGCTTCTCCTGGAACAGGGCTTTCATCGGCCGGGGGTTTGAGCTTTTTCAAAACCTCGACGAGGTTCTGGACTACATTCTGAAGGCCTCTCCGGCATCAGCCGGCAGGAAAGGAATCGCGCGGGAATAGCGCGGAAGAGTGTTCGACGGCCGATTTTCGTTCTCCATGAAAGATCAAACGATGGAAGTAAAGAATCCACACTATCGGCAGCTCACCGAGTCCATTTTCCGAAGCGCCGCCTTCGTCAGGGACGTCGACATCGCCTTCGTCGATTGCGGGCCGGGATGGTGTGAATCCCGTCTGGCGATTCTTCCGCGCCACCTTCAGCATGGAGGCATCGTCCATGCGGGCGTCCAGGCGACCATCGCCGACCATACGTCGGGCGCCGCGGCGACCACGATCATCGCCCCGGGCCAGCATGTCCTGACCGCCGAGTTCAAGATCAATCTCCTGCGCCCGGCGGCGGGAGAGGTGCTTTTCTGCCGCGCCGAGATCCTGAAGCCGGGGAAGTCGCTCATCGTCGTCGAGGCGGAAGTCTTCGCCGTTTCCGGCGCGGACAGAACCCTGGTCAGCAAGATGACCGCGACGATGAGCGTGGCTGCAAGCGGAAATCCCCTTTGAACGGAGGGATCGGGCGGGCCTGTTCAGATGGATCGCCTTCCTGCCGGCTGCCGCGTTCATTCGCTGCCGGCGGCGAATCCCGCTTGACAAAGCAGGGATTTCCTGTTAGCCAAAGTCACCTTTCAGGCGCCGGGAGTCTTTTCTCATCGGGAAAGGGCCGGTTCGGGGTTTCATGGGAAACACGGCGTCATTGCCTGTTTGACACCTGAGGGAGGGCGTATGTTCATCTGGCTTTTCCACCGTATCAGCGGCGTGACCCTGATCGCGCTGTTCGGCATCAAAATCCTCACCGGCTTCTTCCTCTTGACCAAAGACCAGAAACCCGACTGGGCGCTCAGCCTGCACCGCCATCCCGTTTTGGATACCCTGATCCTGATCCTCTTCACCTTTCATTGCATCTACGGCCTCAGGACCGTGGTCATCGATTTCGGTTATCGCAGGGAAAAGCTGCTATTCTGGGTGTCTAATGCCGTCGCGGCCCTGATTTCCATGGCGCTGATCATACTCTATTTCCGGCTTTCATAGGACACGGGCATGCTGAATCACGATATTCTCATCGTCGGCGGCGGTCTCACAGGGCTCCGGGCGGCCGTCGGCCTCTGCGATCGATTCAACGTGGGGCTGATCTCCAAGGTCTATCCGACCCGCTCCCACTCGATCGCCGCGCAGGGCGGCATCAATGCGGCCCTGACCAACAATCCGGACAGCCGTGACGATTCCTGGGAAAAGCACACCTACGATACGATCAAGGGAAGCGACTTTCTGGCCGACCAGGATGCCGTGGAGATCATGTGCAAAGAGGCGATCAAGATCGTCTACGAGATGGAGCACTGGGGATGCCCCTTCAGCCGTTTTCCCGACGGCAAGATCGCCCAACGCCCCTTCGGCGGCGCCGGCTATCCCCGGACCTGTTACTCCTCAGACATCACCGGTCATGTGCTGCTCAACACCCTCTATGAGAGGGCCGTGGCCAAGGGGGTCAGGATCTACCCCGAATGGTTCGTGGCCGGCCTGTGCATCGATGAGGGGCGCTGCCACGGGCTCGTCGCGCTGGACACGCAGACGGGCGAACTGATCCCCGTCGCCGCCCGGGCGACCTTCTTCGGGACCGGTGGATACGGGCGGGTCTTCCAGCACTCGACCAATGCCCTGATCAACACGGGAAGCGGCATCGGCATGGCCTACACCGCGGGCGCCCCGCTCAAGGACATGGAGTTCGTCCAGTTCCATCCCACGTCGCTGATCGGCACCAACATCCTGATGACCGAGGCCTGCCGGGGTGAAGGGGGATATCTGATCAACAACAAAGGAGAGCGCTTCATGCAGCGCTATGTCCCCTCGGCCATGGAACTGGCGCCCCGGGACATCGTCTCCCGGTGCATCCAGACGGAGATCAACGAGGGGCGCGGCTTCGAACACCCCCTGGGAACGTACATCCAGCTCGACATCCGGCATCTCGGGGAGAAGAAGATCCTGGAGAGGCTCCCCGGCATTCGGAAGATCTGCATCGACTTCATCGGAATCGATCCCGTGCTCGAGCCCATCCCGATCATGCCCTGCCAGCACTACTCAATGGGGGGGATCGACGTCGACAACCGCTGCGCTTCCGAGGTCCGGGGGTTCTACGCCGGTGGGGAGTGCGCCTGCGTCAGCGTTCACGGGGCAAACCGCCTGGGCGGCAACTCCCTTCTGGATACGATTGTTTTCGGAAAACTTGCGGCACTGGCGATCCCCGAGGATTTCACGAACCTGGCCCCGCCGGATGAAAAGCCGCTGCTGCGGCTGCGCGATGCGGTGGAGGAGAAGATCCGGCGGCTGACGCAGCCCGGCGGGGAGAGGCCCTACCGACTCCAGGCGGAACTCGGGACCGTGATGAACGAGAAGGTGGGCATCTTCCGAAACCGGGCGGAGCTGGAGCAGGCGCTGGCGCAGGTGATCGCGCTCAAGGAGCGCTATCCGGGCGTCCGTGTCTCCTCGCCGGCCCGGTACATGAATTACGAACTGACGGGCGCGCTCGAACTGGAGCAGATGCTGGAGGTTTCCCATACGATCATCCAGGGGGCGCTTCTTCGGGAGGAGAGCCGGGGGGCCCACTTCCGGACCGATTTCAACACCCGGAACGACCGCGATTGGCTCAAGCACACCATCGCCCGGCGGGGTCCGGACGGCAACCCCGTCATCTCCTTCAAGGATGTGACGATCACGCGATATCAGCCCGTCGAGAGGAAGTATTGACGGCTTGGGAGCAGTTCATTTTTTACGGGGGCATTTCCATTGATCAAGGACAGTGCATATACTTTCAAGATCCTCCGGTATGACGCGAAGGAGCCCGGAAGCGCTCCCCGCTTCTCAACGTACCGGATCCGGGTCATTCCGGGGCTGACGGTTCTTTCCGTCCTGATCCGGATCCGGGATGAGATCGACGGGACGCTCGCCTTCCGCTCCTCCTGCCGGTCGGCCGTATGCGGCTCCTGCGCGATGGTGATCAACGGCAAGATCGACCTCGCCTGCCGGACCCAGGTGGCCTCTTTCGACAGCGACACGATCATCCTGGAGCCTCTCCCCAATCTGGAGGTGATCCGCGATCTGGTCGTCGACATGACGCCCTTCTGGCGGATGTATGAGAAGGTCAAACCCTACCTGATCCGGAAAAGCCCGGAGCCGGAAAAGGAGATCCCGCAAAGCGAGGAGGAGCGCCAGCGGATCGACCAGTTCGTCAACTGCATCCTCTGTGCCGCCTGTTACGGCGCCTGCCCGGTGCTCTCGCGGGAGCCGGACTATCTCGGCCCGGCAGCGGCGGCCAAACTGGAGCGGTTCGTCCTCGATTCGCGGGATGAGCGTCCTGCCGGCGTCTTGGAGACCTTCAATGACGAGCGGGGCGTCTGGGCGTGCGACACCCTCTTCCGCTGCATCGACGCCTGTCCGAAAGATGTGAGGCCAACCGACGCCATTGTCGGTCTGCGCAAGTCTCTGGTGAAAAACCGTTTCCGGAAGATGCTGGGGAAGAGAGACGATGAAACTTGATTATTCCCTCATCACGAGGAGGACTTTTCTCAATACGCTGCTGTTCGGGTGGGTCGCGGCCTTCTTCTCCGGGACCTTCTACGCGCTGATGAAATTCGCCTTTCCCACCCTGGGGAAGGAACCTGACTTCGTCGTCCTGAACCGGAACGATTTTGCAGGAGTCGCGAACAACACGGTCAAGCCCTTTCCCTGGGGTGGCACCGTCGGGCTCTATTACAAAAAAGAAGATGGCAGTGTGATGGCGCTCAAGGGCGTCTGCAGCCACATGGAGTGCAACGTGGCCTACCGGCCGGCGGAGAAGCGCTTCTACTGCGCCTGCCATCAGGGATGGTTCGATGACACGGGGAAGAATATCGAAGGACCGCCGCCGAAGCCCCTCGAGGTTTTCGTCATCAGCGAGGAGGGGGAGAAACTGATCATCGCCAAGAAGGGGGTCAAGGTTGAGTTGCCCAAGGCTTAAAAACTGGTGGGATGACCGCTATGACCTCAGAGAGGTCACGAAGCTGGCCAAGAGCAAGACGGTCCCGGAGCACCGTTACGACCTCTGGTACTACACCGGCGGGATCACCCTTTTCCTGTTCATGCTCCAGTTTCTGACCGGGATGCTCCTGGCTTTCTACTATGTCCCCCACGTCGATTTCGCCCACAAGAGCATCATCGAGATCGTCACCAAGCTGAACATGGGGTGGTTCTTCCGATCCCTGCACCACTGGGGGGCGCAGCTCCTGATCGTCTTTCTCTTCATCCACCTCTTCGGCACGCTCCTGCTGAAGGCTTACCGCAACCCCCGGGAGCTGGTCTGGGTGAGCGGGTTCATCCTGCTTGGCATCTCGATCTTCTTCGGCCTGAGTGGCTACCTCCTCCTCTGGGACGAGCGGGCCTTCGCCGCCGTCCGCGTGGCGACCGGCGGCGCCGGCGCTTTTCCCGTGGTCGGGGGATTCATCAAGGCTTTCCTCCGGGGAAGCATCGATGTGACCGGCGATACGCTGCTCCGCTTCTACGCCTTCCACGTGGCCATCCTGCCGATCATCACGCTGGCCCTGATCGGCCTCCATCTGCTCCTGGTTCAGTACCACGGAATGAGCACCCCCCTCTCCCTGAAAGGGGAAAGTTTCCGGGAGGTGCCCTTTTTCCCGAATGTCTTCCTCAAGGACCTGATGATCTGGCTGGTTGTCCTCGGGGCTGTCGTGACCCTTGCGGTGTTCTTTCCGCCGGAGATCGGCGTGAAGGCCGATCCCCTGGCCCCGCCCCCGGAAAACATCAAGCCGGAATGGTATTTCCTCTTCCTCCTGCAGACGCTGAAGCTCTTCCCGGGCGCGATCTGGGGGATGAACGGGGAAACCATCGCCATCCTCTGCGTCTCCGCGGGGATCCTCTTTTTCTTCCTGATCCCCTTTGTCGACCGGAAATCGGCACGGGGCGAAAAGAGCCCACTCTTCACCTGGATCGGCGCGGCCTATCTTCTCTATTTCGTGACCATGACGGTGGTGGGTTACCTGAGTTAAGGAGTGAGTATGCGAAGGTTCGACGTCATCCGCAAATGTTTCAAACGCAGCCTCCTCTCCCGGTTCGTGCCGGCGATCGTCACGGCCTGGATGGTTGCCGTTCATGCAGCGCCCTTGCTCGCCGCGGAGCAGATCGCCGTATTTCCCACGACCCCCTTCGACGCCTACGTCGTCTATGAGAGCCTTGCCGTTTTCTGGATCGCGATCATCTGCCTGATCGTCGTCATCCGCATGAAGCTGAAGGAGATCGAACGGGTCCAGGCACTGGGCGCGGACCGTGAGGAGACTGCTGCCCCTTTGTTGGAATAGCCGGGGATGGTGTAAAACGTCAAAGGCCCCTCCCGCGCGGGAGAGGCCTTTTTTTGATTCGGCGGCACGACAGGAGCGCCGACCGGTCACTTCTTGCTCAACTGGCCCGCCACCGATGCGGTTGCGCGGGCAACGGCGTCCGGATCGCCCAGATAGTAGTGGTTGACGGCGCTCAGGTGCTCATCCAACTCGTAAACCAGCGGAATGCCCGTCGGGATGTTCAGCTCCGTAATCACCTCCTCGGGAACCATATCCAGGTACTTCACCAGGGCGCGGATGCTGTTCCCGTGCGCCGCGATGAGAACCTTCCTGCCCGCCCTCAGATCCGGGACGATGGCCCCATGCCAGTAGGGCAGGACCCGCTCCAGGGTCATCTTCAGTGATTCACCTTTCGGCGGCTCCCCGGGTAGCAGGCCGGCATAGCGGGGATCTTTGCCCGGAAAGCGGTCATCCGTCTCGTCGAGGGCGGGGGGCGGTGTGTCGTAGCTTCGCCGCCAGGCGTGGACCAGCTCCATCCCGTACTTTTCGGCGGTTTCCCGCTTGTTCAGCCCCTGAAGGGCGCCGTAGTGGCGCTCATTGAGCCGCCAGGAGCGGCAGACCGGAATCCACATCAGGTCCATCTCGTCGAGGACGATCCAGAGTGTCCGGATCGCCCTCTTCAGAACCGATGTGTGGGCCAGATCGAAGGTGTACCCCCTGTCGCGCAGAAGCCGGCCCGCCTGATGCGCCTCGCGGATCCCCTGCTCGGTGAGGTCCACATCGGTCCAGCCGGAAAACCGGTTTTCGAGGTTCCACGTGCTCTCCCCGTGACGCAGCAAGACCAGTTTGATCATCGTTCTTCCCCCTTGGATCATATCAGTGGAAATCAACAGCACCCCGATTGTGATGCAGAGTTATGGCACATTCCGCCATTCCCGACAAGGCCTTTCCCGGCGGCTTATGAAAGCAGGCGTCCGGATTGCAGTGCTGACGACGAGGGAGACATGGTCTGCGAGAGACCTTTTATCGATGTTTCCGCCTAGAGTTTTGGCCGGGCTGAGGAATCCGCCTCGGCTTCGGAGGAACGACCTGCCAAGCGGAGCAGATGAAGGGGGCGATCGACCATCTGGCCGGCGTGATCGGGAGGAGCTGTCACGGCCGGCGGATGCCGAATCATGGGGAGCCGCCCCCGGTCTCCCCCTATCGCCCGGCGAACAAAAAACGGGGCAGCCTCGCGGCTGCCCCGCCACAGGGACAGAAATTACAGCTCTTCCACGTTGAGGGTGGTCCCGCCCCGTCCGAGCTTTTTCATCACCGCGCGGAAGACCGGGGTCAGGTAGGCCAGGATGGCCACGACCATGAACAGCAGCGAGATCGGCCGGGTGAAGAAGATGGTTGCATCTCCCCCCGAAAGCATCAGGGACTGCCGCAGCGAATTCTCGGCAAGGCGTCCCAGGACCAGGGCCAGGACCAGCGGGACGATCGGGTATTTGAGCTTGTTCATCACGTAGCCCAGGATCCCGAAGCCGAGCATCATCCAGATATCGAAGAGGGCGTTGTTGGTCGTGTAGGCGCCGATCGAGGCAAAAATCACGATGAACCCCATGAGGATCGTGTAGGGCACCCGCAGCATCGAGACGAAGACCGGGATCAGGAAGATGTTCATGCAGACCAGGAGGAAATTCCCGATGAATTTGCTCGAGATGAGCCCCCAGACCAGGTCGGCATTGTTCTGGAAGAGCAGCGGGCCCGGACGGATGCCCCACATCATGAAGCCGGCCAGCATGATGGCCGTCGTCGGGGAACCCGGAACGCCCAGCGCCAGCAGCGGGGCGAAGCCGCTGATCGAGGCGGAGTTGTTGGCCGACTCGGGGGAGGCGATCCCCTCGATGACCCCGGTGCCGAACTTCTCCGGACGCTTGGAGACGCGCTTTTCGGCCAGGTAGGCCAGGAACGAAGCGGTTGTGATCCCACCCGCCGGGATCAGGCCGATGAAGAAACCGATGAGTCCGCCCCGGAAAATCGCCCAGCGTGAATCGAGCCAGTCCTGCCAGGTGAGGAACATGTCCTTGAGCTTGATCTTCTGCGTGAGCAGCGTCCGATCCTCCTCCTGTTCCAGGCTGTTGAACACCTCGGCCAGGCCGAAGATCCCGCAGATGATGACGATGAAATCGATCCCACCGAGCAGCTGCGGAACGCCGAAAGAGAAGCGGGGAACGCCGCTCACCACGTCGAGCCCGATGATCGCCAGGAAGAGGCCCACCAGCGTGGAGATGACGATCCTGATCGGATCGCCGCCGCCGAAGACAGTCAGCATCCCGAAGGCCATCATCGCCAGGCCGAAGTATTCGGGCGGCCCGAAGCGCAGGGCGAATTTGGCCAAGGCCGGCGCAAAGGCCGCCAGCAGTACGACGGAGAGGGTGCCAGCGATCCAGGAACCAATGGCCGCAACCGAGAGGGCCGCCCCGGCCCGCCCCTTCTTGGCCATCTGGTAGCCGTCGAGACAGGTCATGACCGAAGAGGACTCCCCGGGAATATTCATCAGGACCGAGGTGATCGTTCCACCGTAGGCCACCCCGTAATAGATTCCCGCAAAGAGGATGATCGCCGAAGTGGGGTTGACCGAAAAGGTCAACGGCAGGAGCAGCGCTACCGCGGTGGGCGCCCCGATGCCCGGGAGGACCCCGACGAGCTGCCCAACGAAGCAGCCGGCCAGGCAGTACAACAGGTTTTCCCAGGTCATGGAGATGGAAAAACCCATCATCAAATTATTCCAGAGTTCCATATGCTAAGCCCTTTCTAGAAACCGATCATACCCCGGGGCAGCGGAATTTCCAGCCACTGGCCAAAGATGAAGAAAATGCCGATGGCCGAGCCCACGGCTGTCAGAGCGCAGGTCGATAACTTGTGCTTCCCGATGATCCTCATGGCCGCAGCCGTGCAGAGGGAAAGGGCTATCGAGATTCCCAGGACCGGAATCAGAAGGAAGCCGACGACGATCAGGATCAGCATCTGGAATCCCACTTTAGACCTCGGCGTCAGGAACACCCCGAACTTTGTCTTGCTTTTCGCCCGGAAAACCTTCACGACTTCGATCACGCCGCCGATCAGGATGCCGATCCCGAGCAGCAGGGGCAGGAAGCCGGGCCCCGGCCCAAACTCGGAGTAAAACTCGTACTGCAGGGAAAAGGCGGTGATGAAGATACCGAACAGAAGAACCGCCCAGGCCCCGATAAACTCAGCGAGCCACATGCTTTTATTCTCCTTGCCTTGCGTTCCGAAACAGAGCGCCGCGGCGGGTCACGATTCGATGACCCGCCACGGCGTCGCAACCCACCGTTGCTTCCGACGGAATCGCTATTTAATTAGCCCGAGTTCCTTGAGAATGTCTCCGAAGAGCTTCTCGTTCTTGGCGACGAACGGCGTCATCTCCTTGCTTCCGAGGTACGCGGGGCTGAGCATGTACTTCTTCAGGTAGCCCTCTTTCCATGCCGTCGAGTCGCTCATCCTCTTCATCAGATTCTCATAGTAGGCCACCACTTCGGGGCCGATCTTCGGAGGTGCGGCGATCCCGCGGAAGAAGTCAAATTCGAACTTGTAGCCGCTCTCCATGAAGGTGGGAATATCATTGAGGAGGGGAACGCGCTTGTCGTTGGCCACGGCCAGGGCCCGGACCGCTTTTGCCTCGTACTGCGGGATGAATTCGCCGGGGTTGGCCCAGATCGCGCTGACATGGCCTCCCAGAAGCGCCGTGATGCACTCACCACCGCTGTTGAACGGGATATAGCGCAGCTTGATGTCCGCCGCTTTCTCGAAGAGGCGGTTGCACATCTGATCCTCACCGCCCACCTGCGTGCCGGCGATCGTCACGGAGCCCGGCGTCTTCTTGGCGGCAGCGACCAGATCGCCGATCGTCTTGAACGGGGAATCGGCCTTGACGACGATGAACTGCTCATCCTTGGCGAGGTTGCAGATCATGGTCAGATCGCGGTAAGTTGCGGCCCCTTTTCCGACAACCAGCGGACCGCTGACCTGTCCCGAGATGAAGGTCAGCAGCATGTGGTCATTTCCCGGCGAATGGGCAACTGCGGTCGTTCCGATCGTGGCGCTTCCACCCGGTTTGTTCTCGATCACGAAGCGCTGATCCATGAGTTTCTCGGTCTTGATGACGTTGTCGATAGCCCGGGCGTATACGTCGCTTCCACCTCCTGGCGCATAGGGCACGACGAAACTGATCGGCTTGGTCGGTTTGAATTCGGCGGCCTGCGCCTGAACGGCGAGGAACAGGATGGCAGACAATGAAACCACAGCCATCCGGCACAACCTGCTACCAAACAAACGGGTCTTCATCTCTTGAACCTCCTTCATGTTACCTGTTAATAAAGAACTGCCCATGCCAAAATCAACGCTGCTACTTGCGACGCTTATATAATTTCACGTGCCGGTTTTCAAGCGACTTTCGAATGGAGGATGATATCCCTCGCCCCACAACTCCCTGCCCGTGGGCGGCGAGCCGCATATGTCTTGCGAACGTCTTCCCGAGGGAGACGCCGGGAGACAACGACAGCGACTGATCAATCCCTTTCAGTGACCTGTCCCCTTCCTGATGACGACAGCGTGCCTATCTTGAACGCGGGTTTCGACCAGCGCTGCAACGCCGGCACAGTCGAGGTCTTTCGTGACGGGATCAATGGCTATTCCTTCGAAATATCCAATGGGACATTGCCTTCCTTGATCGGCGGAACGATTGGAGGTTGCCCGGTCTTCTGCAAAATCTGCCGCCCCTCTGCGGACAGTAGAAACCCGATGAAGCTGCCCGCTGGCTTCACATTCATGGCCGTGCCTGGAACGGTCGCTACATTGCGGATGTTTTCACTCAGGTTCAACTGCGCCGGGAAGCGAATGATCTCCGCGTCGGCGACGGTCACCGCGGCTGACAGGTACACGATGCCGGCATCGGCCTTGCCGCTCTTGACCGCCTTCAGAACGTCAGGGATTGTGTTTTCCCTGGCGGCCTCGTCAATGATCTTCTGCGACAAATCGGGCTTGCCTTCGGCCGCCGCTGCCCTTGTGATGAATTGAACCGTCCGGTTGGTGGCCATGTCTTTTTCACCGCTGACCCGTGCCAACCTGACACCGCTCCTGGCGAGATCGGTCATTCGTTTTATCCCCAGGGTGTTACCCTTGCCGGTAATGACCACCATTTCATTGGCTGAGAAGACGACGTACCATGATGCGGCGGCCTTATCGCCGACCTGCTTGCCGAACATCTCTTTCACGACCGCCGGGTCGGAGGGCGCAAAGACGTCGCAGGCCTCTCCTTTGAGGATGCGTTCAGCCAGTTCCTTGGAGCGGCCGGAGGTCAGATGAACCGTTGCGGCCGGAATTCTGGTCTCAAAAGCCTTTTTCATTTCCATCATCGGACCAGCCAATGAATCAGCGTGCCATACTTCGAGCATTACCTTCTCCTCTACTGCCGGCTGGGTGGCCTTTTGGACTGTGGCGCAACCCGCCAATGACAAAATGAACACCGGCAAACATAGTGAATGGAAAACTTTGGGGAATCGATGCATAGGGACGCCCTCCTCACTTGATCAGACCCTGCGTTTACATCCTTCGGGATGTACGGTACGGCATCTGGCGTGTCAACCGGGATGAATCGCAACGGGCCAGTGACGAGGGGGAAATTCCACACCGGGGCACGACCCGTCCAGTCGACCATTACTGCAAAAAGAAAAGCCCGATCCGTGAGGATAGCGGCTTGAAATGGCAGAGTTCCCCACGGCCGGTCGCGGAGAACTCTGCAAAGGATTCGCTAAGCGGCCAAGCGTTGGCGGAATTTGCCCCACAGCGCTGCGATCGCCGGCCAGAACAGCAGGAGGAGTCCAGCGGCCATGATGGCGCCGACCAGCCAGTTCGAAAAGAAGATACTCAGGTCACCCTGGGATCCCAAGATCGCCTGACGGAACGAGACTTCCGTCGGGTCTCCGAGCACCAGGGCCAAGATCAGCGGCGCCAATGGATATTCCAGCTTCTTAAAGACATAACCGATCACGCCGAAGAACAGCATGGTCCAGATGTTGAACATGGCATTGTTCACGGTGAAGGCGCCGACCGCACACACCACGACGATGACCGGGGCGATGATCGAAAAGGGGATGCGAAGGATGGCTGCAAACAGCGGCACGGAGGAGAGAACGATGACCAGGCCGACGACGTTCGACAGATACATGCTGGCGATCAGCCCCCAGACGAACTCCTTCTGCTCGACAAACAGCATTGGACCCGGCTGCAGCCCCCAGATCATCAGGCCGCCCAGCAGCACCGCCGCCGTGGCGGAACCGGGGATGCCCAACGCCATCATCGGCAGCAGCGCGGCGCAGCCGGACCCGTGGGCAGCGGTCTCGGGCGCAAGCACGCCTTCCAGTTCACCCGTTCCGAATTTATCGCCATTTTTCGAAATCTTCTTGGCAAGGCCATAGCTCATGAAGGAGGCGGCCGTTGCGCCGCCCGGCTTGAAACCCATCCAGGCACCGATGATGGCGCCGAAGAGCAGCGTCGACCAGTACTTCGGCAGCTTTTTCCAGGTCTGCCACACGACCGTGGGGTTGATCCTGGCGTGTACGCCTTCGAATTTGAGCCCCTCTTCCATGCTGACCAGGATCTCTCCGACACCGAACAGGCCGATCACGACCACCAGGAAATCGACGCCCTTGAGCAGTTCGGACCAGCCAAAGGTGAGCCGGAGCGTACCGCTGACGTTGTCCATGCCGATCTGGGCCAGGCCAAAACCGAGCATCAGGGAGGCGACGGTCTTGAATGGGTCCTTACCCGTGCCGACGAAGCTGGCAAAGGTCAGAAAATAGACGGCAAAGAATTCGGGAGGACCGAAGTGCAGCGCAAAATTCGCTACCAGCGGCGCCAGAAAGGTGATCATCAAAACGGAAAAAAGGGCGCCGAAGAACGATCCGGTGAAGGAGGCCGTGAGAGCTTCTCCGGCCCTGCCCTGCTGGGCCATGGGGTAGCCGTCGAAGGTGGTGGCCACCGAATGGGATTCTCCGGGGATATTGAAGAGGATCGAGGTGATGGCCCCGGCAAACAGCGAACCCCAGTAGATGCACGACAGCATGACGATTGCCGAAGTGGGAGGCATGGTAAAGGTGAGCGGCAGCAGGATGGCCACGCCGTTCGGTCCTCCCAGACCCGGCAGTACACCGACGAGGACTCCCAGTATCAGGCCGACCGCCATCATGCCGAGGTTGTACCAGCTGATGATGACGGAAAAACCATGGAATAGATTTAGCACGTTGTCCACGTGACAATCCTCCTGATTGGTGACGCAGTTCAGATGGCTCAGTAGCCGAACAGGGATTCCAGCGGTCCTTTGGGCAGCGGAACCATGAACTGAATTTCAAACATCCAGAAAAGCACTGCACTGATGATGACGCTGACCAGGATGGCCTTGAGCCAGCTGAACTTGCCAATCACCCGCATGAAGCCGCCGATGAACAAGGCGGAGGCGACATAGATGCCGATGAATTGGGTGACCAGGACATAGAGAAAAGCAGGGATCAGCACGAAAAGCACCTGCTTGAATCGGTCCCAGGAAACGAAGAGCTCATGTTTGCGGTCTTTTCCGAAAAGTGCCCGGAGAAAGACAACCACACTGGAAATACAGATGATCGCCCCGGTGCGGAACGGAAAGTACCCCGCCTGAGGCCCTTCAGGGGCCCAACCCATCCCGATTCTGTGACTGTCGACCATCATCACGACGCCGATGAGGAAAATGGCAACGGCCACGATCAACTCCGCTCTCTGATGAGTGAACGCGGCCGAACGGGGTCGCTCCTGTGTCTGATTCTGTTCCATGCACTGCCTCCCATGACGAACGGAGAAAGAGCGCAACCGGTCCGGCGGATCGGGCCAAAGGCCCCCGTCCCGCCGGAACCGGCCTGATTCTAAGCTATTTCTTGGCTGCAAACCCGGCTTCGGTCATCAGCTCCACGTGTTTCGCCATATCCTTTTTCAGGAAATCCACAAACTCGTCCCCGGTGGCATAGTGCCTTGTGAGCGCCATGTTCTCGGTGTAGTCTTTCCACTCCTGTTTGGAAACCACCTGTTTCAGCAGATCGGCATAGAACGCAGACTGCTCCTTGGTGGTTCCGGGGGGCAGGAAGAAGGCGCGCAGCATCTGGTACTGCACGTCGATTCCCTGCGACTTGCAGGTGGGGATATCGGACCATGCGATGTCCGCGACCTTTTTCTTGTAGTCCATCGGCTTCTCGGAGAAGACGCAGAGGGCGCGCGCTGCGCCGGCCCGCCACTGGGCAACGTTCTCACTAGGGTTGTTGACGTTGGAGTTGATGTGTTTGCCGGCCAGCTGGGTCTGAGCCTCGCCGCCGCTCTTATAGGGAATGTAGGTTATCTTTTTCCCGACCACTTTCTCGAATGCCACCGTGATGATCTGGTCTTCCCGCTTCGAGCCGGTGCCGCCCATCTTGAAGGCCCCGTCCGCGCCCGCTTTGATGGCAGCGACATACTCCTTCGCCGTCTTGTACGGCGAATCGGAATGGACCCAGAGGATAAAGTCATCCAGAGCGATCATCGCCACCGGGTTGAACTGCTCCCAGCCGAGCGGCAGATTCTGCGCGATCGGCAGGGTGTAGATGAGGGAGAACGCCACCAGGAGTTTGTGCGGATCGGCCTTGGCCTCTTTGACCTCCATGGCGCCCTCGGCGCCGCTCGCGCCGCCCTTGTTGAAGATCATCACGGGCTGCTTCATCAATTTGTACTTCATGATGATGCCCTGGATGGTGCGCGCCATCTGGTCAGACGCACCGCCCGCACCTGCCGGAACGATGAACTCCACCGGCTTGGTCGGTTCCCAAGCGGCAACAGCCGGGGTTGCGGCTGCAACGCCGATCAGTACTGCTGCGGCAAGCATCAGTACGCCACACCATGATTTTCGGACCTGTCGTTTCATCATATCCTCCTTGTTAACGAATCTTACGGAACACCATTGTTCCCATATCAGTTGGCTGCGAGATAATCCAACGCCGCCATCACCCCACCTTTCCGATGGGAAACGCCCGCGACAGCGAAACCCATCTCGACGCCGCCCAGGGTGCCGGCGAGCATCAGATCGTTCATGTCGCCCAGGTGGCCGATTCGGAACACCTGATCCTTCAGTTTTCCCAAGCCGCTTCCCAGCGACATGTTGAATTTCTCCAAGACCGTGGCCCGGTAGGCGTCAGCGCCCTTCCGACCCGGCATCACGACGGTTGTCAGGACCGGGCTGTACTCCGCCGGATCGAGGCAGAGGATCTCGAGCTCCCAGGCCCGGACCGTCCGCCTGGTGGCCTCCGCATGGCGCAGGTGACGTGCGAAGACGTTGTCCAGTCCCTCCTCCATCAGCATGTGGAGGGATTCCCGGAGGCCGTAGAGCAGGTTGGTGGCCGGCGAAGCGGGAAAGAAACCCTCCCGGTTGTTGGCAAGCATATCGTCCCAGGCCCAGTAGGATCGGGGCAGTTTCGCGGTTTTCGAGGCGGCCAGGGCCCTGCCGCTGATCGCATTGAAGCCCAGGCCCGGGGGCAGCATCAGCCCCTTCTGGGAACAGGCGACCGTGACATCGACGCCCCATTCGTCATGGCGGTAGTCGATGGAGCCGAGGGAAGAGATCGTATCGACCATCAGAAGCGCAGGATGGCCGGCGCGGTCCATGGCCTTCCGGATCTCGGCGATCCGGCTCGTCACGCCGGTCGAGGTTTCGTTGTGGATGACGTTCACCGACTTGATCCGGTGACTCTTGTCTTCCGAAAGTTTAGCCTCGACCACTGCGGGATCCGCCCCGTGCCTCCAGTCGCCGGGGACGAATTCCACCTCCAGCCCCAGCCGCAGGGCCATGTTCTTCCAGAGCGTCGCAAAGTGACCCGTCTCGAACATGAGGACCTTGTCCCCCGGCGACAGGGTGTTGACCAGCGACGCTTCCCAGGCGCCCGTTCCTGAAGATGCGTAGATGACGACGGGGCCTTCCGTCTTGAAAATCGGTTTCACTCCGGCCAGCACCTCGAGCCCCAGGGCCTTGAACTCCGGACCCCGATGGTCGATGGTCGGTTTGGCCATGGCCCGCAGCACCTGCTCGGGCACGTTTGTCGGTCCGGGAATTTGCAGAAAATGACGTCCGCTTTGATAAGGCATCATGTTTGTTCCCCCTTTTTTCGAGAGAACCCTCCTAAACGGCACCGGGCAAAAAAATGATGCAGTCTGGGTTCTCCCTTGAATCCGTCACGACATAAATCGAATAGCAGAAGTGGGGGTACAATACAGACTTTCTGCGCTTGTCTTTCCCCAATACCCGCTATTCTGCGGTCCATTCCCGGCGCAGCGCCCGGGACACAAACCCTCTAATGTACCAGTTTCCTTAACATCTTCTCAGCCCGATCCGTGTTGAAGATGCCGCAACTGCATACCTTGCCGATCGCGATCGAGCCTTCCTTGACGGTGATCACTCCGGCCCGGATGCGCTTGACGATATCCTCCACCAGGTTTGCGGAGATCATGGCATGGCCGCACATGGTCGTAAATTCCAGAATCTCCGGACGCGCCAGTTTCTCCGTCTTTCCCCAGATCCCCGCTGAATAGTCGACGGAATGCGGGGTGAGTCCCGCCTTGCCGCACGCTTCCTCGAGGGAGGCAAAGGGCCCGCTCACGACGACCGACATTCCCAGATTCGCTTTTTTGACGACCTTCATCACCTTGGTCATCGTTTCCAGATCGGCGAATACCCCATGCACGATGCTGGTGCTGGTGACCTTTTCGATGATTTCGGCGGGACAGCGCTCCAAACTGTTGCCGGTCTTCATATCGCCGATATTGATCGCTCGATGCTTCAGGACGATTCGCAGGAATTCCCGCATCTTCTCGTCGGCACCCTCCTCATTCAGGCCTTTGGCCGCCATGCAAAAAAGAACATAGTCCTTGCTCAGACTTTGTTTGGTTCCTCTGCGATGCAAGGTGTGTGTCATTTCGATTCCTCCTTGAATAACGGCCGTCCCAAGCCCACATTCATCTTTCCATTTATATATAATGGAATATCCAGTTCCTTCAGCATTTCCTGGCAGGGAGCCGTCCCATCTTCATCCAGTCTGGTTGAAATCGTCAGGCTGAAGACGGAATCGATTTGCCGGGCAACTTTTCGGATCTCCTGGATCACCGACGGGAGGTTACCGATCGGGGAGGTGGTCTCAATCATGGCAGAGCACACTTTTTCATTGAGGACATCGCCATTCAATTGCCCTGTCGCCGTATCCGTCATCAGACGCGTCACCGGATTGTTGGGCGCAAAAACCACCTTGGCTCTGGCCAGCGCCTGGGCCACTTTTTGAACATCACGGAATCTGACGCCAACACCGGGCCGCCCCATCTCCGCAGTCACGCCCACGTAACCTTTGCGGAACTGGCCCGTGACATCGTTCGTCTTGACTTCCTCGGTTCCCCGGCCCGGCACCCTGGTTTCCTTGTGTTCAACCAGCGGATTGGAAAATGCGGCCCTCACCGAGCGAGGCCAGGCATAAGCTTCATCGACCAGGGCATCGACGGGGCAAACATGCGCCCGGAAGCAAACCCCGCAATCGGTGCATTCATCCAGGTCAATGTTGACGGCCTTCACCTTGCCATCCGTACCGATCGCGTTCATGGGACAGTACGGCACACACATGGCGCATCCCGTGCAGGCTTTCTCACAGGGGGAAGTGCAGATGCGTCCGAGCACGCCCGGGAAGGGAACTTTTTCCCGGATGACGGCGAGGGCATCTTCGTACCTGCCGTTCTTGATGAAGTGAACATACAGGGGAATATCGATGCCCGCCGGGCAGGCATAGCGGCACCGGGCCGTGATGCCCTCCCCGCAATGCAGGCACCGGCTGCTTTCCTCAACGGCCGATGGTTCGGTCAGGCGGAGCTCTGTCTCATCGAAATTGCGCGTCCGCTGCTCCGGGGCAAGGCAGGGTATTTCAATGCGGATCTTGTCGGAGAAATCCTCCGTAGCGGGTGGCGCGATCCGCCTTGCTCTCGTCAGTTTCTCGTCAATGATCCCTTTCCCGCCCAGATACTTGTCGATGGCCGCAGCCGCTTTTCTGCCGGCGGCAATGGCTTCAATCACCGTAGCCGGTCCGGTGACCGCATCGCCGCCAGCCCAGACGCCTTGCCGGCCGGCCGCCAGCGTGTCGCGGTCGACCTGGAGGGTGTTATCCCCGTTCGTCTCGACGCCGAAAGCGTCCGGCACATCCGGAGTCTGCCCGATGGCCACGATGACATTGTCATAGCTTGTCGAAAACTCGCTACCCTCGACAGGTTCCGGGCGCCTCCTCCCGCTTTCATCGATTTTGCCGAGCTTCATGCGGATGCAGGTCAAATTGATTTTATTGTTCCGTTTGCCCACGCGAACAGGCGTCGCCAGGAAGGTCATGGCTATGCCTTCTTGAATCGCGGCATTGATCTCATCGTCGCTTGCCGGCATCTCCGTCCGACCGCGGCGATAGATGATTTGGACTTTCTTGGCGCCCAGGCGCATGGCGGTGCGGGCGCTATCGATGGCGGTATTGCCGCCGCCGATGACAGCCACACTCTCTCCCAGATTCACCTTCAGGCCGGAGTTCACATTTTTCAGAAAAGCGGCGCCATCGATCACACCGGGATTGTCCTCTCCCTTGATGCCCAGCTTCATCCCCCGGTGGGCGCCCAAAGCCAGAAAAACGGCCTCATATCCCCGCTTGAACAGCCCATCCACGGATTCGATTCTGGTGTTCAGTTTGATACGGACCCCGGCGCTCCGGATCAGGCCGATTTCGGCATCCAGGACCGCTTTCGGCAAACGATAGTCCGGAATCCCCACCCTCATCATCCCGCCGGCCTTGCCGAGGGCTTCAAATATCGTGACCGAGTGGCCTAATTTCGACAGATAGTAACCTGCGGTCAATCCCGCCGGTCCCGAACCGACGATGGCAACTTTTTCCCCGGTCGGCGGCAATTTCTTGGAAAACCGCTTCCATTCTCCGGTGTCACGGTCGGCGACGAAACGCTTCAGGGCCCTGATCGATATTGCGCCATTCAGTTTTCTGCTGAGACAGGTTGATTCGTTAATTCTCATTCATGCTCCCCTTTCGTTCAGACACTCGAATCGGGCGGGTCATCAAAGCAGCCGGAGTGTATCCTTATTCTATGGCAGACTTCCATGAATCATTTAGTTCATCGTCATTGCCCATCATCAATCTTATTCCCTTCGTGAATCGTTATAAAGGGATATTGTTGTGCTTCTTGACCAGCCGTGTCTGCACCTTGTCCTTGAAGGCCTCCAAGAGCGCGATAACCCTTTTCCTCGTCTCCCGCGGAAGAATGACCTCATCGACGATGCCGAGGCTCGCGGCAAAATAGGGGTTGTTGAACTGCTCCTCGTAGGCGCCGGCCAGTTCTGCCCGCTTGGCCGCCGGATCGTCCGCGCCCGTGATCTCGCGCCGGTAGATGATGTTGCAGGCCCCCTCGGCGCCCATGACGGCGATCTCGGCGGAGGGCCAGGCCATGACGTAATCGGCGCCCACGGCCTTGGAACACATGGCATTGTACCCACCGCCGTAGGACTTGCGTGTGACCACGTTGATCTTCGTCACCGTGGCCTCGGAATAGGCGTGGAGGAGCTTGGCGCCGTGGCGGATCACGCCGTTCCATTCCTGGTTCGTCCCCGGGATGAAGCCGGGGACATCGGTGAAGGTCAGGATGGGGATGTTGAAGGCGTCGCAGAACCGGATGAAGCGCGCCGACTTGTCCGAGGCGTTGACGTCGAGAACGCCGGCGAAAAACCGTGGGTTGTTGGCGATGACGCCCACGGGGCTCCCCATGATCCGGATGAAGGCCACCACCATGTTCTTGGCCCAGAATTCGTGGGGTTCGAAGAGTTCGCCATTGTCGGCCACGGCCGCGATGATCTTCTTCATGTCGTAGCTGCGGTTCGCCTTGTCGGGAATGATCGTGTCCAGCTCCGGGCATTCACGCTCCGCACTGTCCGTACAGGAAACGACCGGCAGCGGGCTGTGGCAGCTGTCGGGAAGGTAGGAAAGCAGCTGCTTCACCCGGCGGATGCAATCTTCGTCGTTTTCCGCGACGAAATGGCAGACCCCGCTCTTGGCGGCGTGGGCCATGGCGCCGCCGAGATCCTCATGGCTCACCTCCTCCGCGATGACGGCCTTGACCACATCGGGACCGGTCAGGTACATGTAGCTCGTCTTTTTCACCATGAAAACCCAGTCCGTGAGCGCCGGAGAGTAGACGGCGCCGCCCGCCGTGGGCCCCATGATCGCCGAAATCTGGGGGATGTAGCCCGAGGCGATGGAGTTGCGGTAGAAGATCCCCGAATAGCCCTGGAGTGCGGTAATGCCCTCCTGGATGCGCGCCCCGCCGGAATCGTTCAGGGCGACAAAGGGCTTGCGCGCATCGACGGCCATGTCCAGCACTTTCCAGATCTTCTGGGCATGCATCTCCCCGAGGCTGCCGCCGGCGCTGGTGAAATCCTGTGCCGCGGCGTAGACGGTCCGGCCGTTGACACGGCCGAAGCCCGTGACGACGCCGTCGGCATTGATCTCCTTCTTGCCCAGACCGAAGAGGGTCGAACGGTGTTTGACGAAGAGCTGGCTCTCCTGGAACGTTCCCGGATCGAACAACAGCGCTATCCGTTCCCGGGCGGTCAGTTTTCCCTGCTCATGCTGCTTCTGGACCATCTTTTCGCCGCCCATGGTGACGAGCCGGCTCTTCCGTTCCATAAATTTGGTGATCTTCTCTGCTGTCGTCTTTTCCATACCCACTGCCTCTCTTTCCGTCTGATTCAACCCACTCCCCGTGCATTGTCGCCCGCGGCGGTGGTCGTGACCGCACTCGCATGGGAGGGAAAAACGTATACATTACCGGGGTCACCCGGACCGGCCCCTCACTCGGGACGATTCATGGCCCGATAGCACCGCTCCATGATCGAGAGGACCGCAAAAGGCTCCTCAATCATCGGGAAGGTCGGTATTCCCCGGGGTTCCAGGGCCGCCTTGTATTCATCCATGGCCCCCTTGTCGCCGCTGAAGGTGACCAGGATCGGCTTTTGCGGATACTTCTTGGCCAGGTCGACGATGAAGCCCGGATCGGGCACCCCGGTCTCCGGCGTCAGCATCATCACCGGCACCACGGCGTTCACCGCGGGATCCTGGAGGACGATCTCCATCCCATCTCGGTAGGCCGCTTCCACGCCCACCGAGAGGGCCGCCGGCCAGATGTCCACCGGGTTGCGCATGCGGATGTAGGAGGGGCTGATGTCCTGGAGCCTCTTGACGTTTTCCGGCTCCATCGGAGGAATGTGAAGTCCCAGCCGTTCACAGTAATCGGAGAGCACGGCCAGCATGGCGCCGGAGGGTGCGAGAAAACTGACGCCGTTTCCCAGCGGGAGTGGCATCATGGAGAGGGCCTTGCCCGCCAGGACGAGGTTGCTGTAATCGGAAATCCGGACCACGCCGGCCTGGCGGAGCATGCCGTCCACGATGCGGTCGGGCGAAGCCATGGCGGCCGTGTGGGCGATCGCCGCCTGCCGGCCCGATTCCGTGGCCCCGCTCTTCAGCAGGATGATGGGCTTCCTGCGGGTGACCTCCCGGGCCACCTCCAGAAAGCGGTGCGGCCGTTTGAAGCTTTCGATGTAGACCAGGATGGCGGCCGTTTCGGGATCCTGACCCAGGTATTCAATCGCGTCGGTCTCGTCGATGTCGATCTTGTTCCCCAGCCCCACGACCCGGGCCACGCCGAAATGCTCGCCGGTCAGGATGTACTTGAGGGTATGGGTGCCGAAATTCCCCGTCTGGGCGATGTAGGAGACCCGGCCGCCCCGGATCTTCCCCTGGGGGAAGAAGGTCGACGTGAATCCCACGGGAGTCGAGGTATGGCCCGAGGTGTTGGGACCGAGGGCATGGAGCCCCTTTTCCCTGATGATGCTCTCGAGCTCCCGCTGGATCCGGGCGCCCTCCTCGTCAACCTCGGCAAAGCCGCCGGAGGAGAGGACGAAATGGCGGATCCCCTGATCGGCGCATTCACGCATGGCCTTGGCCGTCGCTGCTGCGGGCAGGATGATCACCGCCACGTCGATATCCCGCGGCAGGCTCGCGATGGAGGAGAAGACGTCGATTCCCAGGATCTTCCCCCCCTTGGGATTGACCGGATACAGTTTCCCGGCATAACCGTTCGCCAGGATATTCACGATCACGTCATTGCCGGCCTTGCCGGGGGCCGCGGAAGCGCCGATGATGGCCACGCTCTTGGGCTCGAAAAATGGTACCAGTTTATTTGTCATCACTTCTCTCCCAGTATAGTCTTCGGGACGCATCCCGGTATCATGGATGGACAGCGGCCTTCTTCTGGAGCGCCACGAGGGCGTCGACCGCTACCGGAGAACCGTCGGGGCGGATCTTGATCGGATTCATGTCGATCTCCCGGACGTTGCCGCACTCGCAGCCGATCTTCCCCAACGCCACGATGATCCGGGCCAGGGCTGCCCGATCTACGGCCGGCTGCCCGCGGAAAGGCTTCAGGACTTTGGCCATCCGGATGTCGTCCTGCATCGCCAGGGCTTCCGCCTGGGTGACGGGGGCGACGCGGAACACCACATCGTCGATCAGTTCGGTGAAAATGCCGCCCAGACCGAACATCACGCAGGGGCCGAACTGAGCATCCCGGGTCAGGCCGCAGACCAGTTCCCGATCCCCCTTGACCATCTCCTGGACCAGGAGGGATTCGCAGCCGGGAATGGCGAGGAGGCGACGGGCTTCCTCTCGGACCTCACGCTCCGACTTCAGGTTCAGCGCAATGGCCCCCAGTTCTGTCTTGTGCTGGAGCCTTTCCCCGGCCGCTTTCAGAACCACCGGGTAGCCGATCTCTCCGGCCGCCTTAACGGCCCCGTCCCCATCGGGCACCAGGGTTTCCCGGCTGACCGGCACTCCGAAATCCGCCAGAAAACATTTGGCCTCATGCTCGTTCAGCGCCGACTTTCCCGCTTCGACCGCTTTTTCAATCAAATTCATCGGAGACATCTCCCCTTTCTTCGATACTTCGTTTTTCGAATTCAAGCCGTTTCTTACACGCTTTCCATCGCGGTTCCGGAATTCGTCGCTGCAATCCTTATTCAGATGGCGCCGCTTTCCGCCATCCGGGTGATCTCGTCAGGACTGAACCCCAGACCCGTCAGAATTTCCTGATTGTTGGCGCCGAGCAACGGTGCCGGGCGGTACTCCAGCGTGGTCTCGGACATCACAATGGGATTCCCCAGGACCTTCAGCCTGCCGGCTTTGGGGTGATCCACCTCGAGGACCATCCCGTTTCCGATCAGAACCGGGTCATTGAATACTTCCTTGATGGTGCGGATCCGGCCGTTGGGAATACTGGCCTTCGTGAGCAGCTCGCGCCATTCCGCCGTGGTCTTCGTTCTGATCACGGGCTCCAGGATCTCGTTGAGCTGATCCCGGTTGGCAACCCGGTCCTTGTTCGTCAGAAAACGGGGATCGTCCTTCAGATGGCCAAGCCCCAGAACATCGCAGAAGGTCAGCCACAACCCGTTGTTCCCGCAGGCGATGTTGATGTATCCGTCGGCCGTGTCGAAAAGCCGATAAGGCGCCCAGCTCGGGTGCGCGTTCCCCAACCGCCGGGAATCCTCGCCGGCCCCCACATACTTGCTGCCCGGCAACGGGAGCAGCGAAACCATGGCATTCATCATGCTGATGTCGATGTACTGTCCCCGGCCGGTACTCATCCTCTGGATCAGCGCGTAGAGGACCCCCTGCACGGCATAAAGGGCACTGACCAGGTCGCTGATGGGTACCGCAAGCTTCATGGGTTGGCCCTTCGGCTCCCCGGTAATGGACATGAATCCGCATTCCCCCTGCACAATCGGGTCATAGGCTCCCGTTTTGTCCTTGTGGCCGTATCCGGAAATGGAGCAATAAATGATCCGGGGATTCCTGGCCGAAAGGGCCTCGTAGCTGAACCCCAGCTTGTCGGCCACGCCCGGTCGGAAATTTTCGATGAATACGTCCGCCTGATCGACGAGACGCCAGAGCACGTCCTTTCCTTCCGGGCTTTTGAGGTCCAGG
Organism: Deltaproteobacteria bacterium; assembly: GCA_021372695.1. The sequence goes on from JAJFTY010000077.1 coordinate 55,653, forward strand.
GTGATGCTCTTCTTGTTGCAGTTCATCTCGATGAACCAGACGCTTTCACCGTTGATAAACGGCGGGGTCGTCCGGGTATCATCTCCTTTGCCGGGGGCCTCGACCTTGATGACTTCGGCGCCCATCTGAGCCAAATTCAGCGTACAGGTCGGTCCGGCCACGACCCGGGTCAGATCGATCACCTTGATTCCTTTCAATGGCAGCATATGCATCCGATCCTTCTTGCTTTTCATCTTTCCCATCCCACGGTCATCATCGCCTATCCTCCCTGCGGCAATACTTTCCTGCCGCAAAGCCTTCATACCCATTCCCGTTAAGTCGGATTTCATCAGGTTACCTCCCCATTGGTCTGGAGCGCATCCTCCATGGACTGGCGGATATGGATCCGCATCACCCGTTCGCATATGTCCGGGTCCTTCAGTTTCAAGGCCTGAATGATCATCCTGTGGCCCTCGATGGTCCTGCGGGCTGCGTCGGGGTACTGAAGCGTTTCTTTTCGATAACGGAGAACGTATTTCCGCATGTTGACGATCAGAGTGTGGAAGCGGCGCCTGTCCGCAACCATATCGTGCAGGGTGTCGTGGAACTGGGTGTTCCAATGGAAGACCTCGTTGACCTTCTTCCGGTTCAGGGCGTCGACAGACTTCTCGACCATCTCCTGGAGGGCCTTGATCTTTTCATCGGTGACCCGTCCGCAGATGAGCCTCAAGGTGTACCCCTCAAGAACCGTCCGGAGGTCGAACAGGTCCGCGACCTCCTCCGGGGACCCTTGGGGGATGCAGAATCCTCTGGTCTCCAGGGGTTCGATCAGGCCGTCCTGCTCGAGCTTGTGGAGGGCTTCCCGGACCGGGGTCCGGCTCACCCCCAGCTCCTCGGCCAGATGCTCCTCTGCGAGACGTTCGCCGGGCTTGAACCGGCCGGACAGGATGACGGATTTCAGGTACTCATAGGTCCTCTCCCGGACGGAAGGCACGTTTTTCCTGGATTTGTCGGTGGAGCCGTTATTCATCATTGTATCCAATCCGGAAAGGTCATCTCCAGAAACGACACCTTTCTATTATACCTCCCGGCACTTGTCAAGAAGTATTATTATTAATAAGTGTACGTATTTTATTACTTTTTAAAATATTTCTCATTTGTCCCCTCACACGATGTCAAGACGCCCTCATGCCTCTTTATGCTAAAATTGGATACAATAATACCCTTGTGTCCCCGCAGTTCTTGTGCTAAAGGGTCGGAAACGATGGCAATACAATCACCTTCCTGATCCTCTTCAGGAGGGGTCGTTGCGCTGTTCGAACGGCCGGCAAAGATCGCCCCGACGGACAGCCGCCCGGCGCTTTCGGATGCCTGCCCGCGTCCATTTGTGGCGCGGGAAAGATGGACAACGAACCGGAGGGCCGCGGATCCTGCGGCCGCCAAACCGTGCAATCAAGGAGGATAATCATGCGTTCCGACACGATGAAAAAAGGGCTGGAAAGGGCGCCGCATCGCTCCCTGTTCAAGGCGCTGGGGCTGACGGACCGGGAAATCGAACAGCCGATGATCGGCATCGCCAACTCGGCAAACGAAGTCATCCCCGGCCATCTTCATCTGCATCAGATCTCGGAGGCGGTCAAGGCGGGTGTCCGGATGGCCGGCGGAACGCCGCTCGAGTTCTTCACGATCGGGGTCTGCGACGGAATCGTCATGGGCCACGAGGGGATGAAGTACTCTCTCAGTTCCCGTGAACTGATCGCAGATTCTGTCGAATCGATGGGCATGGCTTACCCCTTCGACGGCCTCGTGCTCATCCCCAACTGCGACAAGATCATCCCCGGGATGCTGATGGCCGCCGCGCGGCTGAACATCCCGACCATAGTCATCAGCGGCGGCCCGATGCTCTCGGGCGATTTCGAGGGGAAGAAGACCGACCTGATCAAGGTCTTCGAATACGTGGGTAAGGCCAGGGTCGGAACGATGACCATGGAGGAGCTCCGGGAGGCGGAAGGGTGCGCCTGTCCGGGCGTCGGCTCCTGCGCCGGGATGTTCACGGCCAACTCGATGAACTGCCTGACCGAGGCGCTCGGCATGGGGCTTCCCGGAAACGGCACGATCCCCGCCGTGTGGGCGGAGAGGATCCGCCTGGCCAAGGAGGCGGGAATGAAGGTCATGGAGCTGGTCGAAAAGGATCTGAAACCGTCCGACATCCTGACGCCTGCGGCCTTTGAAAACGCCCTCCGCGTCGATCTGGCCTTCGGCGGTTCGACCAACACCTCGCTCCACCTGCCGGCGATCGCCTCCGAAATGGGCGTTCCGCTCAACCTCCAGACCTTCAACGCTTTCAGCGATAAGACCCCCCATCTCTGCTTCATGGCGCCGGGCGGCCCCCACGACCTCCACCAGCTCCATCTGGCCGGAGGCATCCCCGCGCTGATGCAGGAGCTCTCCCGCGGCGGCATGATCCACGAGAAAGCCATAACCGTTACGGGGAAAGCCGTCGGAGAGAACCTGACAGGCAAGAAAATCCTGGACCCGGAGATCATCCACTCCCTGGAGAAGCCCTACCACGCGACGGGAGGCCTCGCCGTACTGTTCGGGAACCTCGCCCCGGAGGGGGCCGTGGTCAAGAGCTCCGCGGTGGACGATGCGATGCTCAGGCACACCGGCCCGGCCCGCGTCTTCGATGCGGAGGAGCCGGCCATGAAGGCAATCATGGATGGAAAAATCAACAAGGGGGACGTCGTGGTCATCCGCTATGAGGGTCCGAAGGGCGGGCCGGGGATGCGCGAGATGCTTTCGCCGACTTCTGCCATCGTCGGGATCGGCCGTGACCGGGATGTCGCACTCCTCACCGACGGCCGCTTCTCCGGCGGAAGCCGCGGCGCGGCCATCGGCCACATCTCACCCGAGGCGGCCGAGGGGGGGCCCATCGCCGCGGTGCAGGAGGGAGACCGGATCGAGATCGACATCCCCGGAAAGCGGCTGAACCTGCTCGTTTCCGATGAGGAGCTGAAAGCGCGACTTGCCCAATGGAAGCCGATGAAGCGGGAGCTGAAGGGGTATCTGAAGCGCTATGCGCGCCTGGTCCGGGGCGGACATACGGGCGCCACGTTCGAATAGGCTTGCGGCTGTACCCGGCTGGGGCAGCCTCTGCAGGAATAAAGAGGGCAACCCGCATGGGTTGCCCTCTTCTTTATGATCCCGAACGAAGACTATTTCGCCAGGCAGCAGGCGGTTTATCTTCCTTTTCCCGATCCGGTTCGCTTGTAAGGATTAACTCACAAATCATTTGCAGAATGTCAAAGGTTCTGCTATGCAAAGCCACGCGCAATTCAATTCATGAAAATATTTTCGTGCGTTCAACACCGCAATTGGGCGGTTTGTCGGGCAAAAGATGGAGTGTCCCATGGCCAATGCAGACCTTCAAGAACTCGGGCGACCCGAGAGGAATGAAAAACCATGGACCTTTATCACGAATCACGCGGCCGTCCTCTCGCTGCTCGCCAAGCAACCGCGAATCACAGCACGGCAGATTTCTCAGGAAGTGGGCATCACGGAGCGCAGCGTCCGGCTGATCATCAGCGATCTGGAGAAGAGCGGCTATATCGTCAAGACACGCGAGGGGAGAGGTGCCCGATACCTGGTCGATCCCACGCGCTCCCTGCGCCACAGGACGCACCAAGACGTGGCTGTGGGCCATCTGATATCGATCCTGAGCGCGAAAGACCGAGCGACTCCGAAAAATCCAGTACCTTGATTCTTTTGTCGTTGGCCAGCCGAAGATTCGGCGAGACAAACGCGGGAATGATATCGGCAACATGGCGCCCATCGACCGCCGATGCCCATCCGAAATGGAACCCGCCGGTCAGCGGGGAACGAGCATCTGCTCCGTTTTTGCGTGCTTTGCGATCTCCCGGTCGCTGAACCACCAGTAACGCTTTTCACCGTTCATGAACGGTTCGACCTGATCGCGGAAGTGGTGGGTAAATTGCCGCCCCGAGACGCCGCCCGGCAGAACCGCAACGACTTTGTCGCGGTCGCCGAGATCGGCAACCATCCTGAGCGACGCCGACATTTTGACCGCAAACGGCCGGCTGGGATCGTACTTCGCGCGGTAGAGCGTCTCCTGCGAACCATCCATCGGATGGGACCCGCCTCCCAGAAAGGCGCTTCCCGCCCCTTCCCGACGCAGCGGCGAGACGAATGTGATCCGGTGATGACTCCCCCACTGCCATGTTGCCGGATCCCCCTCGCCGGCCTCCTTCGCCTCCGCCAAGACAAGGAGGGCGGCGCGGTGGAGAAGGTCGTCAGGCCCCTCCTTTACCGGCGTCCCCTGATCGTCGAACCAGGGCGATTCCCCGGCCAGCAGAAGCGCCTGGAGTCGTTCCTCCCAGAAATACCAGTTGTCGAGCATGGCCGTGGTCAGTTCCTCCCCCAGTTCGTCCCGGAAGACCTCCCGCGCAAAACGTTCGTAAACCCGGTGGAAAACGAGAGGCGCCGCCTGGTCGGCCCGGTCGCGGAGGTCCCATGGTTCGAGGAGTTTTCCCAGAACCTCGACGTCCGGATGGTTGAGCAGCGCCTTCGCCATGACGGGAGCGAGCCGGCGGGCCATCAGATTCATGTCATCCCGCTGGAGCGCCCAGTGGTCGTCAACCGTTTTCGGCCCGGGCCGGTCCAGCACCTCGGCCAGGCGGCGATAACGGTAAGAGGGAGAAGCATGCGAAGTATAGTAATAGGGATAACTGGCGCCCACCGTAAGCTGGTTGCAGGTTCCGATCCAGCCCCGCGGAGGATCGATGCTGCCAGGCATTTTTTCATAGGGGATCAACCCCGTCCAGTTGTCCTGCCCGTCCGTCACCACAAAGGGAACGGTTCCATCGCCGCGGGAGCGGATGGGGAGCCGTCCCGAGGTCTGCCAGCCAATCCCTCCGTCTACGTCGGCAAAGACGAAGTTCAGCATGATCGTAGTGACCTCCCCGACCGCGCCGCGCATGTCACTGACCGACTTTGCCGTCCTGATCCGGTCCAGGCCGAGGGAGGGGGTCATCGACTCGAAGGGCGACCAGCGCAGCGTCATCACCCGGCGGCTCTTCAGAGGGGGAAGGATGTCGGTGATCACCGGACCCCGCCGGGTCAGGCGGATCGTCACCCCTTCCTCCCGGAAACCGCCGGGCGCTTTGCCATCCCGGATCCGCAGCGTCTCCCGGATGATCCCGAAGGGGATTGATCTGCGCCCCTCGAGATACCGGCCGGGGTTGGCCGGATCCACGGTCTCCACGTACAGGTCCTGGGCATCGCCGTAGGAATTGGTCACCCCGACGGCGATCCTCTCCGTCCTTCCGATGACCATCCCGGGAAGGCCCGGCACGGTCACCCCGACCGCCCTTCCCTGCGGCGTGATCAGCCCCGTCGGGTACCAGGGGCCGGGGAGAATCCGTGCGTCGAGATGCGGGTCATTGGCGAGAATCGGCTTCCCGCCCGCGGAGAGGCGACCGGAGGTGACCCAGTTGTTGCTCCCGATGCGTAGCGCTCCTTCGGTTTCCTTGAGGAGTGCCAAAAGAGCGCCATCGCCCACAAGATCTCCGCGGCGGGCGGTCTCCCGATCCATCCTCGGCATCGCTGTGGGACTCGGCTCATCGGGGTTGACGGTCACAGGGAAGATCTCCCGTGCCCTTGCCTCGCCCACCTTGTCGACCAACATCTGGGCGACGACCTCCGTTTCCAGGTTCCCTGCGGAATTCCACCCCATGTAATAGAGGATGGCCAGGGAGTCCGCGACGGTCCAGGGCTCTGGCCTGATCCCGGCCAGCCGGAATTCGACGGGCAGATCCCTGCCGTCCGCAATGAAGGCGTTCACGCCGCCGATATAATTTTGGAAGAGACTTCTCGTCCGTTCGTCGAGGATTTTTTCGTGCCGCTTGGCATGGTGAAGGAAACCGATGGTCCGCATCAGGGTGTCGCTCCTTCGTCCCTTGTCGCCGACCAGTTCCGAGATCCGGCCCGTCGCGAAGAGCCGCGTGAGCTGCATCGAAAAGAGGCGATCCTGGGCCGTGACGAAACCCTGCGCCCGGGCAAGGTCCTCCTCGTCCGCGGCGCGTATGTAGGCCATCCCATTTTCGTCCCGGACAACCTTCACCTCGCTCTTCAGGCCCGGGAGGGTCAGGCGACCGCCGCTCTCAAAATCGTTCAGGCGGGGGAGGAACCAAACGACTGCCAGGGCCACGACGAAAACCACCGCTGCAATCCATTTAAGCCATCTCATCGTCTCCCTCCGTTGCCCAAATCGTGCTCCGACGATCATGGTCATTTCCAGGCAGAGGACGCCGTTCGAACCGATATCCCAGTCAGAGCATTCCCGTCAGGCGATTGAATCTTCCGGACCTGAATCGCGGCCCGGATCGTCCATTCTGTCAGCCATATTCCGATTTTCGCTTTACTCTCCCTTATCAGGAAACAGGGTACCCTTTCAAGAACGATCCCTTCGTTTCGGCAGGAGCTGGCTCGCCTGCGGTCGTCCGTTTCTTGACCGGAGCGCAACCCGCGAGTCCCGTCCCGGAGGCGGGACCTTCACCCCAACCAGTCGCCAGAGCATTGCGGTCGTTCATCCGTCGTTTTTCTTGACACCGACGGCCGGCCCCCCTATAGTTGCTGCGCAGGATTCATTTGACAACCATTCGGCGAATTCATTATATGGAGTTCAAGAATATAAACGTGGTGATCGATGTCACGGCAGCAGAAACCTTGACCAGCAGACCCGGCACGGGGAGGGAAGCCATGGCGGACGGAATCGAGAGCAGGGATGTAAAGCAAGGCGTCGTCGGCAAGATCGTTTCGGCATTCGAAGGTGTGCCTCCGCAAAAAGACATCATGGTTTTCGCCGATGAGGTTTTTGCGGAAGCGAAGGTTCGTCTGGAAGAGATGGCCAAGACAGCAAAGGCAGCCTACTATGAGGATGTTTTCGAGCAAAGGGTCGAGAAATTGAGGACGCTGGGCTGTCCCGCATTCATTATCAACAAGCTGAAAGCGAAGAAAGACGAGGTCGTTTCAAAGGCATGCGCCCTCAACATACCGGATGGCCGGGACTCGTTGATCCCCGTGATCTCGAGCCAATACCTGACGATCTATTCGCAGCTTGAGATGATCAATTTCAATAAGATCTCAGGTGAAACGACTCTGGAATCATCCCGCATCATGAATGTGCTGAAGAAGGGACTTTCGCAAAACGAGGGCAAGATCTTCGACGGTGTCTATTTCATGCTGGACATCGACGAGGGGACCAACACGGAGAAGATGACCTGCGCGGAGGCGGACGAAAGAATCAGGGCGAAAAACCGTTTTCCTCTCACCCTGGAAGAGGTCATCGCCCTGATGCTGCAGCAAATGGAACCGCCTGCATACAATATGATGGCGGGCGGCTCCCGCTACGAGCAGAACGACCGGGTCCCGTTCTTCACGATGGAAGACAACAAGCCCTGGTTGAAAATCTGTTTTTACAATACCATCCATCCGAATTCCGTAACACCGTCCTGTGGGGCGCGCGTTTGATGGCGTAACGACCCGCCGCTTGATCCCAACCCGAGATGACGGTAGATCCATACAACGTGAAAACAGCGGCTTCGTCGGCTCGAACGCAGAAAGAATAGAGGACTCGAACTTGCGCTCTCCGCAAGCAGAGTTATATTACATCCGGGTCCGGGACAGGAGATCGCTCATCCTTCCCGGTATCCTGATCACTCCAGCTCAAAACAGAAAGACGTCTTATTTTCTATGCTGATCAAGGGCGCCACGGAAGAAAATCGATATCGCGTCAGTTGGCCTGCGCAAGGCTACCAGGGCAGGGGAACGCTCACCTGGCCGGATGGGAGCCGTTACGAGGGCGAGTTTCAGGACGGCCACCTGCACGGTGAGGGGATCTTCACATGGCCTGACGGCAGTTCGTACAAGGGCAGATGGGTCAATGATCTACCCCAAGGTGCGGGGCTCTTTACCTGGCCCGATGGCGGCCAATACGCAGGTGAATGGGCACAGGGAAAATCCAGGGCCGAGGAGCAGGCCAGGCGACAGGCTGAAGAAGAGGCCCGCAAGAAAGCCGAGGAGGAGGCCAAACGCCGGGCCGAAGAAGAAGCCCGCAAAAAAGCTGAGGATGAGGCCAAACGCCGGGCTGAAGAAGAAGCCCGCAAAAAGGCCGAGGAGGAAGCAAAGCGCCGGGCCGAAGAAGAGGCCCGCAAAAAAGCCGAGGAGGAGGCCAAACGCCGGGCTGAAGAAGAGGCCCGCAAAAAGGCCGAGGAAGAAGCAAAGCGCCGGGCCGAAGAAGAAGCCCGCAAAAAGGCCGAGGAGGAAGCAAAGCG
>JAJFTY010000100.1 GCA_021372695.1 Deltaproteobacteria bacterium
GGCGGCGAATCACGTCCTTGCCTCTGCCCACGAAGAACAGATAGCCGTCCGCGTCCCGATAACCGATGTCTCCGGTATGAATCCAGCCGTCCTTTTTGGTCTCTGCAGTTTTGACGGGATTCTTGTAATAACCGATCATCACGGCGGGATTGCGAATGATGAATTCCCCCTGCTCTCCCTGCGGCATCTCCTCTCCGACTTCATTGACGATCCTGACTTCGTTCTTGACGGAAGGATCCGGGTGTTCCATGGGAACGCCGATTCCGCCTGCCTTTCTTGGCTGAGTTCCCTCTCTTGGCCCCATGATGGCCATGACGGCCTCCGTCAGGGAATAGATCGTCTGTATTTTCAGATTGAAGCGCTTTTCGAAATCGCCATAGTATTCCTTGGGGACATTACCGGCGATCATCGTTTTGATCGGGTTGTCTGCATCGTTATTCTTCGCCGGCTGATTCCAGATCCACGGGGTTACCGCCTGGACAACGACCAGCTTGGTCGCTCCATAGTGCCGCGCCTGATCGAAGAGTTTGGAACCGCTGAACTTTTCCAGGACGACGAGGCTTGCGCCTGCAGCAAGCGAACCCATGGTTGAATAAACCTGCGCATTCGCATGAAACAGTGGATTGGGCGTCATCACCCGGTCATTCTTCGTGATTCCGACCGTGAAGGCATAGGATTGACCGGTCAACACCCAACCCCGGTGGGAATTCATAACCCCCTTGGGCCTGTCGGTCGTTCCGGAGGTGTAGATGCAAACGGAGGGATCGTCGTCTGAAATGCTTGGCTGGACAAAGTCTGGTTTCTCTTTCAGCAGGTTTCCAAACGGGACCGTCCCCTCGGGCGCCGCCCCCGCGCCTATGTAAACGACATGATTTAACTTCGGTAACGCCGGACCCTGAAGTTTCTTCAATATCGGATAGAAACTTTCGTGAATGACGATGGTGGAAGCTTCGGCATGCTGGAGAAGATACAGCAATTCGGCTTCCTTGAAATTCGTGTTCACAGGGACTTCCACCGCGCCCAGTTTGTTGAGACCCATCCACGCATAGAGATACTCCGGGCAATTCGGCAGCATAATGGCGGCCATACTTGCCTTGGTGATGCCCATCTTTTTGAAGGCATTGGCAATCCGGTTGGCCGTCAGATTGAACTCCCTATAGGTGATCTTCTGATCCGCGAAATATAAGTACACCTTGTCCGGCTGTTCGGCCGCATGCTTTTCCAATAACTCCGGAATAGTCATACTCAGTCTCCTTCTATTTCCTTTTCTCGCTCGACGAGCTCTGTCAGAACGTTGTGAGTGACTCCGGGCTCGATAAACGCGATTTTCGAGTTATCACCGCCATTACGGGGTACCCGATCCCTCAGGGGGACTTCCATGGCGATGAGCCTTTCCAGCATGCTGTCCAGGTTCTCGACACGGTAGGCAATGTGATGAAAGCCTTCCCCTTTCTCGTCCAGGAACTTGCCTATCCGGCCCGCACCCGGCTCCGTCGGCTCCAGCAGCTCGACCAAAACCTCTCCGACTTTGATGAACGCCATGCGGACACTGATCTCGGGCAAGGTCTCTATTTTCAGGGGACGAACGCCATAGAGGGTTCTGTAATCTTCCAGCGCCTTATCCAGGTTGCGAACCGCTATGCCGATATGATCGATCTTGCTCAGCATCACGGTTTCCCTCCCCGCCGGCGAATGGCCTCCGTCATGGCTTTCACGATTACATCGGTCGATGTCCCGGGGCCGAAAATCTCCTTCACGCCCTGCCGTTTCAACTGCGCGGCATCATCTTTCGGGATGATGCCGCCCCCGAAGACAGCGATGTCATTGGCTTTCTTCTCCTTCAGAAGCCGGAGAACCTCGCCGAACAGAACTTCGTGCGCTCCGGAGTGAATGCTCATCCCGATCGCGTCGACGTCTTCCTGAATCGCCGCATTGACGATCTGGTCCGGAACCTGACGCAGTCCTGTATAGATCACTTCCATGCCGGCGTCGCGCAACGCCTGTGCAACGACGAGGACTCCGCGATCATGGCCGTCCAATCCCGGTTTCGCCATCAGTATTCTTATCTTGTTTTCCATCCCAATCCCTCTGATCGGACCTTTATTAGAAATTGTTGTCCTGGTATTCGCCGAACACGGTTCGGAAGACATCGGATATTTCACCCATGGTGGCGTAATTTCTGACTGCCTCGACGACGACGGGGACCAGGTTGTTCTGCGTATCGGCCGCTTTCTTCAGATTTGCAAGAGACGTATTGACGGCCCGATTATTGCGTCGAGTCTTCAACCGTTTCAACTTTTCGATCTGCCTCTGTGCACTCTCCTTTGGGGGCTTGAAGGTGGGGATTTCCGCCTCTTCTTTGTCGATGTAGTCGTTCACCCCGACGATGATTCTTTTTTTCGTCTGAATGTCCTTCTGCTTGTTGTAAGCGGACTCCCGGATGCACTGCTGGAAAAAGCCGCTCTCGATTGCCGCAACGGCACCCCCCATTTTCTCGATTTCAGTCAGGTATTTCATTGCAGCCTTCTCGATTTCGGTCGTGAGGGACTCCACAAAATAGGATCCCCCCAGCGGATCAATCGTGTCCGGCACATCCGTTTCGTGGGCAATGATCTGCTGTGTTCGAAGCGCCACTTTTACGGCGGATTCCGTCGGGGTGCAGTAGGCTTCGTCCATGGAGCACGGGAACAGGGACTGGCAGCCTCCCAGAACGCCGGCCAGGCATTCAATCGCGACGCGGACGATATTGTTCATGGGCTGTTGCGCAGTGAGGCTGCTGCCGGCAGTGAAGTTCACCAGATTGAATGTAACCAGCGACGGATCCGCGATGGAGTATCGGTCCCTGAGCAGCCTTGCCCAAAGCCTGCGCAACGCCCTGAATTTGGCTATCTCTTCGAAAAAGTTCATGTTGACACACATGAAGGCCGCAAGCTTCGGAACGACACGTTCGACTTCAAAACCCCGATCGCGGATGTGGTCCAGGTAGGCCAGTGCATTCGCCAGGCTGAACGCGATTTCCTGCACCGGTGTGGCGCCGGCTTCCCGGATATGATAGCCGCAAATCGTCAGGGGCAGCCAATTCGGCTGATGTTCTGCGCAGTATGTCAGCAAATCGGTGGCAAGCCGAAGAGAAGGCCTGGGTGGATAAATATAGGTGTTCCGGGCGATGAACTCTTTGAGGATATCGTTTTGAATCCGGAGAGTGATCTCGTCGGTCGGAATTCCCTGTTTCTCGGCAAGGACAAGAAACATGGCGAGTCCGGTCAGGGCTGTCGCATTTGCAACAAAACTGATCTGCTTCGGTTTATTAAGCGGAATGCCGTTGAAGATGGTCTCCAGGTCTTCCAGGGAATCGATCGCCACCCCGACCTTTCCGATTTCCCCCTGTGCCAGGGGGTTGTCGGAATCCAGTCCAATCTGCGTAGGAAGATCGAGGGCGATGGACATGCCCGTTTGACCGTGATCGAGAAGGAAGCGGTAGCGTTTGTTTGCCTCCTCCGCGTCGCCGAAGCCGGCGTATTGTTGAAAAATCCAGAAATTGCTTCTATAACCGAGGGGATCCTTGCTGCGCGTGAAAGGATAAAAGCCGGGAAAGCCGAGATGGGTTGCATAGTCGAAGGCCTGTTCGTTCAAATCCTCCTGCGTATAAAGGCGACGGATCTCGATCCCGGACTCTGTCAGAAAGCTTTCCTTTCGTTCCTTTTGCCGCGGAACGATATCTTTTTCCAGCTTTGTATTCCAGTCCTTGCGTGACGATATCGAGTCTTTATCGGGCTTCATGTATGCTCCTTCGCAAAAAGGGTCTTGGTCTTATTGAAACGGAAGGCCGAGGCAAGATGAGACGTAGAAACGGAATCGACAGGATGCCTGACACTTGCCTCTCCGTGATCAATCGGTATGGTTCCGAAGCCGAAGAATAACCTCCAATTGCTCTCGTGCAAGCAGGATTAATTGTATATATTATTGTATACAATTTTTTATACGCAATTGTGTGCTAACAGTTGCAGCATCATTTGTCAAGCAAAAAAGGAGATAAAAATACGGGGCGAGAGAAAATGAAAATTTGACGTCCTGTTAAGGACTTCGATGCGTCAGCATTTCAAAGAAACGTTCAACCATCGCACGCATAAGACCGGCCTTTTTTGCCGTTGACATGGCTACAGGATAACGGACCGGATTCACGCAGGACGTTAGATCGGAACGCTGCTCGATAGCATGACCGGCGCTGCATGCTCTGCAGAATACCGAGAACCGACGGTAAAACGCTTAGGATCCATCGTTATGCGGGCACGGACAGCTTGTAAGGCAGAAGGGGTTCGGATTGCAGGACAAGCTCTGCGAGTTCCTTTGGGGATGATTGGAGGATCGGTGACGACATCGGGAGTCCGCGCCGATACCTGTGTGGCAAGGAGGAATGGCTGACCGAGCGGTTGATCAGCGCGTCTTGAGCGGGGATTCCGTACCGGACCCGGATGCCTCTGATGCAGGGATCATGGGCGGGCAACTCTGTTCGAACGCATCCCATGGTTCACATGTATGGAAATCTCTTCAGGTACTCCCCGATAACCCCCTTGACATAAACGAGATGCTCCTGCATGCGCACCCTGACGAGATCGGGATCCTTTTTCTTGCACGCTTCGATAATGTTATTGTGCTGTTCCAGATAGTGCTTGAGTTGATCGGGGAAACTCACCGACATGTATTTATACCGGTAAACCCGGCGCTCGAGCATCGAGATCAATTGTTCAAGATTATGATTGCCTGAATGGCAGCGGAAAAAATTATGGAAGCCAGCGTTATGCTGAAACCATGACTGATCGTCGTTTTTCTTCGCATCTTGTTGCAGGGCCTTGTTCAATTTATCCAGATATTGCCAGTCTTGCTCCGTCAGGCCCCGCGCAACAGTCAGGTGTGCGGCATATCCCTCCAGCACCATTCTGATATCAAAAATTTCATCAACCTGTTTCGATGATAATCTGGATACCTCAATACCTTTGTTCCGCTCAAAGGTAATCAGCCCTTCCGATTCCAGCTGTCGCAACGCCTCCCTGACCGGGCTTCTGCTGGCTTTCAGGGCGGTAGCCAGAGTGGCTTCCGTGAGACGCTGCCCCGGGTACAACTTACCAAACGTGATATCATCCCGAACTCGTTCGTAAATCGTTTCTCTTAACGACTTCGAATTCAACATTTTCCTGGCGGTGGCCATGTTGCGTCTCTTCATGTATTTTCTCTACAGCCGCTCTGCAACAAAATTGTTATCGGAACTTGCTTAAACCCGAACGTCGTCATTCACCCCGTCATTGCTGTATACAATTTGACATACATTTATATTTGCATCAAGATCGTGTCAAGGACAAAAGCAACGTTCCGCATTCTTCTGCGAGATACGATGTATTTCATGGATTCAACTGAACCATCAGGTCCCTTTGAATGAAGAAGAGGAGGTTTTGCATCTTTTGAGCTCCCCCTTGTCAAACGTCATCGGTCAGCCGTGTCATCGGAATTCCGCATCCCCGCTCGGATTATACCATGGCTTTCCCTTGTGAAAGCGTAGAGGACCACGCCCGCTAGCATCGCCCCCGCGCAGACGAGAAACATCACCCGGAAAGCTTCGTGGCTGACCATCGAGGTGGGATAGAGTGCCTTCATGAGAAGGCCGAGGCCCTGCATGAAGACACCGGCCCCCACGATAGCGAAAAAGTTCAGTACCGTCAGGGCCGTCGCCGAGCGTTCAGGCGGCGTGAGCTCCTTGAGATGGGCATAGGGGATACTCGAGGTACTGGCGAAGACCCCGAAGGCCGCAAAAAGCACAACCAGGAGCCAGAGCGGCGCGCCGACGGGGACGAAGGCAAGTCCGGCCAGCGTGAGAGAAAGCCCCGCCAGGGCCATGACCATGATCCCTTTCCTTTTCCTGAACACGCGGTCCGACAGGAAACCGCTGACGGGATTCCCGATGACG
>JAJFTY010000124.1 GCA_021372695.1 Deltaproteobacteria bacterium
AGCGGCACGGCGATCGAGGGCCAGACCCTCACGGTGCCCCAGGTCATCGGCGTTCTGGCGAACGACACGATCGGTGCAGACGCAGCCGGCATGGTCGTCGGGCTGTCCGCGGGCGACACGGGAATGGGTACGATCGGCACGATGACGGTCACCGGCCTCTACGGCGAGTTAACCATCGCCGCGGACGGCAGCTACAGCTATGTTGCCAACGGCTCGGTGAACGCCGGAAGCCAGGATGTGTTCACCTATACCATGCAGGATGGCGACGGCGATTTCTCCCATGCGACCCTTACGATCAACTTCCCGGGCGACCACAACGTGCCCTCGGCCGGCGAGACCATCGCTTTCGTGGATGACGAAGGTTTGAGCAACGGCATCCCCGGCGGCACGGGCGACATCGTGGTCACCCCCGACGCCGATGCGAATGAAGCGACCTTCAGCGGGACGCTCTCATTCAACTTCGGCGGCGACGGCCCGGGGTCGGTCACGTTTGAGGCTATGAACGGCGCGACCGGGCACATCGGCACCGAGGACGTCACCTATGCCTGGGATTCAGGCAGCGGCGTCCTGACCGCCACGGTTTCCGGCGGCGAGCGCGACGGCTTGGATCTGTTCACGGTGCAGGTGACCGATCCGCTCACAGGCCAATACACCGTGACGCTCTTGGACAACGTTCTGCACGAGGCCGGCGGCAACGAAAACAACGCCATGGCGGATCTCACCTACACGGTGACGGACGCGAACAACGATGCGGATACGGGGTCCCTGACCGTGAACTTCAACGACGACATGCCGGCGGCCTATAGCATGTCGCCGGAGGTTAAACAGGGAAGCTTTTCGACCGGTAATCTTCTGAGCGACAGCAGTCCGGACGGCTCCTTCGGAGCGGATGAAGGCCATGTCACGTCTATAGCGGCGGTTGGAAGCACCAAAAGCCCCAATTTCGACAATGTCATCACGGAAGATACGCCGAACGACTTCGATTTGTTCGTTGTCGGCAAATACGGCGGCAAACTTATGGTGGACAGCGATACCGGCGATTACGAGTATAAGGCCCCGCTATTGAGCAACCCGGGCGCAAAAACGGAAACATTCGAATTCACGGTCATCGACAGCGACGGAGACACGGCAACCGCTCAGCTCAACATGATGCTCGACGACCCGAACGATGGCACACCGTAGTTTTGGAGGAAATTGGGATCGAGGTGGGGTGGCAGATCCCACACCCTGGCGGGACATCGGAAAATGAGTGAGGGCAAGGGGCAGCGACCGTCGGATCTCTTTACATCGATTGATTAGAGATAACCCTTTATAATCAGCGCCTTGCAAATGGATATTGGACGGAAACTGTCATAACATGTCGAAATAGCTTACAATTAGTCATGGACAAAGCAGAGATGTATCGGCCATCCACATCAAATGCTAGAGTAAAAATCAAATCAATTCTTGCAGATAGCCTTGCATGGGGCGCTGAAGACAAGGGTGGCACTCAGTTTGCAGAGAACAGATCAAAGCCTTATTGTTCAGAAGCTTGAGGGAGGACACAGATGAAAAAACTGGTTTTCGTTGCGGCAATGCTGATGGTTCTGGGGATTTTCGAATCGGCTCAGGCGAACATCATCAATACAGTAGGAAACAAGGATTGTTTCGGGTTGGACGGGTCTTGCTCGAATGGCACCTTGTGGGCAGATGATCTGGGCGGAATATACTGGCACGACTATCGGAAACCTGGCGACCCGGCCTTCACAGACAAGTGGGATGCCGACGCGGCAGTCACATACGACCATGCCTACTCACTCGGCGGCAGCACCCCGACCAGCGCAATGCTGAGGATCTTGATTGCCGGCATCGCGGACAACGAGCCCGATACCACTCGCGGACCCTGGAGTGTCTACTTCAATGGCCACTGGATCGGACAGTTTCAATTCGACGCCACCTTCGGGGATAACTCCAATCAGGCGGTCAAGCTGTACGAATTCGCAGTGCCAATCGCCCTGCTTTCCGGTCCGGGAACGGTCCTATTGGATATCAATCGGGGTGTTACTGCGAACTATGCAGACGGTTATTCGATCGACTATTCTGAGCTGACCATCGATACGGTCCCGGTACCCGAGCCCGCAACCATGCTGCTTCTTGGGCTTGGCTTGGCAGGGTTGGCTGGGCTGAGGAGAAGGAAGAGCTAAGACTGACCTCATTTCAGTTGTAGAAAGGCAGGGCAAATCGGCCCTGCCTTTTTTGATTGTATAGCGGCTAATACCCGCGATGGAAGTTAGATTCTTCGAAAAACATAGAATCAAATGTTAGATATCTGTCTCCACTTAATTGAAGTCGTCACGGAAGGTTGATGCTATTTCGTACAACCTTTCAACCCGAGGACATTCGGCCTGTAAGAAAAAACGAAACATGCTTGACCTTGTGTCCACCTACAAGTCGTCGACCTTATTTCATCAACAAAACTAAGCAGTACTGAAAGAAAGCGTCGTCTGCCAAAAAAAGCTTGACATTGTGAGTTAGTATTTACTATTATGTAAGTGACTGCTCACTTAATTTGTATCCCAGGTTGACTTGCTCATTGTTTTGGGCCTCGCGCTGGTCGTCGAAGGACGTTATCCGATTTTCTGAATCAGATAAGATGGAGGTGATACATGCTGGAAACACTAGAAAAGCTGGGTGGGGTAGTTGCCATTCTCGTTGCAGCTGCGGTGTTATACCTCACGAGTACTCTTAAGCCACCGGTATTACTACAGATCATCTGTGCCTTCGCAGGAAGTGGCGTCTGTCTTATCGGTATTGTATTTCTCTTCGCAGAGGGATCGATTTTAGAAGAACGCTGGGGCAGGAAGGCTACGAAGGTGAAGTAACGGCATCATGATGCATATGACTTAAGTTTATGAGGTGTTTCATGAAAGAAGAAAAGAACCTATTACAAGACGTAGTCGGGACGGCTCAACAGCAGCAGGAAAGCAAAATCGGGAAATATATCCGAGGCGTCTTGCTGGTTATTGCCATGCTTGCTTTTGTGGGTTTGATAGTCGCAGCCGCAATGAGGAAGTTTGGGTCATAGGAACTTCGCAGCCTCATTCACGATCCCGTATGGCACCTTGTACGCTGGAAAACCAGCGGACAAGGGCCATTAGATCACGCTCAAAAAAGGAGAACACATATGCAGATTATTTTCGCAGGTATTTCCCTACTCGTCTTCCTGGTTGTGACGATAACACTAAGCTCTATGAAGATGGGTGGGTGGCTGAATTCAGCCATTATTATTCCCTTGGTTTTTCTGGTCGTCTACAGCTTGGCTAGGATACAGCCCAAAGAGCATCGGTCTGAAAACGAGGGCAAGAAATAGTTTGTTGCCGACATCTGCATCGATGGATGGCCGGTTCTCTTGTTCGGCAGATTTCATATCACATTGGGGTTAGAGAGTATCAGACGCGTGAACTTGAGGATGGTCAGCTGACATATTGCAGGGCTTACCACACGATGAGGTAGAATGATGAAAAAAGCTATCGTATCAGGTATTTCTATTGTTTGTTGCTTTGCTGCACTGTTCTTGATCAAGATGATGAATCTTCCGGGGCTGATTACCGTTTTACTCGTGATTGCTGATGTCCTGCTCCTAATATTTCTCATCATTTATATGATGGGCGGTAAAAAGATAGAAGCCCAAAAATAGCGTAGGCTGGAATCTGCGAATGCCCTTTAATGAAAGGAGCATTTATGAAAGAGGCAATTGAAGAAGCTCCGGTGAATACCAGAGCAGAAAGCAAACCATGGAAATATTTCAGAATAATTTTTGGAATCCTTTTTGGTTTAGGGTTTTTATTTATGATCTTCAAAATGGCAATGAATCGGTTCGGATGATCTTTCTCTTCAGTGCAAAAAAGAGCCGGTCCGACTAGACTAGCATTCGCACGTGCATGAAAGGATGATCGCGATGAAATATAAAGGGAACAATAAGTCGGATTTACTCATCTATATTGGAATTTTTCTCTTCTGTGCTTTTTTGATTTACCAGATGCTGACGCCACACCCTGTACCTTAAGCGGTCCACAGGCCATATTCAACTAGCTTGGCGACTCAACCAGGTTTCTCAATCGCGGTCCTTACGATAAGAAGGCAAGGTCAGAAATGGCCCTGCTTTTTTTTGATTACCAATCGTAATCTTTGATTCAAAGCAGTCTTTAGATTTCAAGAATTACAGGAAGTTGTTCATGCTGTCCCAGCCGATAAAGATCGCGTTCTAGGACCTGCACGTTTCAACCCGTTATCGTTGATCTGGCACGATGTTCAACTCTCTCGCTTTGTATTTGAAGGTTTGGAAACTCCAGATCCTCTTCCACATGGGTGATGCTGTCGTCGGCACGTTCGACGCCATCCGGCCGTTCATACGATCGGGAACACCCCCGTTTCAAAAAAATTATTCTAGAGGAATGGAGACTTATCTATATGATCTCATTTCGAAGTTACCGATGGCCCCGATCATTTTAACTTCGTTTTTCTCCGCTGATCGGGCGAGTTCATACCGGTTTTTTCCGGTTGTTCACTGCCCGGGGAAGGGCCTCGTCCAGGGTCTCCTTCATGAAGTTCATGGACTCGATGATCATGGTCCGGTCCGCCTCCGAGAAGTCGGGAAATTCCAGGTCGCAGATCTTGTTCGCCCAGGCGCCGATGCCGTTTGCGATGGCCTCCGCCTTGGTCCTCTTCCGCTGAGCCGGGGCGTCAGGTTCTTCCGTCCCCTTGGCGGCCTCCCTGGCCTGCTGTTCCCGGTATTTCCGGAACTGAGTGAGCATGCCCCGCTCCTGCTTCCTCTGGGCGATTTCGAACAGCACGATTCTAGGGACCGCCGGGTCCTGACGGCACTCATCCCGGATCTCCTTGGGCAGCCGGTTCAGGGAGAGGGACTTGGAGATGTTGGACTGGGATTTGCCAATGACGGCCGCCAGTTGCTCCTGCGGGTAGCTGTGGTCGTCCATGAGGCGTTTCAGGGCCTCGGCTTCCTCCACGGGGTTGAGGTCCTGGCGCAGCAGGTTTTCCACCAGGGCGACCTCGGCGTAGTTGGTGCCGTCGATGAAGACCGCGGGAACGGTGGGGAGGTTCGCCTTGCGCGCAGCGGCGCAGCGCCGCTCGCCGGCCACGACGTAGACCAGGTTCGTCTGCGGGTCCTGGCGGCAGACCACGGGCTCGATGATCCCCCTCTGCGTGACCGAGGCGGTCAGTTCATCGAGGGCCACGGGGTCCATGTACTTGCGAGGTTGTGTGGGGTCGGGCTGAAGTTCGGCCAGCGGCACCTGATAAAGCTGATTCTTTTCGTAGGTCGCCATGATCGGTTCCTCCTTTCGGATGAAAGAAAAACCCGTCAAGAACGGGCCGGTCGGCCGAGGGGCATTTGCCCGGAACGGCGGTCCGGATTCCACGATCCGCTTCAGCCTTGAAGGGCGCGGCGACGAAGGTCAGCGGAGGAGAGCGAATGGTTGCCGAGGCGGCAGCAAACGCTAAAGACAGCAGGTTGGTACGTTGGGGGAGACGATACCGGAAAACCGGTTGGATATCAATAGAAAGATACGGCCCGTCGCGAGCACATCTCTATCCAGATCCGATCTAGCCCCGGTTGATCAGCATGGCGAGACTCAGCCGGCTGCCGGTCTTCGTCTTTTCATAGACGGAGGTCAGGTGGGCCTTGACGGTTCGCTCGGTGATCCTGAGGTTGTACGCGATTTCAAGGTTGGACTGGCCGCGGGCCACGAGCTCGGCGACCTTGTGCTCCGCCGGGGTCAAGCCGGCCAATTTCTGCCCGGCTGACGTCCGCCCCGTTTGCGGTGCAGGTTGCTCCTTGGCTCTGGAGTAGGATTCCAGGATGAGCTGCTGGATGACTTTCTGGCCCAGCCAGACGGCGCCGCCATTGATGACCCGAACCGCCTCGGTGAGCCGCGCCTGAGAGATGTAGGTGTTCCCGTATCCCACGATCCCCAGCTTCAGGAAGGCGATCCCCTCATCCTCGTTCGGCTGGTCCGAAAGGAGAAAGAACTTGCACAGGGGGCTCGCCTTGCGGAGTTCGGCGAACCCGTCCATGTCGATCAGAGAGCGGTGCAGGAGGATCAGGTCGAAATTCTTTTCCGCACAGAGGCGCTTCAGTTCCCGCAGCAGCGTCGCCTGCTCCAGCGGGTACTGGCCGCCCAGCAGGCCTTCCCACCTCGTGATCACGGATTTGTTTGCGCTGCCCAAGAGAATCGTCATGGGTCATCGTTCCCTTAATGCCATATACTTGGCTCTGAGGACCGGTTTCAACAGATAAGAGAGGATCGTCTTCTTGCCCGTCAGGATGTCGACGGATGCGATCATTCCCGGAATGATGGGCAAGGGCTTCGTCTTGGGGCCGAGATAGTTCTTGTCGGTCCGGAGCCGGACGAGGTAGAAGCTGTTGCCCCTTTCATCCGTGATGCTGTCCGCGCTGATCTGTTCAAGCTTCGCCGGAAGCCCACCGAAGATGGTGAAATCATAGGCGGTGAACTTCACCGTGGCATCCTGGTTCGGCCTCAAAAAAGCGATGTCGGCAGGCTTGATCATCGCTTCGACCAGGAGCGTGCCTTCCAGGGGAACGATCTCGACGAGGTTCATCCCGGGCTGGATGACGCCGCCCACCGTGTTGATCAGAAGCCGGTTGACCGTGCCGTTGACCGGTGATTTCACGAAGGTCCGGTTCAGCCGGTCCTTCAGGGCGATCGAGGTTGCCGTGTCCTCCCCGAGCTGCGCAGAAACGTCGTTCAGCTCCGCCTTGGCCTTGTTCATGAAGGCGAGCCGCAGCTCTCGGAGGGCCACCTGGCTCTCCTCGATCTTGGACTGCGCCCGGGGGATCGCCTGTTTGGTCTGCTCGATATCTCCCTGCATGGTGGCCGCCTCGCGTTCGAGCTTGAGGACCTCCATCTCCGAGACGGCGCCCTGCGCCACGAGCGGCTTCGTCAGCTTCAGCTCTTTCTGGAAGAGCGCGTAGGTCTTGCTCAGTTCCGTCAGTTTGGTGTTGAGCTCCTTCAATTCCTGGGTTCTCTGGTTGATTTGCTGCTGCTTGATCTCCAGGCTGGAGCGAAGTTCGTTCTTCCGGGATTCGTAGAGCTCCTGTTCGCGGAGGGCGACCTCCGGCTGCTCCGCTAGCACCTCCTTGGGAACCTTGAAGGGGGTGCCGCTCGTCTCCGCCTGCAGGCGGGCCGCCTTGGCCTTATTCGAAAGGGACTTGGACCGATTCTGCTGAACCGACGAGGAAAACCGGGTCTGGTCGATCTTCAGCAACAATTGGTCCTTCTTCACCGTATCGCCCACTTTGACCAGGATCTCGGAGAGAATCCCCCCCTCCAGATTCTGGACGACCTGCACCTGGCTTGCCGGAATCACCTTGCCCTGTCCCCGGGTCACCTCTTCGACCTCCGAGATAGAGGCCCAGTAGAGAGCGAGGGAGGAGAGGATCAGAACGGTCCACAGAATCGCCCTGCCTCCCGTGGGAGATTGGGCCTTGACGGACGACCGGATGTCCGTGGCCAGGTCGACATCCTCCGACGGCATGCGGTAGAACAGTTCGTTTGGTTTCGGTTTGTTCTCAGGCTCTGACAATGTCTTCTCCTGCTACATGTTGACTCGGCCCCGCTTCAGCGCCTCCAGTACGGAGGCCTTGGGCCCGTCCGCAACGACGACACCGTTGTCGATGACGATCAGGCGATCCACCATTTCCAGGAGCGACGCCCGATGCGTAATCAGTACCAGGGTTTTCCCCTTCATCACCTTGGAAAGGTTGTCCTTCAGACGGATTTCCGTCCGGTTGTCCATGTTGCTCGTGGGCTCGTCCAGGACCACCACGGGCGGGTCGAGCAGCATGGCCCTGGCCAGCACGACGCACTGCCTCTGCCCGCCGGAAAGTCCCCTGCCCAATTCGCCGACCTCCATGTCGAAACCGAGCGAATGCTTCTTGATGAATTCGTCCACGCCCGCGAGTTCAGCCGCACGCATGATGGCGGTGTCATCCACGTCGTGGGTTCCCATGGTGATATTGTCGCGGACGGTGCCCCGGAACAGGATGAGATCCTGGGGCACATGGCCGATGAAATTGCGCAATTCGGCAGGGTCGATCTGCCGGATGTCGGTTCCGTCCATCGTGACCATGCCGCTGGTCGGTTCGTAGAGGCCGAGGAGCAGCTTGCCCAGCGTGGTCTTCCCCGAACCCACCGGGCCGATGATCCCGACCTTCTCCCCGGCGGCGATGTCCAGGGTGATGTTGTTCAGGACCTTGATCGTTTGCCCGGGGTAGGAGAAGGTGAGGTTCTTCACGCCGATCGCGCCCTCGAAGCGGGTTCGGTGCAGGAACGACTTTCCGGGAGGCCTTTCCACGGGCAGGGCCATGATCTCGTTCAGCGTCTTGAGCGCCTCTTTGGCGCGCTGGAAACGGGTGGCAAGGCTGACCACCTGCCCCATGGGCGCGATCACCTGCCGGGACAGGATGACCAGGGCGATGAGCCCCCCCTGCGTCAGGTTGCCCTCCGAGATCATGTACACGCCCGCGATGACGGCCGCCACCACAACCCCGCTCTGCACGAAGAAGGAGAAGTGGTTGACCGATGAGGAGAGCAATCTCGCCACCGAACTCCATCTCGCGATATAACCGACCGATTCTTCCCACGCCCGCTGGACCTGGCTTTCCGCGCCGAGCATCTTGATCGTCTCGAGGCCCGACAGCCCTTCGATCAGGATGGAATTCTTCTGCGACGAGGCCTTGAAGGTATTCCCCACCGCCCGTTGCAGCGGAATCTGGATCAGGAGGGCATAGAGCAGCATCAGCAGGATGGCGGCAATGAAGATGTAAACGATGTTCCCCCCGATGTACCAGACGACGAGCAGGCCCAATGCCATGAAGGGGAGGTCGATCAGGGAGGTGATGGAAAAGGAGGTGACGAAGTCACGGATGCCTTCGAACTCCTGCAGGTTTTTCGAAAAGGAGCCGATCGATTGCGGGCGGACCTCCATCCGCAGGCCCAGAACCTTCTGCAGCAGCATGGCCGACATCTTCATATCGGCCCGCTTGCCAGCCTCGTCCACGAAATAGCCCCGCAACGCCCGCATGGCCACCGTGAACACATAGATCACCATGATGCCGATCGCGAGCACCCAGAGGGTCTCCACGGCATTGTTGGGAATGACGCGGTCATAGACGATCAGAACGAAGAACGGACTGGCCAGGCCGAAGACGTTGATCAGGAAAGAGGCGAGCAATACGTCGCGGTAGATGCGCCAGGATTGAAATATGGTCCCCCAGAACCAGTGCCTCGTCGAAGCCGAGTCGAGATCTCCTGCACCCTTCGCCATCCGGAATTTCGGACGGACGAAGATGGCGTACCCGGAGTAGAGTTTTTCCAGCTCCTCCCGGGAGACGATCTTTTCTCCCATGCCGGCTTCGGGCATCAGGATCTTCAATCGTCCATCCGAAGACCGGTTATCGACCAGAACGCAGGCTTGCCTCTCCTTGAGAAGCAACACCGCCGGAAGCTGGATGAAAGGAATCTTCGCCAGGGGCTTCTTCACCACGCGGGCTGCCAGATCGGCCCGGGCGGCGGCCCGCGAAAAGAGCTCCACCGTCAGGCGATTGTGGACCAGCGGCAGGCCTGAGCTCAGGCCGGTGCGGGAAGCGGCACGCCCGTGCAGTCTCGCGACCTGGATCAGGCAATCCAAGAGAGGGTCTTCATACCGATCCGCATCCTCTCCGAGATTCCATTCCCCCGGAGGGGCTTCTACCTTGATTTCCGACATAACCCTTTTTCTTTCGATTGGGAGAATATGAACATGGGCGCTCCTTCCACCCCTTGACCCTGCCCGGATCCGGTCCCGGCCCTAATCTTTGACGGGTCCGTAAAAAGTCGTCACCCCGGCGAAAGCCGGGGTCCAGTGATCTGTAATCACCGGATATCGGCTGGATACCGGCTTTCGCCGGTATGACGGCCGTGGCGATGTTCCGACTTTTTGCGAGGGCATCAACCTTTACCTGTCTCGTTGCCGGGGCACAACTGCCGACTTGACACATCGGGCGCGGGGATTCTATCTGATCTCAAAAAATATTGCTATCCTTTCATTCACGAAAAGCTTAGACTGCTCGCCATCCGAGCAAAGATCCTGGAGGAGCAAAAGCCATGCTGTATGTCGAGCGGTCCCCGGAGGGAAAGATCAGCGCCTTGCACAGCAGCCCCCGTCCAAATGCCGATGAACATAAAACCATCGTGGATGAAGAAGTTCTCGAATTTCTTCACACGACTGTCAGCGCCGATTCCCGGAAACTGCTGCTCTCCCTCTCCGACATGGGCATCATCCGCCTGCTGGAAGACCTGATCGATCTGCTCATCCAGAAGAACATCATTCTCTTCACCGAGCTTCCGGAACAGGCCCGGGACCGGATTACCGAGCGGAAGCGGCTGCGTGAAACCATGACCTCCCAGGACTTGATGGTCGACGATATCCTATGAGCCTGCCCGGGGACGCCGTCCTCCGGGATGACACCTTGCCGCCTTCGTGAAAAGTCGAAAATCCACCTGAGGGTCATACCGGCGAAAGCCGGTATCCAGTAAGACACTGGACCCCGGCGCCTGCCCCGGACTCCGATCCGGGGTCCGCCGGGGTGACGATCTCTCTGCGAAGGCGTCAGATTTTCCCTCCCCCGTCAAGTCGCGGGGGATTTTGGACCTTTTACGAGCCCGTCGCCTCAACCGCCTTTGACCATCCCCCTGATCGGCTTCGGCTTGTCAACGACATATCCCTGAATGGCATCCAGATTCAACTCTCTGAGAATCTGCCACTGCTGCTCGGTTTCCACCCCTTCGGCGATCACCCTAATGTCGATGCTGTGGGCGACGCTGCACAGCGAGCCAATGAAGAAGCGGCTGTCGCTCTCCTCGTCCTTGAGTTCGCCCGTATAGGCCCGGTCGATCTTCACATAGTCCGGGCGCATCGATTTGAGGTACCCCAGATTGGAGAAGCTCTGGCCGTAGTGATCGAGCCCCATGGAGTGTCCATACTGGCGCACGATCGTGCTGAACTCCCTGATCAGGTCGATGTTTTGAACGGCGCTGAATTCGGAAAATTCGAAGATGATCCGGGGCGCCGTCCGGGGCAGGGTCTTCAGCGCGGATTGGAGCCATTGCCGGAATGCCGCATCCTGCAGCGACGCGGGAGAAACATTCACGGCGATCTTTCCGACGCTGAGCTTGCTGCTGTCGAGCTGCATCACCTCTTCGAGGACGATACGATCGATGGTGGAGACGAGCTTCAGCCGTTCCGCCAGCGGCATGAATACGCCCGCGCTCAGAAACTCGCCGTCCACCTGGATGATCCGGGAGAAGATCTCCAGATGGAGCAGATGGCTCCTGTCCGTCGTCCTGACGACCGGCTGGGCGTCGAGGCTGATTCTGCGTTCGACGAGCGCCTTCTCCAGCATGTCCTTCCACTGCTGCTGCCCGAGCGGCGCCTTGTCCATCTCGCCGGCAACCGCGCAGACCTTCCAGGCGTTGGGCCCCATCTGCCGGGCCGCGGTCAGCGCCAGGTCGGCTTCCGAGAGCAGACGGCCGAGCGTGGTGGTGTTCTCGTAGGTCGCGGCCCCCACATAGCCGATGTTGTCCGTCACCGACAGCCGCTCCGCAACGAGTCCGCTGAGCTGCCTGGACAGACTGCCGGCGATCGCCTCCGCATCCCAGGGCGGAGCGTCGGGAAGAAAGACGCCGAAATCGCCTCCGGTCAGGCGGGCCAGGGCGGCGTTCGCATACGGTCGGGTCGCCTCCTGCAGGAGCGCCGCGACCCTTTTCAGCAATTCATCGCCGGCCTGGAAGCCCTTCGCCTGATTGAGTTTGTCGAGATCGTTCAGCTTGACAAGAAGCAGCATGCCTTTGGTCGCGCTCTCGCGGCGGTCGAGCCGCGCATTGACCTGGGTGTCGAAATAGCGGCGGTTTCCCAGACCGGTCACCGGGTCGTGGTAGGAGCGCTCCCGCAGACCTTCGGCCTGGGTGACCTGCTCTTCGAACATCTCTTTCACCTTGCAGGTCATGCGGTTCATGGCCTCGACGACCCGCCTGAGTTCCTTGGTCCAGGGCACCCGCTCCTGGAGTTCATACTCCTTTCTGCAGAGGGCGTCGGCCTGGCGCTCGACAAGCACCAGCGGCCTGAGCAGAAAGCGCAGCCCGAAGCCTCCGGCGATGAGCACGAAAAGGCCGCAGGCGATGAACCACAGGGTCGTGTTGACCACATCTGCCCAGAGCGTCTTGTAGGCGTAGCCGGGATGGCTCTTGACCAGGATCGTGCCGGCCTGAATCCAGCCGGACATCACGTTGGCGCTGGCCTCCGGGGTTTTCAGCGGGATCCAGCGGACAAACCATGGGGGCACATTTTCGATCTTTACGCTCTGCACCCGTTCGAGCATCACCTTTTCTTTGGGGTCGACCAGCCGGATGACCTCGTAATACCCCCGATCGAAGACGGCATTGATCATGCTTTCCACCGACGGCATGTCCTTCTTGATGACGTGCTGGGAGATGGAAAGGCCCAGGGAGGTTGCCGTATCCTGGGCGTGTGATTCCAGTTGATCCGTCAGGAACGAGCGGGTGCTGTCGAGCTTGGCATACCAAGTTCCGGCAAAGAGAAGAAAGAACAGAACAAGCGTAAAAATGATGAGTTGGCGATATAGGGTCATTTTCATTACCTCTCTATCTACAGTTTGTTCTCCGACATCCTTTGCAGGAGACCCTGCCAGGGCTTGAGCCGGTCTGCGGCGCTGCCGGCCGACTTGCCCTGGCCACGCTGCTTGGCCGTCCAGAGCCCGGCGCCGTTGAAACTGAATACGGGCATCAAATCCGTACGTTTGGACGCGGGATCGAGGGAATCCACCAGATTGTCGAGGATCAGGGGTTCGGCTCCGGGCTCGCTGTAATAGGTCAGAACCATGTGCGCGATGTTGTATTGAAGGGCTTTGACGTACGCGATCTTCAGCTTCTCTTCATCCACCCCCATGGCCATGAGGGTGAAGTACTTGGCGATGGCGAAATCCTCGCAATCACCGGCCCGCTTGCAGAGAAACTCGACCGGCGTTGCCCAGTAATCCTGCACCCCCCAGAGATCGATATCGCTGACGAACTGGATCCGGGAGTTGAAAAAATGGTTGACCTTCGCGAGTTTTTCCCGATCCGATGAGCCTTTGTCCTTACGCATCAGCTCTTCCCAGGCGGTGAACCGCGCCGGCCCCTCTTTGCCGCACTTCTCTTCCGCCTTCTTCAGGAACTCCTTATCGAAGTGAAAGATCGTCTCCGTGATGACCGGTGCTGCAATGAGCAGACAGGCGAAAAGGGTCAGAACCGCCCAGATGAATTTATTTCTCTTTGAATACTCGGCCACAGTCGTCGGAGTTGCCCCGTCCTCTTACAGGATAGCGGTGCTTGGGAAGTGATCTGCCCGGCGTTTCTGCCAGCGGAGTGCGCTGCCCGGAAAGGGGAGGACCTGCTGCCGCATTCCGGGCGCTGGGGGATAACCTGAAGTCAAGGCACAGCACGCCATGATCGGTGCACGGCTTCTTTCTCCACGGCACAGCTCCCGTTTTGCTTCAACTAATCCGGCCAGTTCGGCAAAGGAACGAGCTCCGTCAGTTTCGTCTCGACGCGGCTCTCGTCGGGCCACTTCAGGCCCAGGGTCTCCACGAGTTTCCCCATTCCGGTCAAGACCCTGTATTCAGCGAACAGCTTGTCGTATCTGGCGGTCACGAGGGATTGTTTTGCGGTGATATATTCCTGCTGCGTATCCAGGAGGTCGAACATGGTGCGTCTTCCGATATTCCACTGGGCGGCAAAGGCCTCTGCGGTCAGCCCCGCGGACCGGACGTATTCCTCGAGGAAGATCACCCGCTCCCGCGCCGCCATATAAGATTCCCAGGAGAGGCGAATGGACTGAATGACCTCACGCTGCGTGGTGTTCAGGATTTCCTGCGCCTCGTTGATCAACTGAAAATTTTGTGCGATCCGGGCCTTATCTCTCATCCCATTGAAAACATTGAACCTCAGGACAGCAGTGGCCAGGAAATCTTCCTGGCGCTGCGGGTAATCCACGTCGGTCTGCCACTGGTAACCCACCGCGAGGTCGAGTTTCGGATAGACGACCCGCCTGGCCGTTTCGTACTGCGCCTTCCGTGCCTCCAGATCGGCCCGCGCCGACTTGAGCCTCGGATAATTATCCACGGCCAGCTTTTCCACTGCATCCATCGATGTGGGGATGGCCGAATCCAGGGAATCGGGCTTGGTCAGGTCTCCCGGAAGACGGCCGATCACGAACTGGTAATTTGTTTTCGCATCCACGATGTTTGCCGTCGTCACGACGATACCGGACTGCGCCAGGGCGAGGCGCCCCATCACCTGGTCGAAATCGGCCTTGCGGTCGACCCCGGACGTGCTCCGGAGCTTCATCTGGTCGGAAATCCGCTCGTGGTTGAGCAGATTCTCCTTGGCGAGGTCGTACATCTCCATGCTTTGCAGCAGAGCGAGGTAGACGCGAGCCGTTGCCAATGCTGTCTCTTCCGACGTCGACTGCAAGAGATAGGCTTGAGATTGGACGCGGGCTTCCTGCAATCTGACTTCGGATTGGGTCGCTCCGAACTGGAACACGTTCTGGTTGAGGCTCAGGATCGTGGCTTTGGGCCGGGTGATCGTCGGGTCGGACGCGAAGGTATGCAGCCTTTCGTCGATGCCCGCAGAAACGGATGCGTCAAGGGTCGGGTAATATCCGCCCTTGGCCTGGATCACCTCCTGATCCCTGGCCAGCCGGCTGTACGCAACCGCCCTGATCTGCGGATTGGTCTGCAGCACGTGTTTGATTTCGTTCTGCAGGCTTTCTCCCTGGACGTTGCTTCCCGCCAGAAAAAGAAGAACGTTTATTCCCGCGATCGCCGCGCACCTGAAGAATGATCTCATCTTTCCGTCCTCCTCCGTTGCCGACTCATAGGAAAATATCATCGATATCGGCTTATTACAAATCTGTCGCCGCTTCACATCCGAGAAAGAACGTTGCAGACCATCGGAATGCTTCCATTATCAGGGTACCCCACCCTTGTCAAGGCCGTTTTCACCTGCCCCGGCGGGCATCCGCGCGGCCGGAAGGGGGATATCTCTTGACAAGCCGCGAGGCCTTGGGATAGGAATAGCCGCTCCAACTCGCCTCGCGGTTCAGCCCCGGCATGTCAGGCCTGAACCGATCGCTGATCTTGGAACAGATCCTGACCGGAAAGGTGGTGACGGACGGAGATGCATTTCTCCGGGGAGACATTGAATCAATCGGCCGAACTCACTGCGAAGTGGGCGGATGAGGTACGGCGTGCGGCTGAGCGGACGCCCGGCGGGGAGTCCCGGCGGTCCACGGTGTCCGACCTCGAAATCAAACGGCTCTACACCCCCGAAGATATCCAGGGGATGGATTTTGCCCGGGACATCGGCGCGCCCGGCGAATTCCCCTTCCTCCGCGGAAACCAGCCCACCGGCTACCGGGGCCGGACCTGGACCTTCCGGATGTTCTCCGGGATGGGCAGCGCGAAGGACACCAACGCGCGCTGGCACATGCTTCTGAAACAGGGGCAGACGGGGCTCAGCACCGCCTTCGACTTCCCGACGCTCATGGGCTACGACAGCGACTCCCCGAAGGCGCGCGGCGAGTGCGGCCGCTGCGGCGTCGCGATCGACACCCTCGACGATTTCATGACCCTGATGGAGGGGATCCCGATGGACCGGGTGACCACCTCCATGACGATCAACCCCCCCGCCACGGCGCTCTGGGCGATGTACTGCGCGGCTGCGGAGAAAAAAGGGGTGGCGCTTACGAAGATCGGCGGGACGATCCAGAACGACATGCTGAAGGAGTTCATCGCCCAGAAAACCTTCATGTGCCCGCCGGAGCCGTCGGTCCGGCTGATCAGCGACACGGTCGAGTTCGGCGCGCGGCACGTCCCGAACTGGAACACGATCAGCATCAGCGGCTACCACATCCGGGAGGCGGGTTCGACGGCGGTCCAGGAACTGGCTTTCACCCTCCGCGACGGCATCGAGTATGTGGAGGATGTCATCCGCCGCAAAGGGCTCGCCGTGGATGAATTCGCCCCACGGCTCTCCTTTTTCTTCAACGCCCACATCGACTTTTTCGAGGAGATCTGCAAGATGAGGGCGGCCCGGAGGATCTGGGCGCGCGTGATGCGCGACCGGTTCCACGCGAAGAACCCCCGCTCCTGGTGGATGCGCTTCCACACCCAGACGGCCGGCTGCTCGCTTACGGCCCAGCAGCCCTACAACAATGTGGTCCGGACGGCCATCGAGGCGCTCTCCGCGGTCCTGGGCGGGACCCAGTCTCTCCACACCAACTCCCTCGACGAGGTGCTCTGCCTCCCCTCCGACCATGCGGTCGAAATTGCGCTTCGCACCCAGCAGATCCTGGCCGAGGAGACGGGCGTGGCCAATACCATCGACCCGCTCGCCGGCTCCTATTTCGTGGAGTCCCTGACGAACGAGATCGAGGAAGCAACCTGGGAGTACATCAGGAAGATCGACGGGATGGGCGGGATGATCGCGGCCATCGACAAGGGATTTCCGCAGCTCGAGATCGCCGATGCGGCCTACCGTTTCCAGCAGCAGATCGATGCCGGCGAGAAGGTGATGGTCGGCGTCAACAAGTACGCCACCGCCCAGAAGCAGGAAATTCCCGTGGTCGACATCGACGAGCGGATCGAGGAGGAGCAGATCGCGAGGCTTGCCGCCGTGAAGCGGAGCCGCGACTCCCGCGCCGTGAAGCGGGAACTCGACGCGCTGAGAGACGCGTGCAAAACGGGAAAGAACGTCATGCCCCTCTGCATCCAGGCGGTCAAGGAGATGGCCACGGTGCAGGAGATCTGCGACGTATACCGGGAGGTCTTCGGAGAATACCGGGACCCCGGGCTCTACTGATCAATATGGATTGATTAATTAATATGGGGACACAATACTGATTTTTGCGCTGGAAATCAGTATTGTGTCCCCATATTAATGTCCCCATATTAAGGACAGGAATGACCGAACAAGGGTGGAATATGGCGGAGAAAAGGATACGAATCATGGTGGCGAAACCGGGGCTCGACGGCCACGACCGCGGCGCGCGCGTTCTCGCCCGCTGTTTCCGCGATGCGGGCTTCGAGGTGATCTACACAGGCTGCCACCAGACCCCGGAACAGATCGCCGCGGCGGCGATCCAGGAGGATGTCGACCTGGTGGGCCTGAGCTGCCTCTCCGGCGCCCATCGCTACCTGTTCCCGCGCGTGGTCGAACTGCTCAGGGCGCAGGGGGCCGGCGACATCGCCGTGATCGGCGGCGGAATCATCCCCGACCAGGACTTTCAGCTTCTCCAAGACGCGGGGATCCGGGCGATCTTCACCCCCGGCGCCGCGCTCGACGACATCGTCTCCTGGGTCCGGTCGAATATCCGGCCGCGGGGTGTATAGCATGACCGATACGGAACAGAAGAACATGGAACAACTCGGCAAGATCCGCGCAGGCGACGTCCGCACCGCCTCGCGTCTGATCCGCAGCCTGGAGGATGAACTGCCGGAGGCCAAAACGGCGATCAAGCGGATCTTCCCCCACACCGGCCGCGCCCACGTGGTGGGGATCACCGGCGCCCCCGGTGCGGGAAAGAGCACCCTGGTCGACGCCCTGATCTCATCGTTCCGGAAGAAGGAAAAGACGGTCGGCGTTCTCGCCGTCGATCCCACCTCCCCCTTCACCGGCGGCGCCATCCTGGGCGACCGGATCAGGATGCAGCGCCACGCCGAAGACCCCGGCGTATTCGTCCGCAGCCTTGCCACGCGCGGCGCCCTGGGCGGCCTCGCCAAGGCGGTCGGCGACGCGGTCCACGTCATGGATGTCATGGGGAAGGACCTCATCCTGGTGGAGACCGTCGGAACCGGACAGCAGGAGGTGGAGATCATCAACCACTCCCATACGGTGATCGTTGTCCTGATTCCCGGAATGGGCGACGACGTCCAGGCGATCAAGGCCGGCATCATGGAGATCGCCGATATCTTCGTGATCAACAAGGCCGACCGTGACGGCGCGGACAAACTCGCGAGCGAGGTCGGCTCCATGCTGAACATGGTTTCCGAATTCCCCGGAGGATGGCGTCCGCCAGTGCTCCGGGTCGGGAACATTTTCGATGCGGGTCCCTTCGCAGAGAGCCTGGAAGAGCTCTCCGCCGCGATCTCCGGCCACTACCGGTGCCTCGTGGAAACCGATCTCCTGGGCGACCGGATGAAGCGCAAGGCGATGGTCGAAATTCATGAAGCCCTGCACGACGCGATTCTGGAGCCGATCCTCAAGGAGATGACCGAAAGCGGGGAGATGGAGGAGATGGCCGGGCGGCTGCTCCGGAAAGAGACGGACCCCTATACGATCGCCGAAGAGGTCGCCCGGCGCTGCCTGAAGTAGGGGGAGCAGGTGGCAGGGGTGTCTCCTGGACCGCTCGGATCTTTTTCCGACCCTGCTCCCTTCGGCAAACTCAGGGCAAGCCTTTTGTCATGGTGAGCTTGTCGAACCGCCGGCGGCCGCTCCGCTGTGGTGGCAGGGTGCCTGGAAAAATCTCCAAATGAGCGTCTCAGGAGACACGACCCCGCCACCCGGTGAAAGTGGGAGTGCAGAAAAAGGAAGGCTCTGGTTTGGGGAATCGGGAAGAGATGGAAGGAACCGACTGTCGCCGCAAGTACGCCCGAGGCATCGTCCAGGTCTACACCGGAAACGGCAAGGGGAAAACGACGGCGGCCTTCGGACAGGCCCTGCGCGCCGTCGGACAGGGTTTCCGGGTCTGCGTGATCCAGTTCATGAAGGGGCGAAAATACGGCGAGCTCCTCGCTGCCGAGCGCTCTCTTCCGGATCTGACCGTACATCTCGCCGGGCTGGACAGCTTCGTCATGCGGGAGAACCCCGCCCCCGTGGACATCGAACTTGCCCGCGAGGGGCTGGCGCTTGCCCGCAAGGTGATCGGCTCCGGGGAGTACCACATGGTCATCCTCGACGAGATCAACGTCGCCGTCGACTTCAAACTGATCCCCCTCGCCGAAGTGGTCGACCTGATCCGGACCCGCCCCCCCAGCCTCGACCTCATCCTCACCGGGCGCTATGCGGCGACGGAGATCATGGACCTGGCCGACACGGTCAGCGAAATCCGTGAGGTCAAACACCACTACAGCGCCGGGATCAAAGACCGCGCCGGGATCGAATACTGATGGAACTCTCCATTATCGCATCGGGAAGCAACGGCAACTGCTATCTTGTGGAGTCGAACGGCACCTCCGTCCTGTTCGACGCTGGAAAGAGCTACCGGGAAACGGCCCAACGGATGGCGGCGCTCGGCAAGGAGATCGGAGAGATCGACGGCATCGTCCTCTCCCACGCCCATGGCGATCATTACGAGGGGATCGGTCCGATCGCGCGCCGGCTCCATATCCCCGTCTACGCGCGGGAAGATGTCTATGCGGCATGCCGGCGGAAGATCGGAGCGGTCGATGTCCGCCACTTCAGCAGCGGCTTCCGGATCAAGGAGATGGAGATCACACCCGTCGAAACCTCGCACGACATCGCCTCCTGCGGGTTCGTCGTCGGCCGGTTCGGGCTCTTCACGGACACGGGCTGCGTGACCTCCGAGATGCGGGAAATCCTCCCGGCACTGGACGCCGTGCTCCTGGAATCGAACTACGACGAAGAGATGCTGATGAACGGACCCTACCCTCGCCATCTCAAGGAGAGGATCGCCTCGGAACGAGGCCACCTGAGCAACGACGACGCGAGCGATTTCATCAGCCGGTTCGGGCGCCATCTCTCCTGGGTCTTCCTGGCGCACCTCTCGGAGAAGAACAACAGCGCCCAGAAGGTGCGGGAAACCTTCGAATCGCTCAACGCGGACCGGCCCTACGTCATCTGCTCCCGCTTCCGGGAAACGGGGACCTTCGCCCTTCAGGAGCGCTGAGAAGCCAAGCGTCCCAGGAGCAGGACTCTCCCGCGACTTTCAAAATGGGCCTTCAGCTTTGCCGTCTCCACCTTTTCCCGTTCGGTGAGCGTTCCTCCCCCCAGCCTTTCGCCCCAGTAGCCGTTGGCGATGACCGTTGCAGCCGGCTCCAGCCTCCGGATCAGATCTTCCGCGGTCCCCGCCTGGAGGTAGATGGTGACGTCATTGAGCAGCAGGATCTCCCGCGGCTCTCCGTCGAGCTTGCGGAAGAGGGTGTCGACGATCCGTCGATTTTGCCGTGCCTTTTCGATCGCCTCTGCCTCGGTCTTCGAACTCAGACGGGGCGGTGCGAGATGGCCGCCCAGGTAGAGAACGTCGTGCCCCTGGGGCGGCATCAGCTTTCCGCCGACGCCGGCGATCCCCTTCTCTTCGGCCAGCGCCTCCGGGATCTCCGGCGCCATATCGACGATGGCGACCCGCCCTTCGAAATCCCCCCTGGCCAGGAGCGCCGCAAGGATCCTCCTCGTCAACGTGGTCTTTCCCGTATTGACCTCTCCCAGAATCAGGGTCCTCCGGCCGAGATACTCATCGGGGTGAATTTCCGCCATCCTTCGCATCATGCTCTCCTTGTCCTGCGCTACCCCCAGACCTGCTGCCCGAACAGGCAGAGGACCAGGACCAGCAGACCGGCGGACAATGCGCACCAATCCCGCGTCCGCATCCGGTAATCTTCGAGGAAGGTCCGCCCGGACCGTCCGAAACCCCTCGCCTCCATGGCCTCGGCCAGTGCCTCCGCGATCTGAAACGTCTGGATCAGGACCGGCCCCAGAAATGCCGGATATTGCCGCAGAGCCGACCATCCCGGCTCCAGGGGGATGCCCCGGGCCCGTTGGGCGTCCAGGACGTTTCGGACCCTCCGGCCGATCGTCGGTACAAACCGCAGTGACGTGCTGATCACAAAGGCGACGACATAGGGCATCCCGATCTTGACCAGAGCATTTCCCAGATCCTCGGGCAGGGTGGTGCTGAAGAAGACAAAGAATACCGAAACAAGCGTCAGCAGCTTCACGGCGGCAAGCAAAGCGGCTTGCACATCCGCGGTCCACCAGACGACCGCACCGAAGAAGAGCGACATGGGGAGTGCCATCCGCAGCCAACGCAGGTACGCTCGGGCTTTGCCGATGAGGACGACGAAGAGCAGAAGCGCCCCGCCAATGACGGTCGCCCAGCCCAGCCGGACCGCTGCGATGGTCAGGCCGGCATAGGCCACGGCCAGCAGGAGCTTGGTGCGCGGATCAAGCATCGCTGCCCCCTCCCGGCCCGAGTGCGCCTGCGCGGGCGCGCCCATCGGCCGAAAATATCCGGAAAGAGTCGGTCGGTTCGAGGTGGGCGCGCTCCATGGCGGCCCCGTCGGACATCACCTCCCAGGGGGTGCCCTCGGCAACCACCTCTCCCCGGGCCAGCAGGATCCACCGATGGGCGTTCTGTTCCGCAAAGGAGAGGTCATGCGTTACCAGCACCATGGCCTGACCCTGCGAACGCAGGTCGGCCAGCAGGGTTCCCAGGATGCTCCGGAAGTGCCAGTCCTGGCCGGCCGTCGGCTCGTCCAGCGCGAGAATGGCCGGCCGGTGGGCCAGCGCCGCGGCAAATGCCACCCGCTTCTTTTCCCCATCGCTCAACCGGTAGGGGGCGCGCTCAAGGAGCGGCTCCAGGCGGAAGAGCCTGACCAGTTCCCGGAGCCACGCCTCATCACGGAGCCCCAGAGCCCGGGGTCCCACGAGAATCTCATCCCATACCGTCAGCTTGAAGAACTGGTTGTTCGGGTTCTGAAAGGCGATGCCCACCCGGCGGGCCAGCTCCGAGACCCTGACCCGGGAGGCGTCCTCGCCCATTACCCGCACCTGTCCGCGGGTCGGACGATAGAGTCCGTTGAAATGTTTCAGCAATGCGGTTTTCCCGGCGCCGTTGGCCCCCACGATCGCCAGGGATTCGCCCCGGTGCAGCGCGAAGCTGACGTCGCGCAGGATGCGGGAGCCGTTCAGGTTGAATGAGACCCGCTCCAACTCCAGCACCGTCTCGGACGCAGCCGCAGGCAGGGAGGGCGGAACGGTTCTCAGACCGGTCGGCAGGAGAGAGGACGGCGAATCCCGCCATTCAAGCGCCTCGACGCTGAGAGGAAGGGGCGAGAGCCCCAGACGCCGGCCGGCGCGGACCGGGAGCGGCAATTCCAGGCCGAACGGCTCCACGTCGCGGGCGAGCAGCTGGTCGGGTGCGCCGTCCAGCACGATCCGACCCCGGTGCAGCACCGCCATCCGCTGAACGTCCGGCAGCGTATAGGACAGGCGGTGTTCGCTGACCACCACCCCTGTGCCCTGCCGGTGGATCGCCCTCAGCGCCGCCCGCACCCGCTGCACGCTGAAAGGGTCCAAGTTTGCATAAGGCTCATCCAGCACCAGCAGTTGGGGACCGACCGCAAGCGCTGCGGCAATGGCGACCAGTTGCTGCTCCCCGCCTGACAACTCCTGGGGGTTCCGCTCGAGGAGCTCCGAGAGGTTCAACAGCCGCGCAGCTTCCGCAATCCGTTCCCGGATCTCGGGCCGGGGAAGCCCCAGGCTTTCCAGGCCGAACGCGATCTCCCGGGCCACGCTGGCATTGAAGAGCTGGATTTCCGGGTTCTGGAAAACCATCCCCACCTGCCCGAAGAGGTCGGCAACGGTTTGCCCGGCAGTGGATTTTTCGGCGATGCGGACCTCGCCCCGCAGGCGTCCGCCGTAGAAGTGGGGAATCAGGCCGTTGAAGGTACGGCAAAGCGTCGATTTGCCGGATCCGCTGGCGCCGCAAAGGAGCAGATACTCCCCGGGGGCGATGCGCAGGTCCACGCCCTCCAGCACGTACTCCGCGTCCTCTTCCCGGTAGGCGTACCCGAGCCGGTCGGCTTCGGCGATCCATGAAGGCGCCGTCATCGACTACGCCTTCAGGTGAACGATGTCGGCGCGCTCCAGCAGCCTCAAAGCCAGCACCCCCAGAACAGCGCCCGCGAGCGAACTGGTAAAAAAGGATGGGATCAGGGCCAGCAGGGGGATGATCGTCCCCATGAACAGCGGGGCCACAAGCATGGCGCTGACCACCGGCGCGATAACGCCGGTGCCGAGGATCTCTCCGGCGGCGCCCGCGTAAATGCTCCGGGTGTAGCGATAGCAAAGGCCCGCCAGAAGGGCGCCGATCATCCCGCCCGGAAAGGCCAGCAGGGTTCCCAGCCCCATGGCATTGCGCAGGGCGGCGATGATGGCCGCGATGGCCACCGCCCACCAGGGGCCCAGCAGCACCGCGCCGACCACGTTGACGAAGTGCTGGGTGGGGTTGATTTTGGCGATGCCGACCGGAATCGAGGTGTAGGGGGCCAGCGCCACCCCCATCGCCACCAGCACGACGGCATAGGCCGCCTTGCGGGAGTCTGTTCCCGTTATGACTTTCGAACCCTTTTTTTCTGTAACCATTCAACGTTCTCCAAATGCCCCCTCCCCTTTGTCCCCTCCCGCG
Source organism: Deltaproteobacteria bacterium (assembly GCA_021372695.1). The sequence continues at coordinate 23,545 of JAJFTY010000124.1, forward strand.
AGGGGATGGGAAAAATTACTTTTCCATCCCGTGATAGAGGAGGGGAAATATACTTCTCCCTTCCCTTTGACGGGAGAGGGTTCGGGTGGGGTACAAATATCGTATCCTTGTCTTCGCTATCTCTTTGCCCCTCTCACCAGGGAGAAGAGCTGCCGGGCCGCTTCCCGGATCTCCTTCCGCGCCATGACGGCGGACACCACCGCCACCCCGTCCACCCCGGTTGCCATGACCGGCACGGCATTCCCCACGTCGATGCCGCCGATGGCGACCACCGGGATCCTGAGGGCCGCCTTGATCTCCCGGAGCTCTTCCAGGCTGACCTGATCCGTCGCCTGCTTCGTGGCCGTCGGAAAGACGGCGCCCACCCCCAGATAGTCTGCGCCCTCGGCCTGGAGCGAAAGCGCTTCTCCGACCGTGGCGGCGGAAGCGCCGATGATCTTGCCTTTGCCCAGCAGCTTGCGGGCGACCGGCACGGTCAGGTCTTCCGGACCCACATGGACGCCGTCGGCGCCGGCTGCCAAGGCGATGTCGATTCGATCGTTGACGATGAGCGGGATGCGGTATCGGTCGGTAACGGCCTTCACCTTTTGCGCCAGTTCGAGAAACTCTCTCGACGAGACCTCTTTTTCACGGAGCTGAACGATGGTGGCCCCGCCGAGAATGGCCTCTTCGACGCCCTCCCAGAGGCTCCTTTCCCCGAGCCAGCGGCGGTCCGTGACGAGGTACAGGGTGTAATCCATCTTTTTCTCGATCATCTCTCTTTCCTCACAGCATTGCTCGACTGGCCCCGGTCCATTCAGCAGCAGAAGATTCCGCCGATGATGTATCCCGCGGCGATCAGCGCCTGGGTCCAGAGCACCAGCTGGACATTTTTCATCATGGCCGGCAGGAAGGCAGCGCGGTCATCGTACGTGAACGATCCCCGGATCACCCGCAAACCGAGCGGCAGCGTCAGCCAGGCCAGAAGCGTCCACACGGGCATGGCATGCAGGATCACGGCCCCGGCGATCCAGAGGTAAACCAGTATAACGAAGGCGGAGAAAACGACGGCCGCCCGCTTTTTCCCCCAGACGATGGGCAGCGTCCGCCTTCCGACCGTGATATCCGCCTCGACATCCGGGAATTCGTTGAGCAGAAGCAGGTTGTGAACCAGGAAGAAGGAGGGCATCGAAGCGATGAGCGCGGTCAGCGTATATTCGCCCGTGTGGACGAAATAGGCGCCGAGCACCGGCAGGATGCCCAGACCCAGGCCCGGAGACCATTCGGGATAGCCCATCTTCAGGATTACGGGGGTGTACAGGACGATCAGGAGCGTGGCCAGCACCAGGAGCGGAACGAGCATCCATCCCTTCACCAGCGTGAAGAAGACGCCGATCGGGATGATGAAGATGAAGCAGGTGATGCCCAGCCACAGGCCCTCATTCAGCGTCAGCAGGCCGCTCGGGATGGCGCCGCTGCCGCCGCTGAAAGGGGTCCGGCGGGTTCTGTAGTCGAGGCCGCTCCGGCAGTCGAAGTACTCGTTGAAGATGTTGACCGCCGCGTGGGCGAC
>JAJFTY010000128.1 GCA_021372695.1 Deltaproteobacteria bacterium
CTGGGAATCGATCGGGTGGGGGTATCGAACCGACATCCGCGTGGTATCGAAGAACCTCTGAGGACTGCGGCGGAGGTGAATTTCGTTTCCACCCTTAAGGCAGGGAAAGCCCGATGAAGACCCGGGACTTCAAACCTCTGATCATGTGGATCTGCCTGGTTGCGGGAATCCTGATCATCGGCTGGATCAGAACCGGCCGTGAGCCAAGCCTCTGGAACGGCTCCCCCGCCGACGGAGATGTCGCTTTCATTCTCCTCTACGTTCTCTGGCTGCTGGTCGAACTTCGTGTTTCCCGAAGGGACGTCGACCTGGAAGGGAAGAGACCATCCGATTCCTCAACGTGCCAGCTCTACGGACTCGGGCAGGCGCTGACCTTCTTTTCCGCCCTCTGGTTTCCGTCCTTCTGGCGAGAGCCGAACGTTGCCCACGGGATCGGCATCGCCCTTTTCCTGGTGGGCGTCGGCTATCGGCTATGGGCGATTCGCACGCTGGGGCGGTTCTATTCGCACCGGGTTCAGACTGTGGCCGGACAGCGGATCGTGACATCCGGACCCTACCGCTTTTCCAGGCATCCGGCCTACGCGGGCATGATCGTCGCCAATGCCGGCATATCTCTGTTTTTCCCGAACACGGTCACCCTCTGCGTGTTTCTCTTCCTTCTCGTGCCTGCGATCCTCTGGCGGATCAGGATCGAGGAGAAGATCCTCTTCGGTATCGAGGGCTATGCGGAGTTCGCCGGGAAACGGAAACGGCTGTTCCCGGCCATATGGTGACCCGCGCTGTCGCCAAACTCGCCCTCTTCGCCCTTCGGATCCGTCTGACTGAGTGGTGTTTCCGCGGGCAGATACTTGTTGACACGCAGGTGGGTTTCTTCGTATCCTCCTCCCGCATTTGACGGACTCTTCGTCAAGCAATCCCGTGTTTTCGGATATCATTCTATCAGGAGGAGAAGATGGAGCGTTCTTTGGTTCTGGTCAAACCCGATGGGGTGCAGCGCGGCCTGATCGGCGAGGTGATCGCCCGCCTGGAGCGGCGCGGGCTGATCCTGGCAGGGGCGAAATTCATGCAGGTCAGCCGGGAGTTGGCCGAGGAGCATTATGCGATCCACAAGGGGAAACCCTTCTACGAGGGGCTGATCGCCTACATCACCTCGGCCCCCGTGATGGCGATGGTCTGGGAGGGGCCGAAAGCCGTGGCCGCCATCCGGCAGACGATGGGTGCGACCCGCCCCCTGGAGGCGGCGCCCGGGACGATCCGCCACGATTTTTGCCTGGAGGTCGGCCGCAACCTGACCCACGCCTCGGACAGCCCGGAAAACGGGCTCAAGGAGGCGGAACTGTGGTTCAAACCGGCGGAGACGGTTGCCTGGAAGCGCGCCGTGGATCCGTGGATTTTCGAATAGAATCTTAATCAAGGGGGAGAGCCGATGAAGATGAAGGAGATTCGGGCGGAAGATCTGAACGCGGAAAAGTGGATCCGGAACAAGGTCAAGGAGCTGCAGAAGAAAGTCGGGGACGGGCTGGCCATCAACGCCCTCTCCGGCGGGGTGGACTCGTCGGTCGTCACCGCCCTGGGGCACAGGGCCCTGGGGGAGCGCCTGAAGACCTGCTTCGTCGATAACGGCATCATGCGGCAGGGAGAGCCGCAGCGGGTCGCGGCCCTCTTCCGAGAGATCGGCGTCACGGTCGAGATCGTGCCGGCGAAGAAGGCCTTCTTTGCCGCGCTCAAGGGGATCACCGACCCCGAGGAGAAGCGGGAGGCGATCACCCAGACCTTCTACAAACAGGTCTTCGGCGACATCGTCCGCAAGAGCGGCGCCCGCTACCTGCTCCAGGGAACGATCCTCACCGACGTGGATGAAACCGTGGCAGGCATCAAGCGGCAGCACAACGTCTTCGCCCAGCTGGGGATCGATCCGCAGAAAACGTTCGGCTACAAGATCCTGGAGCCCCTGCTCGAATTCCGCAAGGACGGCGTCCGCAAGCTGGGAGAGGCCCTGGGGCTGCCGGAAGAGCTCTTCAATCGGATTCCCTTCCCGGGTCCCGCGCTCTCGGCCCGGGTGATCGGCGAGGTGACCCCGGCGAAGGTCGCGATGGTCCGGAAGGCGACGGCGATCGTGGAAAAATGGCTTTCCAAATCGGGCGCCTTCCAGTACCTGGCCATCCTGCACGAAGACCGGGTCACGGGGATGAAGGAAGGGAAAAGGGTCTTCGGCAACCAGATCGAGATCCGCTGCTGGGACAGCCTGGATGCCCGAACGGCCACCCCGACGAGGCTTCCCTTCGAAACTCTGGAAAAAATCGCGGGTGCCATCGTTTCGTCCATTCCGGAGGTGGTGAGCGTGACCTACAACATCACGGCCAAACCACCCTCCACGATCGAGGCGGTATGAGTTTTTGTTCGGCGGCATTGCGGTGGATGTTCTGGGCGGTTCTCTTGCTGGCGCTGCCCGCGGCGGGTTTTGCGGCCGGCGCCGGCGTTTCAACCCAGGACAAGGCGTTCCTTGCGGCCCGCGATGCCTATCTGGCCGGCGACGGGTTCAGACTGGCCGGCTACGTGGAAAAGCTCCGGGGCCATGCGTGCGAATCCTATCCCGTTTTCTGGGGATTGAAGCTGCGCATCGAACAGGTCTCCCCGGAGGAGTTGCGCGCCTTTCTGGCCAGAAACGAAGGGACGCTGATGGCCGAACAGCTGCGCCGGGAGTGGCTTCGAGTTCTGGGCAGGAACGGCCAATGGGAGCTCTTCCGGCAGGAACTCCCCAACCTGGCCAGGGCGGATGCCGAAGTTGCCGGATACGCGCTTCAGGAGCGGTGGCTGAGGCAGGATGCTGCGGTCTCCGCCGACATCCGCTCCCTCTGGAAATCGCCGCGGGCCCTTGCGGCAGGCGCTCTTCCCGTG
>JAJFTY010000160.1 GCA_021372695.1 Deltaproteobacteria bacterium
GCAGTGGGTCGCCACCGGCACGCCCGCCCGGTGGGCCTCGTCCACGGCGACCTGGATCTCCTCGCGGGAGAAGTAGCCGCGGAGCCCCCGGGGTCCGCGCAGGGTCCCGGTGGTGTATATCTTGATCAGATCCGCGCCGGCGAGCAGATTTTCCCGCACCGCCGCGCGGATCGGCTCCACCCCGCCCATGGGGTATCCCACGAACCCGTGGCCGTGCGCGGCCCGGATGCCGCGGGTCGCGACCAGGAGGCGCGGCCCGATGAGGGTCCCCTCGGCCTGCGCCTTGCGGCAGGTGATGTCGAGAAATCCCTTGTCCCCCAGGCAGCGGGAGGTGGTCACACCGGCTTCGAGATCGACCTTCATGGCGTTGACGGCGCGGAGGCACAGCTCCGGCAGGGGGTCGTTCATCCGGTGCAGGTAATTTTCCAGAGTGGGGTCCAGGGACAGGTGATTGTGGCAGTCGATCAGCCCCGGGAGCAGCGTCTGGTCTCCCAGATCCCAGACCTCCGAGGCCTCAGCCGCCCGCGCCTCCGCCTCGGAGCCCACGGCCTCGATGACCTTGCCGGCGATCAGCAGGACTCCGGGTTCGACCGCGGAGTTGCCGCTCCCGTCGATCAGCCTCGCGCACCTGACCAGTATCCTTGACATCGGGTCTCCTTGTGCCGCTTTTACCATATCTTCCGTCCGGGATCACTCGGTCATTTTTTCGATCACCCGGATCAGTTCATGGGCGTCGGCGTTCTCCAGACCCAGCGAAAGGGCCGAGAGGTAGTATTGATTGGCCGCCGAGGCCACCAGGAGCGGGGTCCGGGTCCGCTTGGCGTCGTTGATCACGAGACCGATATCCTTGCACATCTGCCCCAGGCCTCCGGGAGCGGGGGCGTTGTCCAGGATGCTCGCGGTGATGAGCCTGAACCAGTCGCTTCCGCAGATGCCGCTCCCGACGACTTGGCAGACCACCCTGGGGTCCAGCCCCCCCTTGCGGGCGAGGGTGACCACTTCGATCGTGGCGGCCAGGGTCGCCGCCACCAGGAGCTGGTTGCAGTGCTTGACGGCCTGTGCCAGCCCCGGCTCCTCTCCGATGTAGGTGATGTTCCCCTGCACCTCCAGAATGGGCCGGCACGCTTCCAGAAGATCCCCGGGAGCGGCCACGATCAGAGTCAGCGTCCCCGCCTTCACCCGGGCCGGTCCTCCGGTGACCGGGCAATCCACGAACCCGACCTTCTTCTCCGCGCATTTCCGGGCGAGCATCTCGAGGTTGTCCTTGTCGATCGTGGACATGCAGATGACTTTCGTATCCTTGTGGCATCCTTCGAGAATGCCGTCGGGACCGGCGATGACGCTGATCACCTGCTGGTCGTTCAGCACGTAGACGATGACCGTGCCGGACTGCTCCGCGACCTCCCGGCTATTTTTCACCGAAATCCCGCCCGCGGCGGTGAATTCTTTGATCACTTCCGGCCTGCGGGCATAGCCCACGACCTTGTACCCCTCGGCGATATACTTGATGGCCGCCGCCATCCCCATCCGGCCGAGACCGATGATTCCCAATGTTTCGGACATCTTCACCTCCTCGATTGAACGCAAAAAAGGCTCATCCCTTTGTCTGTGTCCGGCGAGCGCGCCTTTTCGGCCCGGCCGCCGCTTCTCCCGTGCGGGAGCCCGTCTCTTCCCCCAGACTCCACTGGCTGAGCACGTGGGACATGGCATTGGCGATGTGGCGCCGCATCAGTCTTCCCGCCGCCTTCTTGTCCCGCTTTTCGAGACAATCGATCAGACGGGAGTGCTCATTCAAGGCCTGCTTCCAGGAGCCCTTCTTGCGAACGCCCAGTGCCCTGAGCCGAAGGACCGTATTCCTCAGGTTGCTGATCAGGTCCATCAGGTAGCGGCTGTTGGTGGAGCGATAGATGGTCTCATGGAACTGGGAGTTGAATTCGAAGATTCGGCGCAGCTTGGTTTCCCTTGGGATGTCGGTAGACTCTAGCATCCGGGCGGCCTGGTCCCGGATGGAGCGGAGCGTTTCGATCGTCTTCGGATCGATCCGCTCGCAGGCCAGCTCGACGCCGTACGCCTCGAGGACGCCGCGGATGGAAAACAGATCCCGGATGGTCTCCAATTCCAGCCGCGTGACCCGAAATCCGTTCTGGGGCAGCCGTTCCACGAGGCCGTCCTTCTCCAGCATGTGGAAGGCCTGCCGGACGGGGGTGCGGCTGGCGTGGTACGCCCTCGCGACCTCCTCCTGCATCAGCCTTTCTCCGGGCAGGATCTCGCTGTTCAGGATCTTCTTCTTGAGCAGATCGTAGATCTGATCGGATATGGACTTGGGCGGGCGGACCAGTTCCGGCTCTTTCCAGAGGTCCGGCGCCGCTATCCCGTCTTTCTCCCTTTTCTCACCGTTTCTGGTCATAGTCTCATTCCGATGTCCTTGTTCGATGCAATGCACTCCCTTAGAGGCCGAAGAGGCGCGGCAGCACCAGGGTGAACCAGGGGACAAAGGCCACGAACAGCGCCCCGACCAGCAGCACGATGAAATAGGGCAGGTAAGCGCGCGTGGCCTTTTCGACATTGACCTTGCCCAGCGAACAGGCAATCAGAAAACCGATCCCCATGGGGGGCAGAAAGAGTCCGATCCCCAGGGAGGTGATCATGATGATACCATAGTGCACCGGGCTGATGGCAGGGAAATTGCTCATGATCGGGAAGAGGATCGGCGTAAAGATGATCAGGGCCGGCAGTCCTTCGAGGAATGCGCCGAAAAGAACGAACACCGCGATCGTAATCAGCAGAAACGGCGCCGCACTGTTGGAGAGGTGCAGGATCAGACTGGCCAGCAATCTGGGGACGCTTTCCGCCGCGAAGATCCAGGAGAGGAGCGATGCCGTTCCCACCAGGAGAAGGATCATGCCGGACATGGAGGCCGTATTGATCAGGATGGGCATCAGATCGCGCGGCTTGATCTCCCGGTAGACGAATACCCCGAGGATCAGGGCGTAGATCACGCCGATCATGCCGGCTTCGGTCGGCGTCACGAGCCCCCCGAGGATGCCGCCCAGGATGATGACGGGCGTCAAAAGCGGTAGAAGGGCCCGGCGAAACGCCACCAGCACCTGCCTTGCCGATTGACGCCTCTCGCGGGGAATGTTTTCACGCACGGCCTGGATATAGATGAGGCCCATCAGCGGCAGGGCCATGCAGGCCGCCGGCAGGAAGCCGGCGATGAACAGGGCCGCGACCGAGATATTGGTCAGGTTTCCCAGCACAACCATGGGAATGCATGGGGGGACGAGCATCCCCATGGCCGACGCGGAGGCGACGATCGACACCGCCTGCTCCGGACGATATCCCCCGCTTTTCATCGCGGGGATGAGGATCGAACCCATGGCGGAGACATCGGCGACGGATGCGCCTGAAATCCCCGAAAAGACGTACTCCCCCAAAACCGTTGAAATCCCGAGGCTTCCGCGTATGTGGCCGACCAGCGCCCGCGCACAGTCCACGAGACGCGTCGTGATGCCGCCGGTATTCATCAGCTCGCCCACCAGGATGAAGAGGGGAACCGCCAGGAGGACGAAGGAGTCCTGGCCGCCGATGATCGTGATCGGCGCGATCAGGAGCTGGATATTGCCGCGGGCCAGCAGGTAGACCAGACAGGAGAGGCCGATCGCGACCGAGATGGGTGTGTTGATGGCCATGAAGAAGACGACGACGCAGACCATCGCGCCGATCAGAAGACCGGGGCGGACGGAGGCATACTCCCCGACGAACACGAGGGCCGCGGTCAAGGCGACGACCACGGCTGCGGTGATCAGGGTGGCTGCCCAGTCTTTCCGAAGGAAAATTTTCTGCAACTGGTACAACAGGAAGAGGAGTCCGGCTGTCGGCAGGGCTGCAAAGACCCAGGCCATGGAAAAATGCATGGTGATGGAGAAATTGTCCTTCATGGCGGCCGCGGTCACCACGCCCTCGTACAGGAGAAAACATCCGAAGGCGGTTACGAGGACGACCACGACGGTTTCGAGTCTCCGGCGGACCGACTCCGGCATCCGGGTGACCAGGCTGTCGATGCTGACGTGCGCGCTGCGTTCGAGCGCGACCCCCGCGCCCACGAAATTGGCCCAGATGAAAAGGTAGCGGGAAAGCTCCTCGCTCCAAGGCGGCAATTCCAGCAGAATATACCGGCACACGATCTGCAGCGTGACCACGAGCATGATCAGAATCAACAGCACCGCCGCGGCGAATTCGAGCGATCGGGTGAATATCCCGGTCTTCTTGGGCTCGTTTTTCAAGGCGCTTTCCACCGTCTCTCCTCCCTCATCAGTCTCATGCCGAAGCTTGAAGCCGCCACATGGTCAGTACGGGCCGCATGACATCCGAACCCGAACCCTTTGCACGCTTTCGCGGCCGCCGGGAGATCCTGCCGGCCGGATGAACCATCCGCAGCTCGCCGGAACCCTCCGGAGGTCAGCTTCTGCCCGAACCGGATGAATGAGGGCGCGGGGGTGAAGGGGAGTCGCCCCCTTCCCGATCCCGCAGCCCTGCTTCAGCGATCCAAACTCAGGAGGGCCGAAACCCATCCTGTTTCCTGCATCTCTCGATGCCGCCCTATCTGGCGTCTTCGGGACCGAAATAGGCCTTGCCGCCGACGGGATATTTCTTCCGGGTCTTCTCGACCTCCGACAGAAGTTCGCTCACCTTGTCGGCGCCCCATTTCTTCTTGGCCCAGTCGTAGACCACCTGCACGGACTTTCTGAACGGGGCGAGGTCGGTCACGTCATTGACCTTCATGCCCGCCTTTTCCATCTCCTTGCGCTGGCCGTCCTCGCTGGAACCCACCAGCTTCCGGAAATAGGGGGCCGCTTCTTCGGCCGCCTTCTGGATGGCGTTCTGCTGGTTCGCGTCGAGCCGCTTCCAGGTCATCTCCGAGATGATGATGGGCAGGGTGCTGTACTGGTGCTTGGTCAGGGACATGTATTTCTGGACTTCATAGAATTTCGAGGCATGGATGTTCATGAAGGGGTTTTCCTGCCCGTCGACGACCTTCTGCTGCATGGCCTGGTAGAGCTCGGCATAGGACATGGGAACGGCACTGGCCCCGAGCGCCTGGAGGATGTTGATCGACATCTCCGACTGCACGACGCGGATCTTGAGTCCCTTCATGTCGGCAGGGGTGTAGACAGGCCGGACGTTGTTGGTCAGATGACGGAATCCGTTGTCCCAGGTCACCAGGTAATGGATGCCCTTTGCCTTCAGGGGATCGTAGAATTTCGCCACATACGGCGTGTCCATGAAGGCGTAGGCCTGCGAGTAGTTGTCGAACAGATAGGGCAGTTCGACCAGCTCCTGGATCCGGGTCGGATCGAATGTGGATACCAGTCCGGCCGTGGTGATGTAGAAGTCCAGAACGCCGGTTGCCACCTGCTGCTGGCAGGCCTGGTGGCTCCCCATGGCGCCCGCCGGGAAGATATCGATCTTGACGTCCCCCTTGCTCAGTTCGGCCACCCTCTTGACGAAGAAGATGCAGACGTCATGCCGGATGTTGGTCACGGCCTCCGAATGGGCGAGCCGCAGGGTTACCGGTTTCGCCTGTACGATGCTGGGTGCAATGGTCAGAAAACAGACGATGATACCTAATGCCAGACATCCGAGAACTCTCTTTGTTCGCATTGCCGCTCCTCCTTCTGTGATGGGTGTTTGGGAATCTATCCGAACCGGACTAGTCCACGACACGGCCTTCCGGTTCGATGACTATGCCGGATTCCTGTATCCATGGATGCGGCGTCTGAGTTACTATAGGCCCGTTGGGGATGTCAAGGGGTTTTAAAAAAATAATTTGAATATCAAAAAGATACGAATAGATGCGCGCCACGTCCAGCGATCGCGGCCCGGCATTCAAAACCCTTCAAAACCTCTAAAAAAACCATCTTTTCCTTGACAATCCATGATCGCGCCGTTATGGTTGAGCCCGCCTGCAGCCGGTGAAATTCGCACTTTATGCCGCCGGCCGGGCAGCGTGGGGGTTACCATTTTTTTTTGGCGCAACCGTGGGCGAGGTGAATCGGGTATGGCCAGAACGAACCGGAATCTGACGGCATGCTGCGGTCTCTACTGCGCGGACTGCATTCCCTCCGATGAAGAGCTTTTCCATCTGGTTCAGGCATTGGAGCAAAAACTCGCCGACATCCGCTTCGATCTCTATTCGGAGTACAAGACCCCGCAGATCCCGGAATTCAAGGGGTACCCCGCATTTCTCTCCGTTCTGAGGCGGATCGGAAAGCTGCACTGTCCGACCTGCCGGCAGGGCGGCGGAAATCCGCAGTGCACGATCAGAGCCTGTGTCCGGGAAAAGGGGCTGAACGGATGCTGGGAGTGCGGTCAGCGTCCGGGATGCGGTCTGCTGGACCGTCTCCGCAAGGTTCACCGGAATCTCGATCACCACCTGGACCTCATCGCGGAGATGGGGCCGGAAGCGTGGTTCGAGAGGAGAAAAGGGCACTACCGCTGGCAATGACGGGGAGCCTGCGAAGGCGCCCGGAATGCCGGGAAAAAGGGAATGGCCGGTTCCCGCGGCAAGGACGCCGCGTCGACCGTTCAATCGAGAGGCAACGGCCAAGGAGGTATCAATGATCATCGACGAGGATAAATGCATCGGCTGCGAAAGCTGCCTCAACTGGTGTCCCATGGGGGCCATCCGGATGGGGGAGGAGAAGGCGGCGATCGACCAGGCTGAGTGCGTGGAGTGCAATGTCTGCCGGAGGGTGGAGGTGTGTCCCGTGGACGCCTTCGTGCAGAAACCCCTGGAATGGCCGCGAAGCGTCCGGGCCATCTACAGCGATCCGCTGAACATCCACAAGGAGACCGGGTTGGCCGGCCGCGGGACGGAGGAGATCAAGACCAACGACGTGACCGGCCGGTTCAAGCGCGGCCAGGTCGGCGTGGCCATTGAAGTCGGCAGACCTGGCCTCGGGACCAGACTCAAGGAGCTGGAAAAACTGAGCATCGCCCTGGCCCGGTACGGTGTGGTATTCGAGCCCAAGAATCCCCTGACCAACCTGATCAATCTCAAGACCGGCGAACTGCCGGCCGAGATCCGGGAAGAAAAGGTCCTCTCCGCGATCATCGAAATCGTCGTGGAGGAGGCGAAACTGGCCGAGGTCCTCTCCCTGATCCGGGAAACGGCCAAGGGGCTGGAGACCGTGATCAGCATGGACGTCGCCTGCCGGGCGGCCGAGGACGGGACCTGGCCCTGCGAGAAGATCCTCGCCGAGGCCGGCTTCTATTATCGCCCCAACGCCAAGGTCAATGTGGGCCTTGGGAAACCCTTCATCGGCTAGGAGGCCGCTGCACGATGACACACACGCTACACCGCCAGGGATCAACGGATTCGCTGGAAAAGGATTATGTGATTTTCGCCATGCCGTCGAGCGGGCTCAATTCCGTAGGGTCGAAACCGAAACTGGAGAAGGTCTACGAGATTCTCAAACGGTACGACCCGGTCAATATCGGCGACTCCAAAGGGGGAAGCCGGTTTTCCCTGGGGAGCGATGAGGCGGTCCGGCAGATGCTGGTGGAGAACGAACTGGTCCACGCCGTCTACCGGACCCGGGAGCAGGTCATAGCCGTCCTCCGGGAACTCAAGAAGGAGGATCTGGGGCTCTCCGTCACGGTGAGCGGCCTGACCGAGGCGATCCATCACTGCTGCCGCAAGGCGGAGCTGACCCCCCACACGATCGTCATGTCCATGGGAATTTGGGGGAGGACCGACCTGCTCCCCGAAGAGAAGATCCAGAAGGTGGCCACGATGTGCGGCCACGGCCTGGTGTCGTACAACTTGGTCCGCGAACTCGCGGCAGAGGTGAAGAAGGGGCGGATGACCGCGAAGAAGGCGGGCGAAACGCTGGCCAAGCCCTGCATCTGCGGCGTGTTCAACCCCGAACGGGCCGCGGAGCTGATCGCAGAACTGGATTCCTGACCGCATCCGGGGCGGACCCCCCGGAACGGGAGCGCGGGATCTCCGGAGACGCATACGAAAAGCGGGTGAACCGGGTTCGGTTTCCCCGCCCCGGAATCGTGGACGTTTTCCCGGCCCGCCTTCAGGCGCGGCCGGCGGGGGAAACAGCCGCCGCGCCCCTGGCGCAGCGATCCTTCGCGATCAGGGCCGCCCCGAGGGCACCCACCGTGTCGGGCAGGGGCGGTACATAGACCGGACGTCCCAATGCCTCGGCAATGGCCCGGACGACCCCGCCGTTGCGGGCCACGCCGCCGGACATGGCCACAGCGAGCCCATCCGGCTCCGGGATCGTCCGCTTCAGGAGAGAAACGGTCCGGCTGGCGATGGCCCGGTGGAGCCCCCGGACGATCTCCGGGACCGGCGTTCCGTCGGCGATGAGCGAGACCACCTCGCTCTCGGCAAAGACCGTGCACATGCTGCTGATCGCATGGGTGCCGGCGGCTCCCTCATCCAGTGATCCCAAATCGTCGATGTCGACGCCCAGTGCCCTGGCCATGGCCTCCAGGAAGCGGCCCGTTCCCGCCGCGCACTTGTCGTTCATGGCGAAGTTGGAGACGGCCCCTTCGGCGGAGAGGCAGATGCACTTGCTGTCCTTGCCGCCGATGTCGATCAGGACCCGCGTGGCGGGATGGAGCGCGCGCATGCCGCGGGCGTGGCAGGTGATCTCCGTCACCGCAGCCAGCCTCTCTTCCACCCTGTCGCGGCCGTAGCCGGTCGAGACGACGCCGGCGAGCTCCTTCCGGTCGATTCCCATTTTGCGGAACACCTCTTCGGTCACCCGGGCGATCGCCTCCCGGTTCCGGGCTCCCGTGGGGACCACGGCGCTTGCCGCAACGCTCCCTGCACCGTCGAGCAGGACCGCGTCGCAGGAGAGGCTGCCGATGTCGATTCCCAGATAGTACATGATCTCTCCTCCTTCGGGATCACCAGGGTGAGGGCCGCCCTTCCAGCATCTCCAGGAAGGCCTCCAGGCGCGTGCGGAGCTGCCCCTCGGTGAATTTCCGGTCGTCCACGCAGTCCACCTCCAGGTTCAGGACCGGCACGCCGATTTTGCCGAGCCCCGCCTCGATCAGCCCCCGGGCGCCGGTGCCCTGGCGGCAGCCCCAGTTGCAGGGGTTGATCGCGCCGTGGACCCGGTACTCCCGGGCCAGCTTCCGGAGGTGCTCCACCCGGGCTGCGACCGTTCCGTTGAAGGGGATGGAGATGGCGCGCCGGGCCAGCCCTTCGAACGGCTCATCCGGGTCGATGGGCGCCCAGTTGAAATCGTTCAGTTCGTCGATCACGATGGCGGCCCCGTACTGCTCCTCCAGCAGCTTCTCCAGGGGCTGGCGGAACTGCATCCGGTTCTGGACCCAGAGGAGCCGGGTCTTCTCATGGGGAGCGCCGCTCTTCCCGGCGGCGATCCGCTCCCGGAAGGCGTCCCGGTAAGCCTCGGCCACCTCGACCGATCCGTCGCTTCCAAGGAACAGGCCCATGACGATTCCGAAATTGTTAAGGTCCCGACTCGATGCCGGCGACGGCACGTGCTGGGCGAGCCGGTAGACCTCGCTCCCGATGGCATGGACGCGGTTGGTCTTCTCGATAGCGGCCCGGAGCCGCTCTGGATCCAGCGGCCTTCCCGTGTGCTCGGTCACGAAGCGGGCCATGCCGCGGATCTGGTCGGCCAAGTAGGCCACGTTGTTGCCCGAGTCGTCCTGGGGGATGTGGAGGATGCAGAGCGGCTTCCGGAAATGGCGCGCCAGGTTTTCGATCACGGCCAGCCCCCCGCTGCAAGGGTTGGTGGTGCCGATGAGCACATCCGGGACCGGCATGGTGTCCTTCACGGCCGCGCCCAAGACGGAGCGGTGAAAGCTGCACGCGTCGGAGGAGAAGCCGCGCTGGTCCGCCGCCTCGATGAACTCCCCGGCCATGCCGGTCGAGGCGAGCATGGCGCCCACGAACTCCACGAAGCAGGAGGTGACCCCCATGGCGTGAAGCAGGTCGAAGGGGGCGACGATGCCGCACCAGGCCATCTTCTCCTCCCCGGAGTAGAGGCGCCGCCCCAGGCGGGCCACCTCCAGGGTGTAGCGCTTCCTGGGGCTGGACCGGCCGTTGTCGGCGCGGATGGAAGCCTCGATCCCGTGCTCCATTTCCTGAAAGAAGTTGAACATCATAGGGTCACCTCCACAAATCGTTCACCTCCGGAGGCCCCGGGGCCTCGATCGGAGAGCACGGAATCATGGCGCGGGATCCGAAGGGGAAAAACGGGCTGCCGCGCAAGGCCCGGCCCCTACCGGAGCATCTCGACGAACGCCTCCACCCGGGTTCGTTGCTGGCCGATGGAGCGCAAGGTGCAGTCACCCTCCAGAACGAGCAGCGGCATTCCCGCCTCCTGCAGCACCCGGCGGACGGCGGCGAGGCGGGCCTGGTAGGGGTCGCAGAACTTGATGGTGTGGCAGAGCACGCCCCGGCTGCCGGCTGCCCGGGCCCGTTCCAGCACGTCGTCGGCGAGCCGGAGAGGGTGCGCGGGATCGAAGGTGCGGGCGCAGGGCTGGCGTCCGAGGAGGGCCGCCGCAATCGCTTCAAAGGGATCCTCCTCTCCGGCGCCGGCCGCGATGGGCTGGAACAGGCGGGTGCCCGTGCAGAGGTCCGAGGCCGCGATCCGCGCGCCGCAGGCGGCGAACAGCCGGAACGCCTCCGGATCGGGCAGGACGTTCCCGAAGAGGTAGAGCGGAACGCCCTCGGCCGGGGCCCGCTCCGGTTCCGCGAGCAGCTCCCGCAGGCCGGAGAGGGATTCGCCGAAGCGGGAGGTCGCGGCCTGGTTGACCATCTCCTGGAGCCGGGCCGGGCCGTCCGCAAGCGCGCCCCGGTCGACCCGGACGGCGAGCGCGGAAAGCAGTTCGGCCACCTCATTATACCCGGCGATCCCGCCGCGTACCCTCTCCGGCGTGAGCTCCACTCCCCTCCACGCCTCCAGGGTACGGGCCAGGCGCCGCAGCTCGCCCGCGAAGAACGAGATGGACGATCCGTCGGCGGTGACCGGCAGATCGATCAGTACCGCCGGTGCACGGCCGGGAAGGGTCTGCCAGGCATCGTAGAGGCGGCGCATGGCATCGCAGCTGTTCATGAGGACCATGCCCGCGAGCGGCGGATGGTCGCCCGCCATGGCGCGGTCGAGGATCGCCTTGACGTGGGGGCAGAGGTTGTCGTGCAGAATCCGGCCCGCCTGGTCCGGCGCCTCCGTCATGGGGAGAAGCCGGTAGGGGACGAACCCTGCGGCAACGATCAGGGGCAGCGGGGTGTAGGCGCAGGCATAGCCGACGTGCTCATTCGCTCGGTTCATCATCCTTCTCCTCCCGGAGGTTGGTCAGGACCTGGCGCATCATCTTCTTGAACGTCTCGATCCGATCCGCATCGATGCCGGAAAAGACCCCGGAAAGCGTCTCATCCACGATCCGCACGACCTTCTCCCGGGCCGCGGCACCGTCCGGGGTGAGGAAGATCTTGAGGACCCGGCGGTCCGTCGGGTCCGGGCGCCTCTCGACCAGGCCGTCCCTCTCCATCCGGTCCAGAAGGCCGGTCATCGTGGAGGGTTCGAGTCCGGCGCGGCGCCCCAGGTCGATCATCTTGAGGCCGTCCTCCCGCCAGAGGCTCATCAGGCTGCCCAGGTAGGCAGGCCGGACGGACCCGATTTCCGCGGCGGAAAAGCGCCGTTTCATCGCCGCCGTCGCGGCCAGGGAAGCGCGGGTGAGCAGATAGTAGGGGCACTCCTCGATTTCGAGATCGGCGCAGCTGAACGCTGCTTGTGACTTCTCCGGGAGCTTCGCTTTCTTGGCGGTCATGGCATCTCCATCCAAATGTTGTTTAGGTGTATTATACGTATACGTATATTCTTGTCAAATAATATCTTGAGGTGGAATATCGGGCAGGGAAACGGCTATTTTTCTGTCTCGAGCAGGCCGTGGACGAACCAGCGCTGGAGGAGAACCACTACCAGGATCGGCGGGAGAAGCGCCATCATCGCGGCCGCCATGACCAGGTTCCATTCCGGAAGCTGGGTCCCGGTCGGGACCGTCGAGGCGATGCCCACGACCACGACGCGCATCTCGTCGGAGTTGGTGGCCATGAGCGGCCAGAGGTACTGGTTCCAGCCGTAGATGAACATGACCACGAAGAGGGCCGCGATGTTGGCGCCGGAGTTGGGCAGCAGGATCGACCAGAGGAAGCGCAT
>JAJFTY010000183.1 GCA_021372695.1 Deltaproteobacteria bacterium
CCCGAGGAGAATGGCCAGCGTGAGGGCCGAGATCCCCGAGCTGACATGGACGACGATCCCGCCTGCGAAATCGAGCGCCCCGAGGTTGCGGAGCCAGCCCCCGGTTCCCCAGACCCAGTGCGCCAGGGGATCGTAGACCAGCGTTGCCCAGAGCACGGTGAAGAGCAGAAATGCCGAGAACTTCATCCGTTCCGCAAACGCCCCGATGATGAGCGCCGGGGTGATCACGGCGAACATCGCCTGGAAGATCATGAAGACCTGATGGGGAATCGTCGCCGCGTAGTCGCCGTTGGGCTGCCCGCCGACGAAGTTCAGCCCCGCCCACTTCAGGCTGCCGATGATCCCCCATCCGGTATCCGGCCCGAAAGCCAGCGAATAGCCGTAAAGGACCCACTGCAGGCTGATGACGCAGGTGATGATGAAGCACTGCATCAAAACGGAGAGCACATTCTTCCTCCGGACCAGTCCTCCGTAAAAGAAAGCGAGCCCCGGGATGGTCATTCCCAGGACCAGCACCGACGAGATCAGAACCCAAGCTGTATCTCCGGTATTCATGATGGAACCTCCCGATGGTTTTCAGGATCCGCCGGCATCCCGGTTACCCGGCCGCAGCCCTTGCGGCCGCGATCCTGTTCGCAATGGTACAGAGCAACTGGGATGCCAACACCGCGTTGTGGCTGCACTAATTTGATAATATTAGCTTTATGTCGAGTAAGGCCGGGCGGCGGTGGTGAAATGGAACCGGACAAATTTGTCCGATTCCGCGATCGGTCCGACAAAAACGGCCTCTTTCCGTTGACTTTTCCTTTCGCGCCCTCCATGATCGGTCTCCTTGAAATCATGTTTGCACTGTGGTAGGGAACAAGGCACGGGGAAAGGGACCCGATTATTCATGGCAGTTTACGAATACATAGCCCTCGATGCCGGCGGCCGCAGGCGCAAGGGGATCGTGGATGCCGGGAGCGTCGCCGCGGCCCGGCAGAAGCTCCGGGAGACGGACGTTTTCCCCGTGGAGCTTTCCGAGGCCTCGGAAAGGAAACAGGCGGAGACGGCCGCCCGGAGGGGTGAGATCCATCTCTTCCGGCGGGTCGGCCTTCAGGAACTGGCGCTGATGACGAGGCAGCTCGCGACGCTCCTCGGGGCGGGGCTGCCGCTCGTGCCCTCCCTCTCGGCCTTGGTCGCCCAGATAAGGAGCCCGCTCCTCAAGACGACGCTCGCCCAGATCCGGGAGGAGGTCAACGAGGGAAACAGCCTGACCCAGAGCATGTCGCATTTCCCGCGCATCTTCCCCCCCTTCTACATCAACATGGTCCGGGCCGGGGAGGCGTCGGGGACGGTCAACCTGGTCCTCGACCGGCTTGCCGATTTCCAGGAGGGGCAGCAGGCCCTGAGGACGAAAATCCGGTCGGCGCTGGCCTACCCGCTCTTCATGTTCCTGATCGGGAGCGGGGTGCTCTTCTTTCTGGTCACCTTCGTCGTGCCCAACATCACGAACATATTCCGGGAGATGCATCAGACCTTGCCGGGGATCACCGTCTTTCTGATCGTGGTCAGCGGCGCCCTGAAATCCCTCTGGTGGATCATTGCCCTCGTCCTGCTTTCCGGTATCGTGGGGATCCGCTACGCCATCCGGAAGACCGACCAGGGACGGCGTCTCTGGGACCGGTTCAAACTCAACGCGCCCCTTTTCGGGAACCTGAACCGGAAGATCGTCGTGGCGCGCTTCAGCCGGACGCTGGGGACGCTTCTCCAGAGCAGTGTGCCGCTCCTCGCCGCTTTGGAGATCGCCTGGAACGTCGTGGACAATCTCATCGTCGCCGACGAAATCCGGCGGGCGGCGAAAGAGGTGGAGGAGGGGCAGAACCTCTCCGCACCCCTCTCCCGGAGCGGCTTCTTCCCCCCGATCGCGGTCGAGATGATCTCCGTGGGCGAGCAGAGCGGCAACATGGAGACGATGCTTTTCCGGGTGGCCGATGCCTACGAGAAGGAGGTCGAGGCGAACATCATCCTCGTGACCTCCCTGCTGGAGCCGGCGATGATCCTCGTGATGGGGGCCGTGGTCGGGTTTATCGTCGTGTCGGTTCTGCTCCCCATCTTCGAGATGAATCAGCTTGTCCGATAAGGACGCGGGCACAAGGAGAAAGTCATGAGAAAAGTCAGGCGCAACGAGAGGGGTTTTACGCTGATCGAGTTGATGGTCGTGATCGTCATCCTCGGCATCCTGGCCGGGCTGATCGTCCCCCGGATCATGGGGCGGCCGGATGAGGCGCGGCAGGCGAAGGCGCGGATCCAGCTCGAAAGCCTCGAAACGGCGCTGAAGCTCTACAAGCTCGACAACGGGAACTACCCCACGACGGAACAGGGACTCCAGGCGCTGGTCGAGCCGCCCTCCACCGGGACGCCGCTGAAGAACTGGCGACAGGGTGGCTACCTTGAAAAGGGGAAGGTCCCCAAGGATCCCTGGGACAATGACTTTGTCTATCTCTCCCCCGGCGCCCATGGGGACTATGACCTCACCTCCCGCGGCGCGGACGGCGAAGCAGGAGGGGAGGGGAAGAACAAGGATATCAACAGTTGGGAAAGTGACTGACCGGGGATACACGCTGATCGAACTCTCCGTCGTGGTGCTGCTGATCGGGTTGATGCTCCTGATCGCCATCCCGCGGGTGCGCGATACCCTGCTCAACGACGAGCTCCTGGCAACGGCGAGGCAGATCATCGGAACCTCCCGCGAGCTGAGAAACGAGGCGATCCGCGAGCAGGTCGATTACGTGCTCCAGATCGATCTCAACCAGCAGGGTTTCTGGACCTACAGCACCGATACGACGGCCGAAAAACGGGCGGAGATCCGCAAAGGGGCGGTCCGCCTCCCTCAGGGGGTCAGGATCGCCGGCGTACGCCATTTTGCGGAGGTCGGAAAGACGGAGGGGGAGGCGTTCGTCCGTTTCTTCCACAAGGGATACACCGAACCCACCGTCATCCACCTGGTGAAGGCAGACCGGACCCTCACTCTCGTCTTCAACCCCTTTCTCCCGACGGTCAGCGTCTATGAGAAGTATGTCGACTTCATCTTCAGCGAGGATGACCGTGTCCCGGGTCTCTGATTCGTTCGCCACTCCCCGGCCGCCGTGCGATGCTTCGGGGTCTGCGACCGGCATGCTGGAAGCCTCGGAAATGAGGAACCCTCTGCGCGCTGGATATTTCCAGACCCGGGAAATCTCCAATGCGCGCTTCCGGGATTCGATTCCCGGGCCAAGAGACGGTCAAGGGGTTAGATTCACGGGTCCGTGGCGCAAGATTTCAGCCCGCGGCTTCACGCTCCTGGAGGTCATGATTGCGATGGCGATCCTGGCCATTGCCCTGGTGACCGTCTACCAGTCCCAGTCCCAGAGCGTCTCGATGGCGGGAGACTCCCGTTTTCTCACGACGGCGTCGCTCCTGGCCCAGGGCCGCATGGCGGAAATCGACGCGGCGGACCCCCGGGAGATTGCCACCGGGAGCGGAGACTTCGGCGAGGCATTCCCCGATTATCAGTGGAAGGTGGAGATCGGCGACACGGAGATCGACATCCTGAAGAAGGTCACGCTCACGGTGACCAACAACCGGATGGTGGCCCGCAACACCTACCGGCTCGTTGTCTACAAGGTGGTGCTGTGAGAAACCGGGGATTCACGCTGATCGAAATCCTCATCGCCGTCCTCATCCTGGGGGTCGTCCTTTCAACCGTTTACGCCTCCTACACGGGGACATTCCGGATCATCCGGGAGACCGAAACCGACGCCGAACTCTACGGCATGGCCAGGACCGTCTTCGAACGGATGTCCCGGGACCTGGAGGCGGCCGCCGCTTGGAAAGGGGAGTTCATCTTTCTGGCGAAACCGTACAGCCTGGGCGACAGGGAGTTCACGCGCCTCACCTTCCGGTCCGCAGCCCATGTCGCCTTCGGGGAGAAGGAGGAGCCGGCCGGAATCGCCGTGATCGGGTACAACGTCGAGGAGGGGGCGGAGAAGGCAGGATACAACCTCTTCCGGAGCGATTCCCTCCGGCGCGATCCGGCCAAGGAGGAGACCGCCGGAGGATTTCTCCTGTGCGAACAGATCGAAACTCTGACCTATCTCTTCTACGATGCCGCGGGAAAGGAATACGAAACCTGGGACAGTGGAGGGGACGTCGAAGCGCAGAGAAAAAAGGCCCCGGCCATGGTTGAGATCCGCCTGGGGCTGGTCAACGAGGCGGACCGCGAGCACCCCCATCCCTTCATGACCCGGGTCAGGCTGCCGCTCAATCAGGTGACGCCATGAGGGGCGGCTTCGGAAAAGAGCCGGATGCTGCGTTGCGCTTCCTCCCGCGCCGTTGCGGCGTACGGAAAAGTACGCCTCACCCCTCGGGCGTCGCGCGCCCTGCCTGCGGCTCTTTTGCGAAGCCGCCCGAGCAGATAGCTCGCAAGAGCGAAGGCGGAAAGTTCGTGAGTCAACATCGGCAACCTGAAAAGGGGATCCCTCCGCGCGCTGGACATTTTTCGACCCTGCGTCTCCTCGCTTCGCTGCAAAGACGAAACTCGCGCTCCGCGCTCAGACAATCGTCTTTGCCGGCGCTCCGCTGCGGGGGCAGGGTACCCCGAAAAATCTCCAATGTGCGCTTCCGGGATCCCGGTTTTCAGGGCTCTGGCACGCTTTCAAGGTATCGAAGTCAGCGGGGGGTTGCCCTGGTGCTCGTGCTGCTCATGGTCAGCATCATCATCGCGATCACGATTCAGTTGAACCGCTCCATGCGCGCGGAGGTTTACGACGCGGCCAACCTGAGCGACGGCATCCGGCTGCGCTATGTCGCTCAATCGGGATTTCACGCCGGCGAGGCGCTGCTCCTGGCCGACAAGAACGCCTTCGATGCGCTGACCGAGGATTGGGCAAAGACCGAGATGCTTGCCCTCAAATCCGAAGGGCTCTTCGACAACGGCTCCTTCCGCCTCACGATCGAAGACGAGTGCGGTAAGATCCCG
>JAJFTY010000192.1 GCA_021372695.1 Deltaproteobacteria bacterium
CTCTTGCAGGTCGATAATCGCCTGGATCAGCTGCTCGGGCCGCGGCGGACAGCCGGGCACGTACATGTCGACCGGGATGAAACGGTCGATCCCCTGCACGACGCAGTAGGTGTCGAACACGCCGCCGGTCGAGGCGCAGGCACCCATCGAAATGCACCATTTCGGCTCGTGCATCTGTAACCAGATCCGTTGGAGCACGGGAAGCATCTTCATCACCACCCGGCCGGCTACGATCATCAGATCGCACTGCCGCGGGCTGAAACGAAACACTTCCGCCCCGAACCTCGCCAGATCATGCCGGCTGGCTCCCGTGGCCATCAATTCGATGCCGCAACAGGCCGTGGCAAACGGCATCGGCCAAAGACTATTCTTGCGGCACCAGTTGACCAACTGGTCCAGCTTCGTGATCAGGACGTTGTCGGGCAGTTCTACCGCCACCGGAAGATCCCCTTGCGCCAATCGTAGATAAACCCGAGGGCCAAAAGCCCCAAGAACAGCATTCCGCCGAGGAACAAGTACGCCGGCCGGTCGGGCTGTTGCAAGCTCACCGCCCACGGAAAAAGGAACAGCAACTCCACGTCAAACACCAAAAAGGCAATCGCCAGGAGATGAAAGCGGACGTCAAACCGCCGCCGCGTGTCATGGACCGGGTCCATGCCGCTCTCGTATGGCATCTCCTTCACCCGGCCAGGTCGGCTGGGGTTGATCAGGTTCGCGACAAGAATCAACGCCAGCGCCAGACCGATCAGAAACGCCACAAAGAGGAAGATCGGAAGAACGGCGATTTGCATGAAAACGAGCTACTCCAGTAGGGGATAATGCCTGCGACATTCTATTGACCGCCCCCCATACGGTCAAGCGAACGTCGATCTGCAACCAGACAGGGGAGACTCCTCCGTTGGGCAGGGATTGTCCCGCAAAAGGACTCGATGCCCCTCCCGTTCTAGACGCCCCTGCGTGATTCTGCGAGACAACACTGTCGGGAATCCGAAACGGCAATCTTGGTCCGCCAGGCCGCGCGTCATGCCGGAGAAGACATCGACACGTGGACTTCTCACTCTACCGGAAATGCGCCGCGACAGGGTCCGGCTGCGCGACACGGGGAGCGGCTGGGGCGGGAGAAAAGCGAGGTTCGACTGCAGCGCATAAAAATGCCCTTCGTAGGCGGGGCAGGGACCTACGAAGGGCGACAGGGTGAGGGTTACCCCTCACACAATTAAGTATCGACCAAAACCCGGCTGATCTCAACCCCACCTTCAAGGCATTCTTTCCACTGCCGCGGCTTTCCAAATCTCCTTGCCGTCGCTCCTCCCGCCGAAAGCCTTGTCTAGGCCGTATTCTCAACCGCGTCAAACGCCTACAATACGAACCAACTGCAGGCGGCGTCGGTTTGTTGGTTCCTTGGTTTTAGCCGGTCTGCCCTCAGCTGCCAACCCAAGAAAGGATGATCGTGAACCTCGATCTTGTTGAGACGCTTTGCCAATTGGTTGCCATCCCCAGCGTCAATCCGATGGGTAAGATGGTCTCCGGCCCGGAGTATGGCGAAGCGCGCCTGACGGATCACCTGGAGACGCTCTTCCAGCGGCTACGCGTCCCTTACCGGCGCCAGCTTGCCGAGCCGGGCCGGGAAAACATCGTGGCCTGGCTCGACGGCGAGATTCCGCCGGACCAAGGAGGAAAGCTCCTGCTCTACGCCGCCCACCAGGACACGGTCCCCGTCGACGGGATGACCATCGAGCCCTGGAAACCGATCGTACGGGATGGCCGGGTCTACGGGCGCGGGGCCTGCGACGATAAGGGGGGCATGACCGCCATGCTGGCCGCCTTTGCCCGGCTGGCCGCGGAACGCCCGCGCGGCATGCCTACCCTGGTGATGGCCTGCACCGTCAACGAGGAATGCGGCTTCAGCGGGATCGATGCCTTGCGACAGTCCTGGACCGCGGGAGCAAATTCGCTCATTCCGCGCAAGCCGGAC
>JAJFTY010000198.1 GCA_021372695.1 Deltaproteobacteria bacterium
GGTTACCGGAACATGGGCAAGAGACCGATCGAGACTATCGAGGCTGGCAAGGTTATCAAAGAGCAGGTGACGACAAAAGAGGCGGCTTAAACATCGCCACCGAAGAGGGACTGACTGTCCGGGAAGTCCTTAACTTTTACACATGAAGGAATCCCTCTGATTAATTCAATCTCTCTTGAGACCGACCGGTTTAAGAAGGTGATTCCTCTATTGGTTGGAACAGATTGCAGAGTGGTGGCACTCTGCATGAGTAATGAGGGGATGCCAAAGACCGCCGAGGATCGCCTCCGGGTTGCTGCGAAGTTGATCAACGGGCTGGTAAACAACAAGATAAGCATAGAGAATATTTATTTGGATCCATTGGTGCAACCTATTTCTGTGGGTACAATGTTTGGAATAGAGTTTCTCCAGGCGATCAGAATGATAAAAAAGGAATTTCCCGGGGTGAAGACCATGTGTGGTCTTTCCAATGTTTCCTACGGCCTTCCAGGTCGTCTGTTCCTTAATCAGACCTTCATGTCCATGGCCATTGCAATGGGGCTTGACGGCGCCATCATCAATCCTCTGGACAAGAGGATGATGGCCAACATCATTGCTGCAGAAGCGCTGATCGGGCGTGACAACCACTGCATGAATTTCATGAAGGCCTACCGAGCAAAAAAATTCGAGTTTTAAGGAACGGCCGAAATGTTCAAGATCACGGATTTGGATCCTCGGTCTCTGGCAGACTGGCAGGTTGCGGAAGAGGCGGAGAAGCACATGAAGACCATCTCCCAGTTGGCCGCAGAGGCGGGCATCGAAGGGGATGAGCTCCTTCCCATGGGGCACTATATCGGGAAGGTGGACTTCATGAAGATCCTCCGCCGCCTGGAGGGTAAGCCGAACGGGAAATACATCGACGTGACGGCAATCACCCCGACCCCGCTCGGGGAAGGGAAGAGCACGACCGTGATGGGTCTCGTGCAGGGGCTTGCGAAGTGCGGGAAGAGCGTGACCGGCGCCATCCGCCAGCCGTCGGGCGGACCCACCTTCAACATCAAGGGGAGCGCAGCCGGAGGCGGGCTTTCGCAGTGCATTCCGCTCACGCCCTTCTCTCTGGGGCTGACCGGCGATATCGACTGCGTTTCGAGCGCCCACAACCTCGCGATGGTTGCGCTCACCTCGCGGATGCAGCACGAGTTCAACTACGACGACGCCATGCTCTCCTCGAAGAACCTCCGGCGTCTCGACATCGATCCGCGGAACATCCAGATGAAGTGGGCGATCGACTTCTGCGCCCAGTCCCTGCGGGATATCGTGATCGGCCTCGGCGGAAAAATGGACGGCTTCATGATGAGTTCCGGCTTCGCCATCACCGTGAGCTCCGAGATCATGGCGATCCTGGCCATCGCGACGAGTCTCCGGGACCTCCGGGAACGGATGGGGAAGATCGTCGTGGCCTACAGCAGAAAGGGAGAGCCGGTGACGACGGCCGACCTGGACGTGGCCGGGGCGATGACCGCCTGGATGGTCAAGGCGATCAACCCCAACCTCCTCCAGACGATCGAGGGGCAGCCGGTCTTCGTTCATGCCGGTCCGTTCGCGAACATCGCCGTGGGACAGAGCTCGATCCTCGCCGACCGTATCGCGCTGAAGCTGGCCGACTACCACGCCACGGAGAGCGGTTTTGGCGCCGATATCGGGTTCGAGAAGTTCTGGAACATCAAGAGCCGGCTGAGCGGGCTTACGCCCAACTGCGCGGTGATCGTCGCCACGGTCCGGGCGTTGAAGATGCACGGCGGCGGGCCGCAGGTGGTGCCGGGCAAGAAGCTCGATCCGGCCTACACGAGCGAAAATCTCCCGCTCCTGGAGCAAGGGTTTGCCAACCTGCAGGCCCACATCGAAACCGTCAAGAAGGCGGGAGTCAATCCGGTGGTCTGCATCAACAGCTTCCATACGGATACGAAGGCGGAGATCGCGTTGCTCCGCTCCCTGACCGAGCAGGCCGGAGCGCGCGTCGCGCTCTCCGAACACTGGCTCAAGGGGGGCGAAGGTGCCCGGGAACTGGCCGAGGCGGTCATCGACGCCTGTGATGAAAAAACGGATTTCAAGTTTCTCTATGATGAAGCGCTTCCCCTGCGCGGCAGGATCGAAAGAATCGCGAAAGAGGTTTATGGGGCCGACGGGGTGAGCTATTCACCGCTCGCGCTGGAGAAGGCCAAACGGTTCGAAGCGGATCCGGAACTCAAGGAGTTCTGCACCTGCATGGTGAAGACCCATCTGAGCCTGACGCACGACCCCGGGATCAAGGGGCGGCCGACGGGCTGGACCCTTCCCATTCGGGACATCCTGATCTACGGCGGCGCGAAGTTCCTGGTGCCCGTGGCGGGCGAGATCAAACTGATGCCCGGGACGGCATCGGATCCGGCCTATCGCCGGATCGACGTGGATTGCGACACGGGGCGGGTCAAAGGATTGTTTTAGACTGCCGAAAAAGCCCTTTTGAGCAGCTTTTCAGTGCTTTGTGCAGGACCAAGAGAGGTTTAAAATGACGGCAAAACTCATCAGCGGCATCGAAATTGCCCGGCAGATCCGGGAGGAAATTACGGCGGAAACAGCGCGTCTGAAAGCAGAGTCCGGGGTCGTTCCGGGGCTCGTCACCATCCTGGTCGGCGAGAATGCCGCATCGCTGAGCTACGTGACGGCCAAGCAGAAGACGGCCAAGGCGGTCGGCTTCCACTCCGTCCAAGAGAGCTGCGCGGCGACGATGACCGAAACAGAGCTTCTTCAATTGATCGATCGCTACAACCGCGATCCTAAGATCCACGGAATCCTGGTGCAGTTGCCGCTTCCGAGACAGATCAACGAGACGAAGGTCCTCTATGCGATCGACCCAAAGAAGGATGTCGACGGCTTCCATCCGGTAAACGTCGGCAAGATGGTGATCGGTGAGGCGGACTACCTTCCGTGCACGCCTGCGGGGATCCAGCAACTCCTGATTCGTTCCGGTGTGAAAACCGACGGGGCGGAGGTGGTCGTGGTCGGCCGGTCGAACATCGTGGGCAAGCCGATCGCCAACATCCTCGTGCAGAAGCAGGCGGGGGCCAATGCAACGGTCACGGTCTGCCACACCGGGACGAAGGAGATGGCCGCCCACACGCAGCGGGCAGAGATCCTGATCGTTGCGGCGGGGAGGCCCAAAGCGATCACGGCGGAGATGGTCCGGGAGGGAGCCGTCGTGATTGACGTCGGCGTCAACCGGATCGGGATGACCGCCGAGGGGAAGGCGATCCTCTGCGGGGACGTCGATTTCGATGCCGTGAAGGAGAAGGCCTCCATGATCACCCCCGTGCCCGGCGGCGTGGGACCGATGACGATCACCATGCTCATGCTCAATACCGTGAAGTCAGCCAGGCTATCTTCGCGAAACGGATAACAGAGAATCCTATGGGGAATCGTTTACAGGCGTCCTTGGCGGACGCAAACAGAATGTCGGTCACATGGGAGTTGATTCCCGGTCGGGGTGCGCGGGAAAAGCTCCAGGAAAATGTGCTCCTGATGGCGGAGCAGGCAGCGAAGGGAGGGCGGATCGACGCGGTGACGATTACGGACAATCCCGGTGGCAACCCCGCGATCCTTGCCGATTATCTGGGACAGGAGATTCTAGCGCTTGGGGTGGAACCATTGGTCCATTTCACCTGCAAGGATCGGAACCGCAATCAGATCGAAAGCCAGCTCTATGCCTTGGACAGAGGGCAGGTGCGAAATTTGCTCGTGATGACAGGAGATTATCCCGTAACAGGGTTCCAGGGGAGGCCGTTACCGGTCTTCGATCTTGATCCTGTCCATGTGCTGCGACTGATTGGCGAGATGAACCAGGGCATGGCCTGTCCGGGGCCCAAGGGTGTGAGCATGAATCAGCCGGCGAATTTCTTTGCCGGGGCTGCCGTATCACCCTTCAAGTCGACGGAAGCGGAGCAGAGGGTTCAGTATTTCAAACTGAAGAAAAAAATCGCCGCCGGGGCCGAGTTTGTTGTAACGCAGCTCGGCTATGATGCCCGGAAATTCCACGAACTGATGCTCTTCATGAAGCTGAACGGTCTGCACGTGCCGGTGGTGGGTAATATCTACGTCCTGCCGTATGGGGCGGGTAAGCTCATGAACCAGAACAAGATTCCCGGGTGCGTCGTTACTGATAAGCTGCTGGCCGAACTGGACAGGGAACGCCAAGCCTCCGATAAGGGCGTGGAAGCACGACTGCTACGGGCGGCCAAGATGTATGCCTTTATGAAGGGGATGGGCTTTAGCGGTGTTCATATCGGTGGACACGGGGTAAAATACGATCATGTCCTTTTCATTATGGAGAAGGGCGAGGAACTCCATAGGAATTGGCAAGATTTGACGTTAGAGTTTGATTACCCGCAGCCCGGCGGTTTCTATCTCTACGATCAGGATAAGTCGACCGGACTGAACCGGGAAATGCCGGTCCGCCTGGAAAACAGGCCGTCAAATGCGCCGGTCGGCTTTGTCTACCGCCTGTCCCGAATATTCCATCATCTGATGTTCGAACCAGATCGAAGACTTTTCGGTTTCATGAGCTCGGTTGCAGGTGCCGTGGCGGGCACGATGGCGGAAAGCACTTTCCATAAACTGGAGCATCTGGCCAAAGTCTTGCTCTATGACTGCAGGGATTGTGGCGATTGTGCCCTGACTGATCTGGCGTACAACTGCCCCATGTCCCAGTGCCCCAAAAACCAACGCAACGGTGCCTGCGGTGGAAGCTATGAGGGATGGTGCGAGGTGCATCCCGGGAAGAGGCAGTGTGTTTATGTGAAGGCCTATTCCCGGCTGAAGCGCTTCGGAGAGGGAGGGACCCTGGACACCTATACGGTTTCGCCCTGCAACTGGGATTTATATCAGTCCTCTTCCTGGATCAATTTCTATATGGGGCGGGACCACTCCGCCGAACGGTTCGGCATTCGAAAATCAGAAGAACATAGGGATATCGTTGGGTGATAGCACATGGAATCCGGAAAGTCGCAGCAGTCGGCAAAGCGGCTGGTCGTAATTGCCTGTCGGGTGATGGAGCCGGAGCTCGAGGCCGTGCGAGCCGACTCCCCCGAAGTAGAGATCATCTATCTCGAACAGGGGTTGCACCGAACCCCGAAGAGGCTTCCCGAGTTGATCCAGGAGAAGATCGATCAGGTTGAATCGCGTGCAACGGAGATTGTTCTGGGGTACGGTCTCTGTTCGAACGGCCTAGTCGGTATTACGGCGCGTTGTCAGAAACTGATCGTACCCCGCTGCCATGACTGCATTTCGCTCTTCCTGGGTTCAGCGGCGCGGTATGATGAAATCTTCCGGTCAAGGCCAGGTACCTACTACCTGACTTCCGGATGGATTGTGGCAAAGGACGATCCTTTGGGGATAATAGAAGAATATATACCCCGCTATGGTAGCGAAGCAGCTGAATGGATTGTTAAAGAGGAGCTGAAGAATTATACGCATGTCACGCTGATTAATACAGGAATGAAAGGCATTGACCCTTTTCGGATCAGGGCAATAGAAAATGCAGCTTTTTTTAAAAAAAAGTATGACGAGATTACAGGAAGCCTTGAATATTTTAAAGAGTTTATCTGTGGTCCATACTCAGATGAAAGGTTTCTGCAGTTTGGCCCTGAGACGCAGATTACACAAGAGATGTTTTTGGGTCTAGACTAGCTGAGGGGATTTTTTCTCAGCATTTCTAGGACGAGTTTGTAGGTATTTTGGTTCCGATAATTGAAACGGAACTCGCATTCTTTGAGATGGAGATAGAAGGTTGTTTTGGGAATGCCATGGAACTTCATGAGCCGCCTTTTCGCGTACGACCAGAAGGATTCGATACCATTGATATGGCGCTTGCCGTTGGCAAACTCATTGGCTCCATGGTGGACACGATAATGCTTTTTGTAGCCCAAATCAACCATCCCATTATAACCGCGCCAGGAGTCGGAATGAATGACGCTTTCAAGCGCTACTCTACCTCGGATAATGCCCTGGAGCGTTTGTTTTGCAGAGTCGGGAACGATTTCCGTATAGACCATGCCGTTTCTTTGGAGGATACCGAAGACAGGGGTTTTGTTATAGGCGCCACGGCCTCGCTTCCCCTTGATCCGCTTAGCTTCAAAGTATGATTCATCGACCTCGATTTCTCCTCGAAAAGGAGACGACTGTTCACAGAACTCGGCGATCCTGGTCCTGACAAGACGCAGGTAACGGTTAACGGTATTACGGTTTAGTCCGGTTAAAAGAGCCGTCTGGTGAGCGTCCAAATCCAGAGAAAAACACTTCACGAATTCTCGGAATTTGGCCTCAGAAATTCTTGAACGTTTTGCGTACCGATTAGCTGTAAAAGTTAAGGACTCGCCCTACAGTTGTTGAAGGAAAAATGGCAGTCAGTCTCCTCTTCGGTTAAGATGTTTTTGCCCAAAACACTTGACTGAAAGGAGGAAGAC
>JAJFTY010000213.1 GCA_021372695.1 Deltaproteobacteria bacterium
AAGTAGGAGGTGAAAATGAACTCATCGTAACCCCATCAGGAAACCAAGGGCGTCTTTGGATTCCCCCTCAGCAGGATGCATCAAAAAATCTGGCGAAATCCTCCTTCCCCTACTAAAATCATAAGCCGTGCAAAGCTCTCATATCATAAGCGAATACCGCCACTGGGAAGAAACGCATTGTTATCTCTTGAATGGCTCTGAACATAGCTTGCTGATTGATACCGGGCTCGGAATCTGTAATATCTACGAACAGGTCATAAAACTGACTGACAAACCGATTGCCGCAGTGGCCACCCACATTCACTGGGATCATATTGGCGGTCATAAATACTTCCCAGACTTTTACGCTCATGAGGATGAACTGAACTGGCTTAACGGAGAATTTCCTTTAACGATGGAGCAAATTAAAGGCATGGTCGTTGACCGATGTGACCTGCCGGAAGGTTATGATGTAAATAAATATGAATTCTTTCAGGGTAAGCCGAAAAAAGTGCTAAAGGGTAATGAAGCTATTAATATTGGAGACCGCTTTGTTCAAATAGTGCATACGCCCGGTCATTCGCCGGGTCATATGTGTTTTTGGGAAAAGGAGCGCGGTTACCTTTATACCGGTGATTTGGTTTATAAAGACACACTTTTTGCCTACTATCCGTCCACCGATCCAGAGGCATATCTTAACTCTCTGGAGCGGGTGTCGGCACTGCCGGTGAAGCAAGTGTTTCCGGCGCATCACACTTTGAATATCAAGCCCGAAATTCTGGTCCGAATGCGTGACGCTTTTCGGCAGTTGCAGGCTGAGGGTAAATTGCATCATGGCAGCGGAACATTTGACTACGGCGACTGGGCTGTATGGCTATAAAAGACAAAACACCTAACAACCGCATCAAAAACTCAGACTGGCAATTCCGCTGCGCCCATTGCCACCGGTTATGCCGTACGTTAGCCGTTGGAGGCTGCCTATGGACTTCTTCGAGAAATCCGAATTCAACGATGACATCCGACGTATCGATGCGCTACTAGCTTCCGGAATCTTTGACGTTCGTAATGTGGCCAGTCCACTTGTGCGATCCGCCTTCATTGAAGTGCTGATTTGCCTGCGTGACCTGATGTACAAAGCTCAGAAGTACGCACGGTGCATCGACTTCGTCGATGACGTAACGATTCGGGATGAGGTGAAGGAAGCAAGACGACGATGTTTGTTTCTTCTTCGGGTCCCAGCGAATCTTTCTGCGTCGCCACATCATGCGCGCCTTTGCAAAAGCGAGAGATCCAGCGGACCGCCTGTAGCGGCCGCTGAATTCCGGCGTTAGGAGCAAGAATATTATCACACAAGACGCAGCATTGGTTACAGCGTTATCAGATAGACAAAAGGACAATGTAAAGTGGAAGAAGTCAAATGTGTCAGACTACGGACAAACCGACTTGAGTTAACAGCAGCAACATTCGACCATATCTGTGCCGAAGTGGAATCCTCTGAACATCTCGCACGATTATTGGGAACACGGGTGGAACCCGGATGGCCACCAGGGGAGTATGACCGGGATGCACAGGAGTTCTTGGGCTGCTGTCTTAAAGAAGGTGGCATGTCGGTTGTTGGTTGGTATGTTTGGTATGCGATCCGGCAAGAAGAAGAGGAACAGTCCTCGATATTGGTTGGAGCAGGTGGCTATTTCGGCCCCCCGAGCAAAAAAGGAGAGGTCGAGATTGGCTTTTCTGTGATGCCTTCGTCGCGGGAGCACGGGTATGCAACTGAAATGGTCCAAGCACTTGTCTCGAATGCGTTTGGTGACGCCAGAGTACAGAAGATTGTTGCCCACACAAACCCTGACAACATCGCGTCGGTCAAGGTGCTTATGAAATCCGGCTTCCGTTACGTTTGTCTAGATCAGGAGTCGGGCAACGACCTCTTTGAAATACTAAGGAGCTGATAACAAGGCGCTCCACCCGATCGTGTCCCTATCGGGCCACTCCGGGTGACCATTTCGTTAGGCATCCCTCAGAAGAAACGGATCAGGCACAAACTCGGCTCTTGCGGTTCTCATTGACGCGGACAATGCAAATCCGTCAATCGCAGAGGGGTTGCCAGCCGAAGTCGCAAGAGAAACGCTAACCAGAGGCTGAGCCGGTCACGTCCCAGGAACTCCTCCGGTTCAGCTTTTCATTATGCCCAAAGTGGCATCAAGGAGGGAAGATGAATTACCGAGAGATGACAGCGCCATGCGGACTGGATTGCTTCAATTGCCCCGTATTTTTGGCAAACGACAATGAGAAAATACGAGCCATGGTCTCAGAAAAGATGGGAATCCCTTTGGAACAGGCCGTATGCAAAGGATGCCGCGGTGAAAAAGGAAAATGTCCCATCATCCCGATCCCCTGCCACGTCTATCCTTGCGCAGAGGAGAAGGGAATTGAATTTTGTTCCGAAAGAAGATGGGGCTGGAAGCGTGGGCAAAAGATAAGGCCAAAAGCGTCAGAAACGTCTATTTCTCCGAAAAATGGAAGCTGTAACAGCATAACTGGGACACGGCTGACCCTCGCCTGCTGATCCGGGCGTCAGACGAAGCGCAGGGCATCCCGGCCGCGAGATTCTCATATCATCGACGATCGGCGTAGCCATAGACGCCGATCCGTCCTTTTATTCCAGAGTCAGTTCGCCGCGGTGAACTGACTTATCTATATGATCTGATTTACGTACTTGCGATAGCCGCAAACATTTTTGTGGACTGCGGCCGGGCATAACCGGCAGGTCTCGACGGCCCTTTGTGGCCGCGCGAGATAACTCTGGCGCGAAAATCGCGATAAATGGCTTCCGAAAACCATTTGACCAGGTCAAATTAGCTTTGATTCGACGGATCATAGTTCATGATCAAGAGCTCGTTTACCAGCTTTTTCCTGTTCGCTCCCGCTGCTGAATAGGACGTCGCAACGGTCTCGATGTGAAAACCAGAAAATAGCTCCCGAATGTGGTCGACGTCGTTGATCGAGAATATAAACTTCCCTGAGACCCTGCCAAGAATGTCCCTCAGCTTGATAAAGTCGCTTCGGCTGAATACTCCATCTCCATAATAGTCTTCACATCCATAATAAGGCGGGTCGACGTAAAAGAATGTATCCGGCTTGTCAAATCGGGCAAATATCTCTTCATATGCCCTATTCTCTATATACACTCTCGAAAGGCGAAGATGAATGGCTGACAGTTCTTCCTCTATTCTCAATAGATTCAGGCGAGGCTTCGAGGTTGTGGCGATCGAGAAGGACGGATCCTTGATCCTCGCCGCGTAACCGAGCTTCAATAAATAATAGAATCTAACAGCCTTCTGGATGTCCGTCAGCGTTGAAGGGTCTTCACGCCGAAACCGATAGAATTCATCCCGCGAAACCAGTATCCACTTGAAGTACCTTACAAACTCCTCCAGATGATGCTTAACGACCCGATATAGCGTGACGAGATCGAGGTTGATGTCGTTGATGATCTCCACGTCGGAGCAGCTCTCTTCCTTTTTGAAGAGGAGCCAGGCTGCGCCGGCGAACACCTCCACATAACAGTTGTGTTTCGGAATTTTCGGAATGATTTTCGGTGCCAGAATCGATTTGCCGCCCATGTACGCCAGGAAACTCTTCATCTACATCTCCTCCTCAGTTGTGTTCGGAGGATAACCCTGCTATAAGGCCGGCCGTTCGCGCGGGCGGATGGTAGCGGGTTATCCCGTCGGGCGTTTCAGCGCCTGGTCTGGGGAGGTGGTGCTCCCTGGAATACTGTCCGCCTTTTTTATTCTACGATCTGTGATCGCTTAAACCAACGATGCCCTCAGGATCCCATCGCTCGCCGCGGCGAGGCACCGGAAAGAGTCGCTCATATATCCTTGGCCGTTACGGTATTCCCTGTGCCTGAATCGCTGATCGACGTCCCGCAGTTGTAGGTAATATTGTCGGAACCCTGGTTGTTATTGGAACCCGCACTTAGAAGCACTCCGATGTCTTTCGCGTTATTGTTGCGAAGGTTTATCGAGTTGGCCGTCAATATATTTCTCAATGCCGATTCGAGCCTGATGCCGTAGGTGTATGCCGTATGATCGGAATTTCCTATGTCTATTTTTGAGCCTCTCACCGACGCGTCAGAAGCATACGCCAGATAGATTCCGTTGACTCCATACTCAAAGGCCCCAACTATCTGAATCTGATTTGCATTCATGTTGATATATCGAGAGACGGCGGCGATCCCATTTATTTCAGCGTGCGATATTGTCGACCCAACCACGACAACATTCTCCGAAAGTATCATCTTGTCCGATGACGCACTGATGCCCGTCCATGACGAAGCGATCGCGGAATCGGTCCTGGAATAGACTTTGTTTCTGGAGGCGATGTTATTGTCACCGTTGGCATTCATCGAGGCACACTTGATGCCCTCCTGGATGATGTTTTTCAGAAGGTTGTCAACGACAGAAAAATACTTTGAAATAATGCTTATCTGCGACAGGTCGAATTGACATCCCAAAACGACGGCATTCACCAAATTTAGCCCTGCTTCGTCGCCAAAAGCGTCTTCGTCGCATACATAGACTCCGTGACGCGATCCGGACATGATAACGTCATTGACTGTCAGGCTCGACCCTTCGGCCCCGTGATTGTGGTAAATGCCAGCATCTTTTCCGGAACCGAGACCGGCATCCACCAGAGACATCGTCAATTTGTCAATGTCGACCCGAGCGGTCAGGGATGAAGATTCTCCATAGATCTTAAACATTTTCGAAAAGGCGGCGACGTTCTGGCTGGCGACGCTGAATCGCTTGAAGGAAAACGCCTTTGTCAGGTTGTGCAGAACGAACAGATCATCCCCGGCATGGTTTTTCAACACCACTCCGCTCCGGCTTTCCCCCTCTATTTCCAGGTTCAGGTCCGGAATCGCGATGGGACCGGTCGCCTGATATTCGCCATTTTTGATCACGATCCTTCCGCCTCCCGAGGGCAGCTTGGCGATCGCCGCGGGCAGTGCCGTGAAGGTTCCCTCCACGCTCGTCACCCCGACGCTAACGTAGGGCTTCTGGTTCAGAACGGTTCCGGAGGCCGTCGCCGGCGTGGCGGAAACGTTGCCGAACGCATCCGCTCCGACCGCCCAGATCCGGACGGTTAGGCGATCCTTTCCCTGCTGTTCCTTTTCCTCCCCGGTCAGCTCTCGGACGAAGGCCGGCATGGCGATCGTCTGCCAGGTCCACCCGGAGGAGTCCTCCAGCCATGTCACCGTGCCGTCGGCGATCGTGCCCGATTCCGGCCATGCGGGTTCCGTCGCGCCGGAGGTCCCCGGTGTGACGCATCGATACCGCCGGGCCGTGCCGTCCGTGGGAACCACGTAAAAATCATCGATTGCATACAACGTCGACGCTTGCCAATGGACCCCCGTGCGCACCTGGTACCCGGCCAGGTCGAAATCGTCCACCTTCGCCCACGTAAATGTGCAGCCGTCCTCCCAGGGAACGGCGGTGACCGTGTCCACATTCCCGGGCGCAGTGATCTTGCCGGCGAGCGTCAGGGTGGCCGTCTCCCCATCCTCGGGATTCCGGGTGTGGCTGACCGAGAATTCGTAGGCCTGGCCATAGTCCAGGCCCCGGATCTCGATGAAAGGCCGTGTCGTCTCGCCGGCATACATCCATACGCTGCTCAACGCCGGCACCCGGTACCACACCCGCCAGAGGATGGCCAGGCCCATCCAGGAGAGCTGGGCGCGCGTCTCCGCGCCGCCTTTCCATACCTCCTCGGCGTGGAGGTGGCTGACCCAGGTGCGAGAGGGTTCCGCCTCGGGAGCCGTCACGGTGCCGGTATCGTCGCAGGCGGCGGCGCTGTATTCGATGGCCGTGATCTTCCGGGTGTTGTCGTCCTTCCGGGTGATCGAGACGATCCGCGCCAGCTTCACGTCGTCCCCCTGCTCGTAGAACAGAAACATTTCGTGCAGGAGCGGGGTGTGGGTGAAAACTCCCACGATCGTGAGCGTGTCTGTCGTCGTCTCCTCGGCCACGGCCGCCACGGTCGCTTCCTCGGCGGAGTCGTCCACGGAGCTCTTGATCCGGATGATATAAGTGTGCCCCGGCTCCAGCACCACCGGCTGATCGATCGTTACGCTTCCGGCGGTTCCCGAGACCACCCGCCCGCCGACTCCCAGGGGAGGCACTACCGGATCCCAGGGCAGGCAGCCGATCGCGTCGAACCCCGCCTCCCACGACGAGGTCAGCGTCAGGTAACGGTTGCGGTTCAGCGCCCTGAAGCCGTGTTTGATCGCCTCCGCCCGGGACGTGCAGCCGATCAGGGTCAGTTGGGTCCGTTTGATCTCCTCGGTCGTCGAGTCGAAATCGGCCGCCGGGATCTCGAACGTGGTCCGCTTGTAGCCGTTGGCGGCGTCCCAGAAGGTCACCTCGACCGCGTTCGCCCGGTCGTCGCTGGGCATGTAGCTCTCCTGGTACGTGTCGCGGATGACGTTGGCGTCGGCGAACATGAAGGACTGCACCGGCAGGTCCACTTCGCCGTCGACGTAGCAGGTGAACTTGCTCCCCATCTGTGCCACCGCCCCCTCGCCGAGCTGGCTGAGCATGTCGAGCGCCTTGCGGAGGTTGGCCAGGGAGTCGAAATAGATGTTCGAATGGTACCCCTTCGTATCGCAGTAGTCCGCCCAGGCCTGGAACGGCGCCACGGGCAGGCGGCCGTAGGCGACGCCCCCGCCGTAGTCCTCGTTGTGGAGGGCATCCCAGGCCTGCCAGGCGGAGAGCGTTGCGTCCTTGTCTTCGTAGGCGGCCCCGGTCCACACCGGCACGGTCGACCGCGTCGCGATCAAGGAGACCCGAGGCAGGCTTCCGGAGAGCTTGTCTGTGGCCAGGGCGCGGAGCGCGAAGAGGGACGTGCCGGGATAGGTGAAATCGTCGTAGATGATTTCCTCGAGATAGTCGAACCAGACGTCGTTTGAGTAGCGCACGCCGGAGGGCGGAGCCTCGTGGAATCTGGCGCGGATCTCGTAGGAGCCCGCCGTCATCCGGTCACGGTAATAGACCCGCCGGAGCGGCGACGTCTGGGCGCCCGCGATCTCCTTGTAGTCAGTCGTCACAAGTCCCGGCCCGTGGTTCGTCTCCGCGGCGGGCGACCAGTGCCATGTCGGGATCGGCCGGGGATCGTCCTCTCCACTTCCCCCGCCAAGAAAATTCCACCCGACGGGATAAAATATCTGTCCCTCCGTATGGTCTCCCGGAACCTCCGATCCAACTTCTATTTCGTACCACTCTCCTGCATAGCAATAACCGCCGGACCAGCGGGGTTCGACCAGAACAAGATCCGTCTCGTTTTTCCCCTCGAGGCGCACCCACGCTCCGGCCGGCAGGAGCCTCATTTCCACGTCGATTTTGACCGACGCCTGGCCCAGGCTCCCGTCGTTCTCGCCATAGCAGAGGCCCCGCGGCAGGGAGAACGCCACCCCGACCCCTTCGACGGCGTTCCCGTCCGTCTGGACCGTGCTCCAGCTTGTGGTCAGTTTGCTCCCGATGGTCTTGGCCGTCCGGGTGTCGTTGAAGCGCTGCAAGACGGGTTGATCCACGGCGCCCAGGCGGGTCTCCCAGAAAACGCCGTCTTCCCCGTTGGCGACCGCGTTTCCGTTGATCTCGACGCTCGCCTCATCGATCGAATCGATCGCGTGATCCGCCACGGCGTACAGGACGTTCAGGTACTGTTTGTCGCCTGCCACCTCCACGTACTTCCCGATGATGGGCGGGTATATGCGGTGCGTGCCCCACAGCACCGGCCAGGGCACGTTTTCCCGGTCGCTGTTGCCCGTTACATCCCAGCCGTAGGTGGAGGACTTGCTGAAGTCGGATCCTCCGCCCGTGGCGTCGGGTCCGTAAGCCGGCATGAGAGCATTAATGAGCAAGTTGCCGGCGACCATTATGGCCGTGAATGCTATTGCAGTCGCCGTCTGGGCCGCCAGTTCCCCCGCAAATAACGCGGCATTCATCGCCGCTCCGGCAGGAGGAGCATAAACGTACGCCACGATCATGACCGCGATCATGGCAACCATCAGCACGGGGTTCTTGCCGTTTCCCCCCTGAGGGACTGCGCAGACCACCAGGCTCGACGCCGGCCGGCACGCGGCCAGGTCCGCGGTCTGGGAGAGGAGCAGGCCGTCCACGGAAACCGCGTAATCGTATCCCTCGGCGGGGATCGGCAGGCGATCTATGCACTCCTTCACGGTCAGCCCGGCGGGCATCTGGACAATTTGCCGGCTGCCGTGCGGATCAAACGGGTTTTGAATGTGGTTGACGACGATCAGCCGACCCATCGGTAGAACCCCCGGATTTTATCCCTGAAGAATCGATCTTCCACGGCCGATACCTTGACCCCGTGGGTCTCCATGATGTGGATGAACCTGTCGCGGCCGATGCAGACGCCCAGATGCTGGGCCATCGCAGGATTTTCCGGATCCAGGGCAAGCCCCACAGCGCATCCTTCCTCCGGCGCATCGATCCGTTGCCATTTGCCTGACGCCAACTCGCTGTTGATCGCCGCCGCGACAATAAATGTGGCATAGGCGGCCACGTCGCGGTCCGTCACGTCATGGCCGTAGCGCCGCATGACCTCCAGGAAGAGCCCCTGGCAGTCGAGCCCGGTCCGGACGTCCCGGCCGCCCCGGACGAACCGGGCCTTGAACAGGTCATTCAACGGAAAATCCGGCACTTCCCACCCCCGGAGCGCCGCCGAACCGCGGCGAATTGGCCAGCGCGCGGCATCGCGCGAGCGTGTGGTTGCAGGCCGTCTCGGCCCCCGCGTACCCGCAGCGGGTGCTCGTGAAACGGAAACGGCAATGGTTCTTCAGGATCATGGCCTGGGGAAAGCGCCGGATGAACGGGTTCGACGCCCCCAGGGTGAAGGTGGCCCAGGTCTTCGTTGCCTGGGGCTGTTTCAGCTCGAGTTCGTATTCCACCTCGGGCGTGGCGAGCTGGGCCGTGATCGTCCCCGTCGCCGGCGTGGCCGGGGTTCCGGTCACCGCAAAGGTGAAGGTGTTCGTCCCGGTGACGGTGACGGTCTTCAGGCCGTTGTATTCGCCCTGGTTCGCGCCCGCGATGTAGACGCTCTGGCCGGAGGTGAACCGGTGCGCCGCGCACGTCGCCGTGGCGGTCGCGCCCGCCCGGGTGATTCCCGAAACGGACTTGACCGCGATCGCCAGGGTGTTGATGACGAAGATGCTGACCAGGATCGGGGAGTATCCGTTCGCCTTGTTGTAAAGGTCGTACTGCCGGATGTAGTTCCCCATCGCCCCGCCGACGTTGGCCACCTTGATCACGACCCTGGGCACCTCGCCCTTGGCGTGGTCGCCGATCTCCTCGATCCGGAAGGGGAAGGAGACCCAGGTCTGCCCCTTCCAGGTGATATTCGCGGAATTCTCGACCACCCGAACAGGTTCGGCGACGCCCGGGATCGTGATCTCGAGCGCGCGCAGAACGACGCTCGTCGTGGCGAGCTTGTTCTTCTCCTGGACGGCGACGGAGGAGAGTTCGAGGGGCATGTCAGATCTCCTCGATCGGGCAGGAGACCCCGCCGACCCAGCCGCCGGACCGCCACTTGTGCTCGATCGAATCGGCCGAAAAAACGCAGGTGTGGCTCGTGCTCCGGATGGGATGCGTGTAGGTGAAGCTGCCGCCCTGGTTGGCGAGGAAGAACGCTTCCAGGATCTGGTACTCCGCCTCGGTCATGAGCTCCCAGGTGAGCGGGAAGCGCCTGCGGTGACGCGTGGCCCGGGGGGCGGACTGGATGTAGTTCGCCTCGAACTCGAGCTTGAGCTGGGGCTTGTAGACCGCCTCCTTGGTGCCGGTGTCCGGAGAGGGAAGCGTGGGCCAGTTTGCCATGATCTATCCTCCCAGGGCGTTTCTGAGCCCGAACTTGTTGCGGTTGAGCGCGTCGAGCCAGAGCGTGACGACCATCTCCTGGGCGTTGAAGTCGACCCGGGCGTCCCGGGCCTGGACCTCCTGGCCGCTCTCGTTGACGACGTTGAACGTGACGGCCTGCGGCGACCGGCCGCCGGCGCTCCTGGCCACGGCGGTCAGCCACTCGTTCTGCTCCTCGGTGATGTACCGCTCGCCCACCTTGTTGATTATGACGCGCTCGTCGGCAGCGAGCCCGCCTCCGTGGCGCCTGGGGAGCAGATCGGGATTGATGACGATGCGGTAGGCGCCTCCCCGGCCGCCAACGGCGCCGCCGGTGTGCATTCCGCTCGCCCCTTCGAACGCGGCGTCGATACCGACATTGTATCCGGGCCTGCTGGCGAACAATCCGGAGAGCCAGGCGCCGCCGGCCCTGGCCAGGGGGCCGGTGACGCTCTGCTGGATCTGGATCCGGACCATGTCCCTGATGATGGAGTTGGCCAGGTCGGCGAAGTCGAGCTTCCCGGTCATGACGAAATCCGCGAGCGAGTCGGTCATGCCCTCGAAGGCCCTGTCGATCGCGTCGTAGAGCTTCTGGCCCACGTTCTCGGCCTCGTTTGCCACCTTCTTCAGGCCGAGGTCGATCGCCGTGAAGGGATCCCTGAGGGCGATCTCCCGGCTGAGGTCGGCGATCGCGCCGTTCGTGGCCTGGATTGCCGCCGCCTGGGCGTACCATCCGGTCGGGTCCTTCTCCTTGTCGATTCCGGCCAGGCTCTGCTCCTGCGAACGGCGGAGCTCCTCGAGGAGGCGGATCCGCTCGGTCAGGGTGTCGCTGTGGGCCCGGCCCAGCTTCTCGGCGAGGTCGAGCTCGGCGATCTGCTGGTTGATCTCTCCCTCCCGCTCCGCCTTCAGGCGCGCCGGCATCTCCTTCAGATACTGGGCGTTCTCCTCCTCGCGCGCGCCGAATTCCGCCATGCTCTTGCGGTAGGCGTCCTCTTCCCGCTTCCGCTTCTCCTCGTCTTGTTTGGCAAAGAAGTCGGCGTCTTCCTTGGCCTTCGCCTCGTTGATGCGGTTGATGGTGTCCCAAAGCTGGACGAGCATGTCGGTGCGCTCTTTGCCGGCTTTCTCCTCATCGCGGAGCCGCTCCCTGGCCGCCGCGGCGTTCCGGAGCTTTTGCTCCTCCCTGGCCCTATCCGCTTCTGCCTTGGCGATATCCCTGCGCTTCTGCTCCGGGGTCCGGGTGTCGCCGCCGCCTCCTGATCCGGTCATGTTTTCCACGGCCTTCCCGGTCAGATCCTCGGCGGCGCCGTTCAGGTCCTTGTAGGTCTGGAGCAGGGATTCGGCCTCTTTCAGGGCGCCCGCGGCCCGCTCCTTCTGCCCGGTCGTGTCGTAGACCTTGGCCGCCAGGCGGGCCATCATCTCGAGGAGCTTAGGCCCTGCGGACGCGGCCGTGAGTATCCCGGCGGCGAGCCACTGGAACGCGCCGAAGGCCTTCTGCAGCACCGTGAGAAGTCCGCCCCCGATCGCCTCCTTCACCTCTGTGATCTGCACCTTGAACCGCGCGATATCCTTCGCGGCGTTGTTCGCGGCCGGCCCGAGTTTCGCGGCGTCGACCGCGGCGTTGGCCAGGACCAGGTCCAGGAGGTCGATCTCCGTGACCCCCTCGGCCGCGGCTTTGTTCAGGAGCGCCATCTGCTCCTTGGTGATCGCGCCCATCTGGCGGAGCGATCTGGGCATGTTCGTGGCGATGCCCTGGACCATGCCGTCCACCGCATCGCCCACGTCGCGCCCCGTCTTCCTGGCGGCGATCCTGGCCGCCTCCAGGAGCTGCGGAATCTTGTTCGGATCGATGTCCTGGGCCATCGCGAAGGCGGCCCGCTGCATGAGGTCGGAGTCGTCGATCATGCCGTCCGCGGCGCGCTTCATCGAGGCCCGCAGCCGGTCGGCGTTCACTTCGCCCGCGTCCGCCATCGCCTTGAAGGATTCCTCGGCCCGGATCGCCTTGGCCCCGAGGTCGATGTACTCCATGGCCTTGTGGATGCCGATCCCAACGGTCACCGCAACCGCGGAGAGGCCGAGCCAATGCGTCTTCATCAACTGCAGGACGCTATTGGTGCGGTCGACGCCCCGCTGGACGTTCTGGAACTGCTTGTCCAGCTCGTCGAAGGCGGGCTTCGACTTGTTGTAGGCCTCGAGGATGAGCCTCAGCTTTTCGTCAGCCATTTCCCTGTTCCGCTATCCTGTCCGGGCACTGTTTGCGGCACATGCCGCAGACGGCCGCGTTCCTGCATTTTCTGGTTCCGTTTCCCTTGGTGCCCGGCCGGCCGAAGAGGATCTCAACCCATTCGCGCCGCTGCCGGATCGTCCGATTGGCCCACCGGACCGCCTCATCCCGCGTTATGTTCCAGAGGATCCAGTCCCGCCTGGTGATGTCTCCGCAGGAGAGGGTGTGGCAGAGTCCTTCGACCCAATCTCCTTCAGCTTCGCCGTCACTTCGTCGATCGTCCGGATGAGCGTCCCGATCGTCTCCCTCATGTTCTCCAAGAGTGAAGCAACCGGGTTCAATGCGAAAAAATCGGCGATCGCCCGGAGCGCGTCCGCCGGATCGATGCCCCACTCGATCTCCCTGGCCAGGGCCTCCAGGTCCTTCCCTTCCGGAGATCCGCCTTCCTCGATCAGGATCACGGCCAGCACCGCGAAAATCCTCGGACCGAGCGCGACCAGGACCGATTGCGTGTTGATCTCGCCCACGATCCGGACGTCCCGGATCACGTCCTGAAGCTGTCTCCACTGGCCCAGGACCAGCTTCTTCTGGATGAACGTCTTGCCGCCGATCGGGTACTCGAACTCAGACATCGTTTCCTCCTCCCCTTAACCCGTTACGTGAAGGCGATCGACAGTTCGTCGTCGCCGGTGTTGCGGTTGAGCTGGCAGTCGATCCCGAGGGTGCGGAACCCCTCGCGCTCGGCCGGCTTCACGTCCACGTACTGCACCTTGGGAGCGGTGATGGTGCAGATGTTCCCTGCGGAGCCCGTGAGCACCGCCGAGAGCGCCCCCTCCGCGCCGGAGCGCAGCTTGCCGTAGAAGTCGTAAGTGGCCACGAGCACCGTCTCCGGATCGAAGGTCATGACGGGATCGCGCGCCGCGATGACCGCGCTCTTGTGGCCGCTCGTGGCCGCCGCGTCCGGCCGCAGGGAGACCTTGTTGCCGATGTTGATCTCCAGGAGGCTGATCACCGCGGCGTAGGAGTCCACGGTGAGCGCGCCGCCCTGAAAGGCGATCGGCTTGGTCGTCTCGAAGGAGACGCCCGCGGAGAGCATCGCGCCGTCCGTGACGGAGAAGTCCGCGCCGGTGTACACGAAATGGAGATAGGCGGGCTTCCCGGACTCCAGTTTGATGCTGACCGTTCCCCTGGCCCCCCAGATCTTCTTGATCATCCCGTCCATGTATGCGGCGAGCGTCATGGAGGAGATCGCCGACGATGCCGGCGTGTAGGTCACCGATGTCACGGCGACCGTGGCCTCTCCGAAGCCGCAGGTCTTGAGCAGCTTGCCCAGGGCCGGAGGAGTCCCCGCGGTCCCGCTGCCCTTCAGCTCCACGTCGAACTCCATCTGACCGGAACGCAGGCCGGGAACGGCCGCGAATCCGGACAGCGAGGCCGCCGTGGGTTTGCGTTTGTTGGAGAGGATCGACGGCGTGAACTTCACGTTCTCCGCCAGGAACACGTCAGCGCCGGCCAGGACTTCGGCCGATCCCTCCGCGGATTCGGCTTTCGCCGCGATCTGTGTTTTCGCTACGAGCAGCGGCATAATCGCTTACCTCCTCTTCCTGGAGGAACCGGACGGCGCCGGCGCCTCCTGTTTTGCGGAATCGTCGGCGGCAATGGGCTCTGCCCTCTCCGCCGTCTCACGATCCGGATATTGCAGCTTCAGGTACTCCTTCTCGGTGATCTCGGCCCCGTCCGGGGAGTAGTAGGTCGTCACCGCGGCCCGCACTGTCTCCTGCATGATCTCCTCCTTTCTCAACGCACCACCCTCTCCGTGACGGAGAGGAGGATGTCCGCGTGATGGCAAAGGACGCCGCCGAAGGACCGGGCGTCGATCGTCAGGGCCTGGGCCGGCGCCTGGTCCGGTTCGTCCCCGTTCATGTAGTAGTAGCCGCGGTCCCGGGGGGCCTCGGCCACGGCGAAGGCGTCGCAGACCGCATCCACCATGAGCTGGAACTCGATCTCGCTCGCGTCCTTGTCCCTGAGCCCCAGGTATCCGGAAAGCTGGAAGAGATGGTGGATGAAGTGTGCCCCGCGATCGTGCTCCGTCCGCTTCACCCTGGTGAACTCCCACCCGCGGATCTGCTTCGTCTCCTTCCCCACGGGCGTCCAGGAGAAAAGATCGATGAACCTCTTCTGGTCGGCGCTCCAGCGGCCGTAATCGTGGATCACCCCGGTGTCCTGGACGCCGGCAAGTTTCGACCGGATGTCGGCTATGATTTCCAGGTAACTGCTCACGCCCCGCCCTCGCTCACCTTGTCGACGATGTCGTACCCGGCCTTTTCAAACATCTTTTGAATCTTCGGCCGGTTCTGATTGAACGCCCGCTCGAACATGTGGATCCCGGGGAAGCCGAGCTTCCCGATCTTGCGCCGGATGAGGAACTCCACGTCTTTAGCCTGCTCGCCGCTGAG
This sequence comes from Deltaproteobacteria bacterium, assembly GCA_021372695.1. The sequence goes on from JAJFTY010000213.1 coordinate 14,571, forward strand.
ACCGAGCTTCAACTGGATCCACGGAAGAAGCACACCCTGGGGCGGCCAGGCTTTCCCGGGACGCCGCCCCTTCTCGATCACGATTCCGTATGCCCGGCCGGTAAAAACGATCCCCTTGACCAGAGGCGTTCCCTGATCGAGTACCTCGCTCTCGATATCCTTGTAGAGGCCGGCTTCCACACCGCCCACGCCCAGCCGTTTCTCCTCCCAAATGATCCGCTTCACCTCCCCGACGAGGAGCATGGTGGCCTCGTGGATGGCGGAATCGAGCCGCCGCTGGACGATTGCCGGAGCCCTGGCGGGCATGTCCTTCCTTGCCTGGAAAGTGCATCGCATATCCATCAGCGCTTCTTCCGTTCGCTCCGGGGGTGGGTCAGCCGCTCCCCGCCGCCCGGGTACTTGAGGTCCATGTCGCCGACCGCGGCGGCCGCCGGAACCGTGTCGTTCTCCTTCAGGCCGAGGTGCTTGCGGTAGATCTCCCGGAAGGCCCTGGCCCTGGCAGCGAAATCCCTCGCCTTGCTCGTGTGGTTGACCACGTCCGCCTCGAACGTGCTGTCCTGGGACTGCGAAAACCACGTGGCCAGGATCTCGCAGTAGTGAGCCGCCGCGAGCGTCTCGACCGCTTCCTCGTCGATCGCGGAAACCGTGCAGGCCGCGTCGGTGCAGGTGTGGAGGGTTGTATAGGTCACCCGAAAGGTCTCGCCGACCGCAGGCTCGTCCTCCAGAAAGCGGAGGCAATCCCCCGACGGCTTGGAGTAGATCTTCCATGCGTCCTCGTCGAGCACGTTGGCTTCAGGGTCCGTGTCGTCAACGGGATACTCCACCTGCTGGATCAGGGAGAACCCTTGGGACCACTCAGCGAAGAGCGTCACCGCGTAGTCGAACGCGCCGGCCCCGGCCTCGTCCTCGGGCACGACACGCGGGCGGTGCTTGGAGTACTCCTTGATAGCCTGGCCGATCGCCAGGATGATCGAGGTCTCGCCCTGGGGATAGTCCCCCGGGACGAGTCCTTGTACCGTCGTGATGTAGTCCTGCCGTGTTGACATGGCCTTACCTCAAATCGTATGTGGCCACCGGCTTCATCCGGTCGACCAGGACCACCGGGGAATCGCCCGTGCCCAACCACCGGACCTTCCAGACACCCTTCAGATGCTCGACACCTTTTTTGTCCAGAATATTCCGGACGCAGGCGATATCGGCGCAGATGTCCTGGGTGGCTTCGACCACGCAGCCGCCCGGCGGGCAGTTGATGGCGAGGCAGTTGCCGATGCCGGTTTGCGCATCCAAGGTGCAGGGATCCCATTGATACGCCTCGTACTCGACCAGGTAAAACATCGAGAAAACGAGCAGCAAAATCGAAATGGTGTTTTTCATGGCGTCGCTCCCTATTGCGTGATGCTTCCGCCGGAGATCGAACCGACGAACGTGGGCTCAGTGATCACGACCGTATCGCTCGCGGAATCGGACACATTGTCCGCCGCATCCTTGGCGAAGGCGTAAAGCGTCTTCGACCCGTATGCCCCGAAGGTGTAACTGGCCGGCGCCGATCCTTCCCAGGAGCAGCCGGCGCTGTCGTTCGTCTCGGCCAGGCAGTACCCGGTCACCCCGACGGCATCGGTCGCCGTGAAGGTGGTGATGGGCACCGTGAGAGAGGTCGCCGTGGCCGGGATCGTGAAGGCGGTGACGACGGGAGCGGTGGCGTCGGATTCCTCGTCATACTCATTTGCACCCATGTCCGGCGCGGTGCCCTTCGCTACCTGCGTTCCATCGGACTTCTTGTATAGCCACACATAATCATTGACGCTCACCGTGGATCCGGGTGTCGAGTTAAGCTCAACGGCTCCGGTGGTATAGTTGATGGTCCCTTTTTTGATGGCTATGCAGTTACTGCCCACAACCGTGGCCGACGTGGAGAAGCATATCTCGTCTGGATACAGCGTCGCCAACGCCGAGCCCCATGATCCGTCTTGAAAATACATGGGGTCAGCCAGGGTAATGTGTGTCTGGTCTGTCACGGAGCTTACCGTGGTCAGGTACGTCCCGACGTTTTTTGCCGTGGACGACGCCTGCAATCGCAGGTCCGGCAACGGATTGGCCGCATACGTCGCTTCGGCAGAAAACAGGCTCTGGCTGCCATAATAGGCATCACTCCATCCAGCATCTCCCGGCTTTACCGGGTTCACGAATTTTGGATCGCCGCCGAGAGATCCGACAACCCTTGTTTCCCAGTTATTGGTGACCTCAAATATATCGGCGGTATCCGCCGGGTCATGGCAGTGATCGACCGACCCAACCGTGATATCCCTCCCGACGCCGCCAGGGCAATTCGCGGCCTGGTAAGTGTAGGAGTAGTTGTCGTAGGCGATGTTGTTTTTGGCTTTTGCGTCGAGAAACGCATCATACATCGTTATCCCGCCCAACTTACCCGGGCATGTGGCGCATCCGGCCTGTGCCGATTGCATATATGGGTAGGTCTGGCCGTTCCACCATGCTGTGTTGTTGTAAATGCGAACAGCGTAGGGACCGCTGCCTCCCTGGCCTCTGCGGCCCATTCGGTTTGTGTAAACCGTCACACCGCTCAAGTGAGCCGACGCGCCGGAGCATCCGGTAAAATTGTTTCCGCTCCTGCCGGTGCAAGTAACGAACTCATATGGGGAATCGTTTATTCTGAGCGTGAACCCGCTGTTCGAAGTGATGTCGTTCATGTCGGCGACGGGGATGGTGGTAGCACCCGCCAAAATATCCCCGGCGAGCGTTGTGGTCCCGCCATCGGCGTAGCCAACGTATTTTTCGATGATCCCGGACTGCTGCCCACCGTAGACGTTGTTGTACCGGGCGATGACCCCCGACCCAGCGATTGTCAGGCTCCCTTCGCCTGGATTGTTTGGGTTGGCGCCTGCCCAGCCGATCCTGTTGTTCTCGACCAGGACGAACTGTTTCGGCCGTCCGTAGTCCTCGCTGATCTGTATCCCGCGGTGAGAATACTTTCCGTTGGGCATGGCGGGGTATGTGCATCCGAGCGACCCCGAGTTTTCCTCCGCGATGTTCCCGGCCTTGGAAAAGGTGAAGGTGTTCGTATTGCCGCCGCTCGACCTGACCGAGTACGTCCCGTTAAAATTGGTCGTCCCGGAGATGGCGACCATCGTGTAATCGGCGAGCCCGTGGTTGATGTCCGTCGTGACGGTTACCGTGCCCGATACCCCGACGATCGATGTAATGGACACACTGGCGAGATAATCCTCGATCCAGGCGTTATTTTGCATGATGTTGTCTTTGACGACGTTCTTGCCGCCATAGGTGTCGAGCATGGCGTGCCCGGCATATTCGAGATAATTCCGCTCGAATGTGTTGTAGTCGCAGTGAGTCGTGGCGTCCTGATTGTGACCAAGCAGGGAGTACCCTCCGCCGATTCTCACCATGTCGGCTCCCTCGACGCATGACCAGTAGGTTGCCTGGCTCTGGTGAACCTTTGAAAAGATGTTGTCGTGAATCCAGTTATGCGTCGGGAAACAATCGTAATCCGCACCGGCAAGGTTGCATCCATTGTTGATCGAAACACCGGCGCTGCTGTAAAAATTCTCGCCGGTGTCGGACCAAAACTTGCAGCCAGTGATCTCGTTGTAGCTCGAATAATTGTGTATATCGATCCACACCGGCATGTTCTGGAACTGGATCCCGCTCACCCTGATATAGGTGCCGGGAACATCGACCGTTCCCTTGTCTATCCTCACACCGGCAAGATTTACGGATGCAGTCTCATCCTTTGTAAAGACTGGCACTTCGGACTGATAGGCTGAAAACTCTATTTTGGCTCCCGCCGTTCCCTTATTTTTGGGCTGAATCCCACACCAGTAATCGTTCCCGCATCCATGCGCACTCGTGAAGGTGTATGTACCGCCCCTGACATAGACCTTGTCCCCAGCAGAAGCGTTCTGGTTCGCGGTGTAGACAGAGCAGGCGGCGGCTCCGCTCTTTGGCCCTGGTGTCCCTGCGGCATCCTCACAGTTGGCCCATGTAGCCGCTCCGGTCGCACTCACGTAATAAGTCCCGGCAAGGGATGCGGAGGAGGAGAGAACGATGATAAGGAATATGCAGGTCGTGGTGATTCTTTTCATAATTCTCTTTCAAAAACCAACCGCATGAGTGAAGGCCCCGCCGCCTATATCCACCGAGGTCACGTTCGTGATTCCGGTCGTATTGGTCAGCGTGTCGCCGTACCAGTTGTAGATCGTGTGAGTGGCGGTCACGTTGGTGAATTTGGCCCCGAACACGGCACTCTGGCCGTCATTGTGCAGGGTAAACCCGGGGGAGGCCGCAGTAACGGTGTGGGTATACGTCGCGGTTTTGTTTACCTGTAGTCTTGTGTTCACAGTCACAGTGGTGTTGGCCACGAAGGTTGTGGACATATCCGCGGACCCGCCCATATACAAGGAGCCTATGGTCATGTCATAGGCCCCCGCAAAGGTCGTGGCGCCGAAGTTTTGAGATATATCCATGACGGTGCATTGGAGCGCAGAACCAAGTGTTATCGTATGAGCGCCACCCGAGTGATAAATGGTGGCAATTGTTGTTCCATTGGCGTTCAACGTCACATTTGCGGTGATCGTGATCTTCGGGAAATTTGTTATAGAGCCTCCAGTAAACGTGGCTCCAGCGGTCGTCATGGCGACATAACCGGTACTCGCGGTCACGTTGAAGCCAGAGACGAAACCCATATTCCCCGTAACCGTAAGCGTGTAAAGCGACAGAGCCAAGGTCCCTGTTGCTCCTGCCTGAACCGTGATGGTCGCGCAAGCGGCTGCCGCTCCGAGGGTGATCGTCCCGGTAAACCCCGAGTCGAAGATCACGTCATCCCCCGCGACCGGCGGCCCGGCATTATCCGCACCGCCCGATCCCGTCGTGGACCACGAGGTCTTGGCCGCCCAGGTTCCGGTGACGTTCTTGGCGTAGTAGGTGGCAGCATTTGCGTTCGCGCTCACCGTGGCCAGAATCAGGACAATCAGGAAAATAGTCCTTTTCATGGTTCACCTCGTCACTTTCAACGACACGGTGCACCAGGTCGCCGAGCTCGGGGCCTGAGTCACCTTAAACGCCACAACCCGGTCTGCGGGGATCGCCGTCACGTTGCAATCCCATGCGGCCTGGTGAGCGGTTCCTCCGGCCGTGGCTCCGCCGGACGTGTGGGGTGCGGATCCGCTCGCGCACATGGTTGTGGTTGGCAGGGTGTCCTCCGCGTATGCGTCCATGTAGGGGGTGATGATGATCCCGTTCGCCCCCGAGTCCTGATCACAGACGACCGTCCACTGATTGATGGCCGTTACCGCATAGGGGACATGGACGTAGGCGATCTTGTTCAGAGCGATAGCCGATCCGCCGCCGTCGAAGGTCGCGCCAATCCGCTCCACGATTCCCGTGCCGTCTGCCGGCGCGTAAGGCCCTCCCCAGGTCTGGACGGAAGTCTTCATTCCTCCCGGTCCGCCGGATCCGGACGGAGCGGCGAAGACCATGACCTGGCCTGCCGTCGGCTGGGTGCTGCTGAACTGATAGGCCCAGGACTCCGAGATCGACGCGGGTCCCATCCACCCGACCACGCTTGTGTCCGTGCTATTCGCCTCATAGTTCATGCTGGCGCCGGCCACGCCGGAAGACTTGGCCGCGGTCAGGGATTTCACCGTGAAATCAACGGCCGAGTAGGCTCCGGTGATAGACGTAACGACGGAGAAGCACCCTTCAACCGCTCCCGAGGCATCGACGCCCAGTGGCGCCTGGCCTGCGTTGCAGTTGGCACCGTTGGCCGCGAGGGCAGAGGCCGTGCTCGCGTTGCCCGTCAGGGCACCGGTGAAGGTCGTGGCGCCGACGGAGGTCAACCCGGACGGCGCCGCCGTGCATTCGGCGACACCGGCTGCGGTGATTCCAAGTGCGATCTGGCCGGCCGCGCAGTTGGCCGGATCGGCGGCCAGGGCGGTGGCCGTGGCCACGTTCCCGCCTGGGACGACGTAGTCCGTGCCGGCGCTCGCCGCCGATATCGCCGAGCCGTTCGATTTGACGATCCCGACGACGGCCTTGACGACCGGGTCCGCCTCCGCGGTGACCACCCCGAAGCAACCCTCGGCCGCACC
>JAJFTY010000214.1 GCA_021372695.1 Deltaproteobacteria bacterium
AAGTAGGAGGTGAAAATGAACTCATCGTAACCCCATCAGGAAACCAAGGGCGTCTTTGGATTCCCCCTCAGCAGGATGCATCAAAAAATCTGGCGAAATCCTCCTTCCCCTACTAAAATCATAAGCCGTGCAAAGCTCTCAGAGGATCTCTCCACAGAGAATGCCCTGTTAAAGAAGCGAATCCTGGAGCTGGAACACTCGGACTCGGACCGCAGGCGCGCGGAGGAGTCGCTTCGGGAAAGCGAGGAACGTTATCGCATATTGACCGAAAATATCAAGGATGTCGTGTGGGTCCTGGATGCCGAATCGATGCGCTTCCGTTATGTCAGCCCGTCGGTGGAGAAGCTGCTCGGTTACACGCCGGAAGAGATGGTCGCGAAGCAGGTGATCCGGGCAGTCACCCTGGAGGCTGGATCATTCGTGGTCGGCTTGATCCGCAGACGACTGGAAGGCTTTCTCTCGGGCAAGGTGCCTCCCGGCAAATTCTATACCAATGAGATCGAACAGACCTGCAAGGATGGCTCCACCGTATGGACCGAGGTGGTCACCAGCTTCTACATGAACCCGAAGAACCATCGGGTGGAGGTGCTCGGCGTGACCCGCGACATCACCGCCCGCCGCCGGGCCGAGGATGACTACCGGATGCTGTTCGGGGAGATGCTGGACGGCTTCGCGCTGCACGAAATCATCTGCGACCAGGAGGGGAATCCGGTGGATTACCGATTTCTGGCCATCAATCCGGCCTTCGAGGGACTGACCGGGCTGAAGGCGGAAGAGATCGTGGGCCGGACCATCCTTGAAGTGATACCCGGCATCGAAGGATTCTGGATTTCGACTTACGGCCGGGTAGCCCTCACCGGTGAACCTGCCTATTTCGAAAGCTACTCCGCCGAACTGAAGAAACACTTCGAGGTGACCGCTTTCAGGCCCGCACCGCATCAGTTCGCCTGCATCTTCAAGGACATCAGCAAACGGAAGCAGGCGGAGGAGGCCTTGCGGGACAGCGAGGAGAGACATCGCAGGATCGTCGAAGGCATGAGTGACGCCGTTCTCCTCCGCTCCGGCGGAACGATCATCTATGCAAACCCTGCCGCGGTCGGACTGTTTCGGGCGAATCGTCCCGAAGATCTGATCGGGAAACCGTACCTGGAAATGGTTCATCCCGATGACCGGGCCGTATCGGCCGAAAGGATCAGAAGGAACGTCAATGAACACTGGGTCGCAGCTCCCCGCGAGCACCGCGTTTTGGCCCTGGATGGACAGGCGGTACCCGTCGAGTCCACTGGCCTGACGATCTCATACCGCGGCGAAACCCAGGTGTTCGGGGTTTTTCGCGACATCACCAGCCGCAAGCAGGAGGAGGCGGAGAGGACAAATCTGCAGAACCAGCTCCTCCAGGCCCGGAAGATGGAGTCCGTCGGCCGGCTGGCGGGAGGTGTGGCGCATGATTTCAACAACATGCTGGGGGTGATCCTCGGCCATGCGGAGATGGCCATCGGCAAGGCCGAGAAAGGCCAGCCGCTCGTGTCCAACCTGCTGGAGATCCGGAAAGCCGCCGAGCGCTCGGCCGGGCTGACGCGCCAGCTCCTGGCCTTCGCCCGGAAGCAGATGGTCTCTCCCCGGGTTCTGGACCTGAATGAAGTCGTGGCGGGGATGCTCAAGATGCTGCAACGGCTGATCGGCGAGGAGATCCATCTGGCCTGGCTCCCGGGCGCCGAACTGTGGCCGGTCCAGATCGACCCGTCACAGATCGACCAGATCCTGGTGAATTTGAGCGTCAATGCCCGCGACGCCATTGGCGGGGTGGGCAGAGTTGCCATCGAAACGAAAAACGTCCGCCTGGACGAGGCCTATTGTGTCGACCATGAGGGCATGGTGCCCGGGGAATATGTCATGCTTACCGTCGGCGACGACGGCTGCGGCATGGATAAGGAGATCCAGGGCAAGCTCTTTGAGCCCTTTTTCACGACCAAGGAAGTGGGCAAAGGGACGGGCCTGGGCCTCGCCACCGTGTACGGCATCGTCAAGCAGAACAACGGTTTCGTCGATGTGGAGAGCGAGCCGGGACGGGGCACGACCTTCAGAATCTATCTGCCCCGGCACATCGGCCAGAGCGAGCTGATCGGGCTGGAGGGGGTGACGAAGGCGGTGACGGCCGGCCGCGAGACGGTGCTCGTGGTCGAGGACGAGCCGGCCCTGCTGGAGCTAAGCAAATCCGTGCTCGAGAGACAGGGATACCGCGTGCTGGCCGCGGGCACGCCGGGGGAAGCGATCCGTCTGGCCGGGGAGCATGCCGGTGAGATCCATTTGCTCCTGACCGACGTGGTGATGCCGGAGATGGACGGCCGGAATCTGGCGAAGAACATGCTCTCGCTCTATCCGAACCTGAAGCGGCTCTTCATGTCGGGCTATACGGCCGACGTCATCGCCCATCGCGGGGTCCTGGACGAGGGGGCCTCCTTCATCCAGAAGCCGTTCTCCATCAAGGAACTGGCAGCCAAGGTCCGGGAGGCGCTGGGGGCTGTTCAGGGATAAACAGTGAAGGGAGGAACGATGGAAGCCTGAAGAAATGGAACAATCATCGATGGACAGTTCCTCGGGTATCGTTCTATAGTCCATCCGCGTTTCCATGCCGGCAACGGTAAACCGCCATTTCTCAATTCATCTGCAGGGAGGTCATATGAAGGCAATTCGGATGATGTTTGTCGCCGTCGTTGCGTTATTCTGCGTTTCTTCCGCGGCCGCGGCTGCTGATTTCGACTGGATGCCCGATTTCAACATCCAGGCCGCTGCGGACGCCTCGGGATTCCGGGCCAGGCTTGCCACCCGGTTCCATATCGGGGACACCACGATCGATGCGGTGATCGGCAACGTCGAAAAACCGGCGGATGCCTACATGGTGATGCGGCTGGGCGAGATGGCCAAGCGGCCGCCGGAGGAGGTCCTGAGAGAATACAAGTCAAGCCACGGAAAGGGGTGGGGGGCTCTGGCCAAGAGTCTCGGCATCAAACCCGGATCGAAGGAATTTCACGCCCTCAAACGGGGCCAGGATCTGTACGACGGCTCGGGCATGACCAAGGGAAAGGGCAAACATAAGAACAAGAAGAAGGATTGACCCCTTCGATGAAGTCGCCCGCAAAGACCGCTGACCCTCCCGAGCAGGAGGCGACTCGCAACGGTAAGAGGGAATGGCGAGCCCTTGGGATCACTGTTTTCATGGCCGGCCTGTCCTTGGCGCTGATGGCCTTGCCTTCGCCCGCGGGTCTCTCTGCGGCCGGGCAGCGTGTGCTGGCCGTGGCCGTGATGGCGATCGGCCTGTGGTGCACCGATGCGATACCGGCGGCCGTGACCGGGATTCTGCTCGTCATCGCACTCGTGCTCTCCGGCGGGGTGGCGGGGTTTTCCGAGGCGCTCGTCGGCTTCGCCGAGCCGGTGGCCTACTTTCTCATCGGGGTCCTGACCATCGGCCAGGCGGTCCTGCAGAGCGGCCTCGCCGAGCGCGTGGCGTGTTTCTTCCTCCAGCACAGCCGGGGACGGTCACGTGCCCTTTACCTGCACATGCTGCTCTCGTTCCCGCTGCTCACGCTCCTGCTCACGCTCCTGCTCCCCTCCGCGACCACCCGTACGGGAATCCTCATCTTCGTCTATGAACAGGCGCTGGATCTCGGCCGTGTGCCCCGGGGCGCCCCCCTGGCCAAGGCGATCATGCTGGCGCTCAACTCCATCAACCGTCTTGCCTCAACCGTGCTCCTGACCGGGGGGATCACCCCGGTCCTGGCGGCCTCTCTGATCGGCGGAATCTCCTGGGGCCGCTGGTTCGTACTGATGTGCGTTCCCTTCGGGGTCCTGCTCACCCTCGGCTCTGCGCTGATCTACGGGCTCTACCGGGAGGGGTTCGACGCACCTCTCTCGTCGCTGCCGGAAAGGTCGCCGAAGCCTCTCTCCGGGCGGGAAATCCGGACCCTCGTCATCACGATCGGGGCTTCCCTGCTGTGGCTCACCGATGCTTGGCATCACTGGAATCCGGCCCTGCCGGCGATCCTCGCCTGGGCGTGCCTGCTTGCGCCGGGCATCGGGGTCCTTTCGTGGAAGGAGTTCGAGAAGGGCTTCGGCTGGGCGAATTTCTTCGTGCTTGCCTCATCGCTGTCGCTCGCCAGGGCGCTCAGCAGCAGCGGCGCCAGCGACTGGATCGCCGCGGTGATCACACGCGCCATGCCGGCTTTCTCGGAGCAGCCCATCCTGGTGGTGGCCGTGCTGCTCCTGGCCGCGGCGCCGATCCGCCTGCTCATCCCCAACATCACCGGGTTTCTGGCGACGACGATCCCGATCGCGATGTCGATCGGCTCGGCAACGGGGCTGAACCCCGTCATCTGCGGCCTTGCGGTGATGATCGCGGGCGACGCGGTCCTCTACTACCCGGCCCAGAGCGCCTCGTCGCTCGTGGTCTACGAACGGGGGCATCTCACCGCGTCGGAGATCTTCCGCTTCGGGCTGTGGATGACGCTTGTCGCCTATCTGGTGGTGATTGCCGTCGCCCTTCCCTGGTGGACGGCGGTCGGCGAACCGCTCCGCATCATGAACCCCTAACGGGGTGTTGAAAACACCCGCGCAGGCTGGCTGTTCAAAAATACTTAGATGCAAGGCGCGCAATGGTTCGACAGGCTCACCATGACAGGGCTTCAGCCTGTCCTGAGCTTGCCGAAGGGAGCACGCCTAGCCCGGACTTGATCCGGGGAGGTTTGCAGCGCAACGCAGCAGATGAGCGTTTTTCAGCAGTCTGCTAACTCTGGGCGTAGAAGTTGATCAAACTGCCCGCCAGCAGGATGGCCCGCTCTCCCGGGGAGAGGTTCTTCAGTTGCAGGGCGAGGGTCACGATCCGGCCGTCACGCTTGATGATCCGGGCTTCGAGATACTCCACTCCGTTTCGAAGCGCATCCCGCAGACCGGGCAGGAAGACCCACTCCCCGACCGCGAGTTTCTCTTCGCCCTTCTCCGCAGTGACGAATGGCACCATCCCCCAGTTGATCAGGTTGCTCCGGTACCGCTTGGTGGCGTAGTCGTTTGCGATGTTCGCCCACCCCCCCAGCACCTTCTGGCAGGAGGCCGCCTGTTCGCGCGCCGAGCCGTCGCCGGGCCTGCGCGCGAAGATGACGCTGCCGAGTCCCGTGGTCCGCAGGAACTCCTCGGCCGGCTGGCCGGGGGTGAACGCGGCGGCCCACGGCTCCACGGCCGCCAGGAGCCCCTCATCCTGCCGGCCCTCTGCAAGGCAGGCAAGGCGTTTTGTCTCCAATGCCTGGGCCCCGGCGGCGCGCCCGACGTACTGAGGGTCCTTCCGGGAAAGCGTGAAGGCAGCCAGCTTCAGCGGGTTGGAACGGTAGGAGGAGGTCTCTCCCGACGGGATCAGTTCGTCCGTCGTGGTCACCGGATCGGTGATGACAGAGGCGACCATCAGGCAGAGGTTCTGCGGCAGCGCGGACATGGCGGGCCAGTCGACGATGTTCGGCCCGAAGTGCAGGGGAACCTCCGGCCGGGGCTTTCCGTATCCGTCGTAGATCCGGTTCTCGTAGACCCCGGCGGCGAAATGGTAGCGGATGCGGCGCGGGTGGATGGGCAGTTCATCCGCCGCGGTCAGGATCCCATGGTTCAGGGCAGTCGCCGCGATCGAACGGGCGTCCATCAGGGCCACGGAGGCGATCTGGCCGTCCTGCGGCCGGGAGCCCTCGCGGTTCGGAAAGTTGCGCGTCGTGTGGCGGATGCTGAGCCCCCGGTGGGGCGGGACATCTCCGGCGCCGAAGCAGGGGCCGCAGAAGGCGGTCCGCATGGTGGCGCCGGTCGCGAGCAGTTCCGCCAGCAGTCCCTTGCGCGCAAGCTCGATCAGGATCGGCTGGCTCGCGGGATAGAAGCTGAGCGAGAACTCCTCCCGGCCGATCGTGCGGCCCTTCAGGAGACTGGCGGCATAGACGATGTTCTCGAAAGTGCCCCCGGCACAGCCTGCGATGATCCCCTGCTCCACCTTAAGCTGGCCGCCCGCGACCTTGTCGGTCAGCCGGTACTCCAGGTTGGGGTTCTCCAGCTGCCGGGCCGCCTCTTTTTCCGTCTCCCGGAGAATGTCCGACAGATTGGCCTTCAGTTCACGGATCGTGAAAGCATTGCTCGGGTGAAAGGGCAGCGCGATCATGGGCTCGATCCGGGAGAGGTCCACCCGGATCAGGGCATCGTAATAGGAGATGGGGCCGGGCTTGATCTCGGCGAACGCTTCCGGCCGGCCGTGGATCCGGTAGAATTCTGACACCTTTTCGTCCGTCGCCCAGATCGAGGAGAGGCAGGTCGTCTCGGTGGTCATCACGTCGATGCCGTTGCGAAAATCGACGGAGAGTTTTTCGATCCCGGGACCCACGAACTCCAGGACCCTGTTCTGGACGAAGCCGTTCTTGAAGACGGCTCTGATGAGCGCCAGCGCCACATCCTGTGGCCCCACACCGCGGCCGACCTCCCCCTCCAGGTAGACGGCCACCACCTCCGGCCAGGCCGTGTCATAGGTCCGGTTCACGAGCTGCTTCACAAGCTCACCGCCCCCTTCGCCGATCCCCATCACGCCGAGCGCGCCGTAGCGGGTATGGCTGTCCGAACACAGGATCATCTTCCCGCAGCCCGCCATCCGCTCCCGCACGTACTGGTGGATCACGGCCTGGTGGGCCGGAACATAGATCCCGCCGTATTTCTGCGCCGCGGAGAGTCCGAAGAGGTGGTCGTCCTCGTTGATGGTCCCCCCGACAGCACAGAGGCTGTTGTGGCAGTTGGTGAGCGCATAGGGAACGGGAAAGTTCTTCAGCCCGGAGGCCCGCGCCGTCTGGATGATGCCGACATAGGTGATGTCGTGGGAGGCGAGCGCGTCGAAGCGGATCTTCAGCCCCTCCCCTGCCGCCCCCTGATGGTGAGCGGCGAGGATGCGATAGGCCATCGTCGCCCTTCGCGCCTCCTCTTTCCGGAGTGTCGTTTCCTCACCGGGAAGGTGGGGGACGATCCCCCGCAGGTCCTCAAGAGTCAGCCCCTCCCGGTAATCGACGATCTCCGTTCCGTTCAGCAGGAGAATCCCCTGGTTTTTCCGCAATTCGATCATGACATCATCCCTTTCTGTAAGAAAATGGAGCAAGCCACCCTTATCGGCCGTTTCCGTTCACGTTCTCAAGTCCTTGAAAATTGCACTCCCTCCGCGCGCCGGATATTGTTTCGACCCTGCCCTTCGGCAAGCTCAGGACAGGCTATGGTTTGGCATCTGTCATGGTGAGCCTGTCGAACCACTCGCGCTTCGCTCAAACAGTCGTCTTTGCGGGCGCTCCGCTGCGGAGGCAGGGTGCCCGAAAAATCTCCAATGCGCGCTTCCGGGATGCGATTTCCGAGTTGTGCAAAGGTCTCATTTTGGGAAAAGGAGTATAGGGGGAAGACACCGGACGTGTCAAGAAAAAGGGGGTGCGGCCAGCTTCCGCTCCAGCCGCTCCCGGCGGCGGTCCAGCTCCGCGCGCTCTTCCGGCGAAAGGCGGCAGGTGCAGGCGCGCTCGGTCCATTCGAGGGCCTGCCGGAGATCGCGCCGCCGGTGTTCGCACCACTTCGCCAGTTCCACGCAGGCAAAGAGCTCCTCCCCATTGCAGCGCACCATCTCCTGCCAGATCCCGACCGCCTCCGGCCACCGGTTCCGCCGCTTGTAGAGGAGGGAGAGTTCCCGGCCCGCCTCCCGCGCCGTTTCAGCGCAGGCGCACCCGGAAAGGGTGTCGAGCAGCCGGACGGCATCGTCGGGACAATCCCGGGCGAGGAAGAGCCGCGCCGCGGCGAGAAGATCTCCGGGGTGGCGTCCGGCGGCCGCCCCTTCGGGATCGATCAGCTCCGCCAGGTGAGCGGCCAGGGCGGCAAGCGAGAGGATGTCCCACCGGTTGTGGGCGAAGATGTCGGCCATCAGCCGGCCGTCGCGTCTTCTGAGCCAGTCGAAGTAGCGTTGGGGAATCTCGCTCCCCGGGATGTCCCCCTCCCGCTCGAACCCGAGGATCGAGGCCTCCAGCGCGCCCAGCCGCCGGTCGGCGAGGCGATGGCTCAAGAGACGCCGCGCCGGATGGAGAAGGTCCAGGTGGGGAAGGCAGGCCAGTGGATTCGGCATGCGGTTCATGATGAAGCGCGCCGCGAGCAGGCCGGCGTCGAAGGCCTTGCCGTTGAAACTGACCAGAAACTCCCTTCCCCGGCAGAGCTCGCCCAGACAGCGGAGCGTCGCCCGCTCCTCGGCGTAATCCCGGGCGAAGAGCTGCCTCGTGGCGAAGCCGTCCCCTTCGAACCAGCCGAGGCCGATCAGGAAGGCCACCGTGCCCGTGCCGCCGGCCAGCCCCGTCGTTTCCGTGTCGAGGAAGAGCGCCCGGCTGTAGTCCAATCCCCGCAGGGCCGGGTCGTTCGCCAGGATCGCCAGCCGCCCCATGTCGAGGGGGGCGAGATCCCGGATGCACCGCGCACCATGGCGGGCGGAACCCACGGCAAAATGGTGCGCCGCAAAGAAGCTCCCCGCCTCATTGACGGCCTCTTCCCCCGCAACCAGCTCCTCCAGCGGGACGCCGCGCCCCCGCCCAGCGGGCGCGGCCGGCCTTACCCCCTCCGGACGGCGCGACAGAATGGCATCGACGCGCTCCCGCAGGCGGCGGATCTCTTCAGCCCGTTCCTGGCCGCCCTCTTTGCCGTCTTCGCCGGTCAGTCTCTGCAAACGGGAAAGGGTGCTCATACCGGCCCGGACCTCCCCGGAATCGCCGAGGCTGCCTCATCGGCGGGTGCATGGCCGGAGATTCCTTGTGCTTCAGGGATCGTTTGGCCCATGGCGCGTTCCGATCGTTTTCGGACGTTCATGGCCGGCATGATACCACGCCCGCCGACAACTTCAACCGTCATCTTCGCGGACGAGACTGACTCCTATACGGGCCGGATGTTCGTGAGGATGGTCGGTGGCAAGGCGAACCTGGGAATTGTCCTTGACAGGGCAGGGCCTATCCCCTATCCTCGCGCAACAAAGCCGCTTTTCGCAGGCCGGCGGTCAGGGATCGGAAAAAGAGAGCCGACCCACCGGCGGTCGGTCAGCGGCGCATCCATGGCCCAAGGCCCTTCGCAGTCCGAAGAGACCGCGGGAGAGATTCGAGGGGGTTCGATATGGGATTGCCTTTAGCCGGCGTGAGGATACTCGACCTTTCGGCCATCATCGCCGGACCCTACAGCACGCTGCTCCTGGCGGACCTGGGAGCGGAAGTGATCAAGATCGAAAAGCCCGGCACCGGCGACGGCGCGCGGGGCATGCCCCCCCACTATTTCGAGGGGGAGAGTGTCTATTTCATCGCCTTCAACCGGAACAAGAAGAGCGTCGTCCTCAACCTGATGAGCGAAAAGGGGAAGAAGGCCTTTTACGATCTGACAAAAGAATCGGACGTCGTGGTCGACAACTACCGGCCCGGGGTCGTCGAAAAGCTCAAGATCGACTACGAGACGCTGAAGAAGGTGAACCCCCGGATCATCTGCTGCTCGATCACGGGATACGGAACCACGGGCCCCTTCAAGGACCGGCCCGCCTTCGACATCGCCGTCCAGGCCCGCGGCGGGATCCTGAGCTTTACCGGAGAGCCGGGCCGGCCGCCCGTCCGGATGGGGGTCCCGATGGGGGACCTGGCGGGCGGAATGTTCGCGGCCCACGGCATCCTGGCCGCGCTCTATGCGCGCGAAAAAACCGGCCGGGGGCAGAAGATCGACGTGAGCATGCTCGACTGCCAGATCGCGCTGCTCTCCTACCGCGGGCAGTACTATCTCACCGCGGGCGAGATCGCGCAGCCGCTGGGGACAGGGCACGCCTCGGTCCACCCTTCCCGTGGGTTCAGGACCAAGACTTTCGACATCGTGCTCGACTGCAACCTGCAGCGGATCTTCGACGAATTCTGTGAATTGGCGGGAATCCCCGAAATGGCCAAAGACCCGAAGTTCAGCTCGCGGGAGAGGCGCTTCGACAACCGGGTCGAGCTCTATGAACGGCTGGAGAAGCTCTTCCTGACCCGGACCGGCGAGGAGTGGCTGGAGCTGATGGAGAGCCGGATCCCCATCGCGCCCATCAATACCGTGGACAAGGCCCTGGCGGATCCCCAGGTCCTGAGCCGAAACATGGTGCCCGAGGTCGATTACGGAGAGGGCAAGAAACTCAAGATCATCGGCAACCCCATCAAGATGTCAGAGGTCGAGCAAGAGGAGTTCGCACCCCCGCCGCGGCTGGACCAGGATGGGGAGAGGATTCTGGGGGAGTTGCTGCACTACTCCCCGGAAGAGATCGCGGCGTTGAAGTCCTGAGCGCCGTCTGATCCGGCCTGTTCCCCGAACCGGCCGAGTTCCTGGACGGCTCCCGCGAGGACCCGCGGGAGCCGTCCAGGAACAACGCTTCCGGCCGGCGGCGCTAACCCTTATTTGATGACCAGCATTGTGGCTGTCTGATTGATGTGCCCGAAATATTCCTCTCCGTAGGTGCTGAACCCGACGGTGGGGATATTTGCGAAGAGCCGGCCGTACGGCTCCGTCATCTGATTCTGCTTGAGCTCCAGGGTTCTCAGGATACAGTTGAAATTGATGATCCCGGAGATGGATCCCATCTCCTTCAATTTCCTGTCGAGATCCCGCCTCGTTCCTTCGACGATGTCCTCCGACCGGAGCAGGCAGAGTTCCATCCCCTCGGCGATATTGCAGTAGAAGATCAGACTCGTTCCCTGAACCCGCTGCGGGCTGCGGACATAGGGCTCTTCGCCCATCATGAGTCCCACGGGGTTGCTCATGAAGAAGTCGGACGCCTTGTCCGGCGTGGTCCCCAGCGCTTCGGCGTACACTTCCAGCGCCGGCCGATGGTCGAATTCGACGACTTCCCGGCTCGCCTCGTTCACCTTGGTTGCCGTGAAGCATTTATCCAAAACGCTGAAGCTCTGCGTCTTGATGAAATCGAATCCGGTGGCCATCTTCATGAGGACGACGACGGCGGCATCCGTAAGCGCCTTGCCACCCGAAAAGACATGCGTCTGCCGGAATTTCAGATCGTCGCCCGCGGAACCGCCGACGAACTGGATATCCGTCAGATCCCCGATGCGTTCCATGACCTTTTCTTCCATACCGCTCAAACCGTCGATGAGCACCAGTCCCACATATTTGCGGTGATCCATGGCGGCAACGGGGATGCCGAATCGCGTCTCGAAGGACCGGAAGGCCCTTTCCACCGCCCCCTTGGGGTCCGCCTTGAGATTGGTCAGGGTCTCCACGTGAATCGCATCGATCATCCGATCGTTCAAAGCCATCGCGACGATGGATTGATCCAGCATATGCCCGGAAACGATTTCCCCCGAGGAAGTGCAGCCGAATACGGGGATTTCGCCGAATATTTCCTGCATGCGGCCGCTCAAGACAGCCGGCTCGAACCTGGGCGAGGCGAAATAGATCAGCGCCTTGGCATCGAAACCGGCGAACGCTGCCCGGAGCTCTTCGACCGCTTCCGGAGCGGTCTCCTTCGTCGAATAGGCAGTCTTTACATTCATCGTATCATAGTCTCCTTGTCGTTTTTTTGGATGGATAGCTCACACGGCCGGGAAGCCGGTCCTATAATTTCACGCCCATGTCCCTTGCCACCGCCAGCGCTTTCTGAATCATCGCCGGGTCGTCCTCCGAAGAGAAGGAGAACTTGTCCGGATTGAGCCCTTTCAGGATCAGTTTCGTTTTTGTAGTCATCGCAAGCGTCGGGTTGCCGCCCGACCGTTGAGAGATGATCTCGTCAATGATCCTTTTCACTTTTCCTGCCATTCTGTCGTCCCCTTTCATCGATCCTGAGCTGTACCGCCGTAATTGAAGTGGAGCGTTTCCGTATTGCCTCGCCGGTCGCGGTGCGGCTGCCGCGCTCAACGTCGAAACCTTTAAGGCCCTACCGAAGGCCAACTGTTTGTCTATCGGTTCTTTTGTTTGAATACTTGAGGGGAAAAAGAAAGGCTTTGCCGCTCTTTGATGAACAGCCTTTGCGTTCCGCGCGGATAGGATCGATCGAGATGGGAATACGCCTATTTCTGCTGAATCAGCGAAAGGATCGCCAGGGCCGCCTCCTTGGCCCGAGGGCCGACCTCCAGGGTCGGGCCGACGCAGGAGGGGCAGCCGCAGGTGCAGGGGCAGTTCCGGATGAGCTGCCGCGCCGAGTCGAGCAGCGGATCGTGACGGTCGTAGAGCAGGTCCGAGAAGCCGATTCCTCCCGGGTAGGCGTCGAAGAGAAAGATCGTGGGATCGAAGGCGTCCGTCGTGGGGGAGGCGCCCGACTCTGCCCCGGGCGTCGCCGTGATCGTCCGCCAGTTCCGGTCCTTCCTGACGAACCACTCGCCGCTCTTGTCGCCGATCGCCCGGTCGATGTCGTGGAGGTCCGCCATCAGCATCATGGCCGCCAGGTGGTGGAGGCTGTAGGCGAGCCCCGAGAGGCCGTCGATGATCTCCTCCTGGTTGTAGGGAAGTGCAGCGAGCCGGTGGCGGGGAATCGTGAACCAGTAGCTCGTCGTGTGCATGTCCTTTTCGGGCAGGTTCACGTCGCCGAAGCCGAGATTCTCCGAGGTGTAGAACTTGATCTTCTTGTAGCCCGTGACTTTGCTGACCACCTGGACTTCGCCGTGTTCGACCAGGATCTCCTTCTCCGGCTTCTTCGCGAACGCGTCGATCACCCGGACGTTGGTGTAGGTCATGGCGTCGGTGTAGTAGTCCGCCTCCACCTTGTGGACGTAGGCGGTGTTCCGCTCCAGGTCGAGTTTGTCCACGTAGTACTGCTGGGACTCCATCATGTAGATTGCGTCGGTATGGACCGTCGTGAAGGCGCTGTCCCAGTCCACCTCGGCGATCACCCGGTGGTTTCCGGTATCCGTCGTATCGACCACCACCACATTCTCCGGATTGATGCTCCGGAGGCTCACCTCGTCGGCGGGATAACTCTCGGCGGACCAGTGCCAGCGCTCGCCCACGCGGTGGAGCACCCCCTTGCCCTCGAGGTAGTCGAGCAGTTCCTCCAGGTTCTCCCCGCCGAATTTCTCCCCCTTCTCGAAGGGGAGCTCGAAGGCGGCGCTCTTGAGGTGGTGGAGCAGAATCAGGAGGTTGTCCGGGTTGACCCGGCAGAACTCCGGCGACCGGGAGAAGAAGTAGTCGGGGTTCTCCACGATGAACTGGTCCAGGGGCGAGCTCCGGGCGATCAGGAGCGCGAGGCTCTGCCCGGTCCGCCTTCCGGCCCGGCCGGCCTGCTGCCAGGTGCTGGCGATGGAGCCCGGGTAGCCGCAGAGGATCGCCGCCTCCAGGTCGCCGATGTCGATCCCGAGTTCGAGGGCGTTCGTGGCCACCACCCCCATCACCTCGCGCTGGCGCAGCCCCGCCTCGATCTGGCGGCGGAGGTTGGGGAGGTATCCCCCGCGGTAGCCCGTGACGAAGTTCGTGTCCACCGGTTTCCCCTTGGCGAACTGGTCCTTCAGGTATTTGGTCAGCACCTCGACGTTGAGCCGGCTCGTGGCGAAGACTATCGTCTGGATCTCGTTTTCGATCAGCTCCGCGGCCATCTTCCGGGCCGGCGTCATCGCGGACTGGCGGATGCCGAGCTCCCGGTTGACGATGGGCGGGTTGTAGAGGATGAAGGTTTTGGCTGCGGCCGGCGCCCCGCTCTGGTCGATGAGCGCCATCGGCCGCTCCAGGAGCCGCTCGGCGTGCTCCTTGGGATTGGCGACGGTGGCGGAGCAGCAGATGAAGACCGGGTCCCGGCCGTAGAAGCGGCAGATCCGGACCAGGCGCCGGAGCACGTTGGTCAGATGGGAGCCGAAGACGCCCCGGTAGACGTGGAGCTCGTCGATGACCACGTACTGGAGGTTCGCGAAGAGCTTCTGCCACTTGGTGTGGTGCGGCAGGATTCCGGCGTGGAGCATGTCGGGGTTCGTGACCACGACGTGGCCCTGCCGACGGATCGCCTGGCGGGCGTCGTCGGGGGTGTCTCCGTCGTAGGTGTAGGTCTTGATGTCGGCCTTCATCTCGCCGATCAGGCCGTGGATCTCGTGCATCTGGTCCTGGGCCAGGGCCTTGGTGGGAAAGAGGTAGAGGGCGCGGCTCTCCGGCTCTTCGATGATCTTCTGGAGCACCGGCAGGTTGT
>JAJFTY010000226.1 GCA_021372695.1 Deltaproteobacteria bacterium
TGGGAGTCGATGTCCCGTCCGGGCAAAGCGGCGGGCGTTCTCCAGGGTCTTGCGAATTGCCGGCGGCATCCGGTCCTCCCGGACGAGCCGCCTCTTCTCTGCAAAAAAAGCGGCGGAGGGCGACAGACCCTCGGGGCATACCTCGTCGCACCGGCGGCAGGAGACGCAGTAAAAGGAGGCCTCCGGAGATTCGCGAAGGATCCGGGCAGGTGTCCCATATTCCGTCAGAAATGGGCAGATCTCCCTGCACGCCTCGCAGCCGGGACATCGATCCCAATCACCGTTCATGGATGGCTATTCGACCTTCGCAATGGGATAGTCCGCCTCGTCCCAGGCCTTGATGCCGCCCGGATGACGGTAGACGTTCTTGTAGCCCAGACGGACGGCCCACATGGCCCCGTTATGGCTCCGGGTGCATTTCACGAAACCGCAGTAGAAGACGATCAGCCGCTCCTTGTCCGGCCCCAGCAGCTTCTCCAGGGCGGCTCTGGTCTTGTCGTCCAGTTGCGTCATCTCGGGAATCGGAAACTCCATCTGCACGGCTCCGGGAACGTGCTGCTTCTTGTAGCTCGCTTCATAGGGCATGGTGTCCACGATGAGCATCGCCTTCTTCTGATCCATCCAGCCTTTGAGCTCTTCCGTCGTCAGGACCTGGTAACCGCCCCTCGCCACTTCCCTGGCGAAGGTCACGGCGATCTTTTCCGTTTCCAGCTCCTTGGTTCCCCAGGCCGCCATGGCGCCTCCGGCCGTGCCGATCATCACCACGAACGTCATCATAACCGCGATCAATCCTTTTTGCATTTTCATTCTTTTCTCCTTTCTTGTTTTGTATTTGTGGCTTCCCGTGAAGCCGCGAATACCCGATGAAACGTTCAACTACTCCTCCTTCGCCTTGCTCCGGGCATACTTCCGGACCCGACGACAGAGGTAAAGATAAGGGACCACCGCCCCGACGAGGAGCAGGTCCCGGTAAAAGGCCAGCCGCAGCCCGGCCTGTTTTTCAAGCTCCGATGTGCCAAAGCAGCCGCAATCGACATCCAGATCCCCGATGATTCCATACCCCAGCACGCATACGAAGAGACCGAGAAGACCGGTGATCAGATGGAGTCCCCACGACCGGTTCAGCATCAGCGCGACGCCGGCCGCGGCCTCGACCAGCGGCAGGCCTACGGCTACCAAAGGCAGAAGCGTCTCCGGCACGAGATCATAGGTGGAAATCGTTGCGGCGAAAGCCCTGGGATCGAAGAGCTTGACCACACCGGCGTAGATAAAGAGGGCCGCCAGGGCGATGCGAACGATCCCGTGGGACCGGGGATGAACCGCTCCCCGGCGCAAAATCGCGCCGACTCTTTTGAAAAAAACCGAATGACTTGAAGGTGGATCGACCAATTGGCCTCCTGATCTGCCATGCCGCAATCTCCGCGGCATGACCCTCAGGGGCTAAGCGGTCTGCGGGGGAGAAACGGCAGGACAGCGTTTTCCGGAGGACCGCCCGGGTCCTCTTTCAGCGCCTCATATTAAGGGTTTGAATATCAACGATAAATGGTTCAATTGCCGCTCCTGATCTTGGCTCTTCTCGTTTCACTGATGACTCTGTTGCGGCAGACTATAAGAGGAACGACCGCCTGTGTCAACCAAATATTGTTCTTTGAAAAACGGTTGCGGCAAACCGGGAAAACCTCTACACTGCCCCAAAACAGAGGGGTCTTCCCAGTCAAATCAACCCTGGATTTCGCCGGAATGACGACTTTGGCGTAGGTCATTGCCGGATTGATCAAGTCGAGCGGCGGTCGCTGTGTGCGCCCGCTTCAGTAAGGAGCGTTAAATGCCTGCACCATCAAACCGGACGCGCAGCCGTCGTGAAAAGGGGGGCGTCGTCCGCCTGCTCATTCTTATTTTGCTTCTCCTGCTGCTTTCGGGCGGCACAGCCGGGGCGGTGATCCGGGATCTCAAAGACCTCAGCCAGGACCCGCTCTCCTACGTGGACGGAAAAGCGGGGGATGCCCTTCTCCTCCCGGCAGCGGAGCTGGCGCGTCTGAATGCCGAGTCCGACAGCGAGCACTTTGCCCCCTGGCACCGGACCGAGCCCCGCCATACCCCGGAGCTCGCCTCCTGGGGATTCCGCAAATATGCCGCGAACCCCGGCTATGGGCGGGACGGAAAACCGCATCCGGCGGACTGGATCCGGAAGATGGCGGCGAATGCCCACATCGAAGACTACCCGCAGGGGCTGTTCCCCGGGGTAACCGTGAAGCGGACCGATTTCCGCATGCTGCCCACCCATGAATCCCATCTGAGCTCTCCCGCCGGGGCGGGCAGGGAGTACCCTTTCGACAATCTCCAGGAATCGTCGGCTCCGGCGGGGATGCCGGTCCTCGTGACGCTCGCGAGCCGCGACCAGCGGTGGCTTCTGGTGGAGGCGAACCACCTGATCGGATGGGTTCCGGCGACCGACATCGCGGCCGTCGATCCGGAGTTCATGCGGACCTGGGAGAAAGGCCGCTACGTCATGATCGTGCGGGACAAGACGCCGATCCGGGACGGGAACGCCATCCTCTTCCGGGCGCCGCTCGGAGCGCTCTTCCCGAAAGCCGGGGAGGATGCGAAGCAGACCTGGATCTGGACGGCCGGGCGCGATGCCCGTGGCGGTGCGATTCTCCGGAGGGCCGCCGTGCCCCGGGGTGCGGTTGCGGACAAGCCCCTCCCGTTCACCCCGCGCCACGTCGCACAGCTCGCCCGCGAGATGGCCGGAGAGCCCTACGGCTGGGGTGGGCTGGATGACAAGAGAGACTGCTCCGCGCTGATCCGGGACCTCTTCACGCCGTTCGGCTTTTGGCTGCCCCGCAACTCCGGCGAGCAGGCCCAGGCCGGGAAATTCACCTCTTTAGCGGGCCTCTCCTCCGCAGACAAGGAGGCCCTGATCATCCGGGAAGGGGTGCCGTGGCGGACCCTCCTCTGGACGCCCGGGCACATCATGCTCTATATCGGGGTCCACCAAGGGAAGCCACTGATCTTCCACAACTTCTGGAGCATCAAGACGCGGGATGCCGATGGAAAGACAGGCAAGGTGATCGTGGGGCGTGCCGCGGTCACGACGCTTCATCCGGGCAGGGAGCTCCGGAACTGGGATTTCCCGCGGGCCGACATCCTGAGCGGCCTGGAGGGGATGGTCTTCCTGGGTGAGCCGCCCGGCGATGTCGCGATCCCGGAGAAGAGGCCATGATCCGGCCGCGCGATCATCGGGAAGAACACGGCAGAAAGGCGCCCGCCTCGGTAAAATACAAACTCACGCTGGAGTATGACGGCACCGGCTACAGCGGCTGGCAGGTCCAGAAGAACGCGCGCAGCATCCAGGGCACCCTGATCGATGCCGCCCGGGAGCTCTTCGGCGGAGAGGTGGATCTCCAGGGGGCCGGCCGCACCGATGCCGGCGTTCATGCCCTGGCCCAGGTTGCCCATCTGGAGACGCGGCGCCGCCTTCCGCTGCCGAAGATTCTCCATGGCCTGAACGACCTCCTTCCCGCCCCGATCAACATCCTGCGGGTGGAAGAGGCGCCGCCGGAGTTCCATGCCCGCCATGACGCCCGGGGCAGGAGCTATCTCTATGTCATCTCGCGCTGCCGCACGGCTTTCGGCAAGCGGTACGTCTGGTGGGTGAGGGACGAGCTCGACCTCGGCCGGATGCGGGCGGCGGCCGAGATTTTCAAGGGGTTCCACGATTTCGCCTGCTTTGCCGATAAAAGAATCGACAAACACCTCTCCACCGAGGTGCAGATCGACCGGACCGATCTCGAAGCCCGGGGGGACCTGATCTGCTTTCGGGTCGTCGGCTCCCACTTCCTCTGGAAGATGGTCCGCCGGCTTGTGGGCATCCTGGTCGAGGCGGGACGGGGGAGCCTCTCGCCCGCCGATGTGGAAAAGATGCTGACCTGCGCCTCGGAGATCCCCGCACGCTGCACCGCGCCCCCTTCGGGGCTCTTCCTGGCCCAGGTGCTCTACGAGGGGGACCGGCTGGAACCCCTTTGCTGGCCACCCCTGCACGGCGTGCCTTTGAACAGAAACTGCCGCTGAATCGCCGGTGAAGTGGAAAGGAGAGATCATGGAACAAAATGCGCCTGCAGGATGCGCGAGATGCCCTTTTGACGCGGCGGTGCGGATCTGCCAGAAAGAGGAGGGCAAGGCGCCCCCCTTCTGCCCGACCGTCCAGGGCGCCGGAGCGGTCAGCGCGGCGCAGGCGGAGCTGGAGAAGCCTGAGATCCGGGAGTTTGCCAGGCAGGCGTCGATCCAGGAAGGGGAAGGTTACGCGGGCCGGGAACTCGGCTACGATCATGTGCGGCCCGCCAAACCGCGGGTCATGGAGATCGTCGAATTCGCCGGGAAGATGCACTACAAAAAGCTGGGGCTCGCCTTCTGCATCGGCCTTCGCAAGGAGGCGAAGATCGTGGATGGGCTCCTCACGGCAAACGGCTTCGAGGTGGTCTCGGGCGTCTGCAAGATGGGCCGGGTGCCCAAGGAGAAAATCGGAGTCCGGGACGATCAGAAGATCCGGATCGGCGGATTCGAAGCGATGTGCAACCCCATCGCGCAGGCGTTCCTGCTCAACGAAGCCAAAACCGAATTCAACATCCTGATGGGGCTCTGCGTGGGCCACGACTCCCTGTTCCTGAAATATTCGGACGCCCTGTGCACGGTCCTTGCGGTGAAGGACCGGCTCTTGGGGCACAACCCGCTGGCCGCCATCTACACGATCGACGGCTATTACCGGTCCCTGAAACTCCCGCTCGGACGGGAATGAACCCGGCTGGGGCACGCCGCAAAGGCCCTGTCGATCGATGGGGGCAACGATGTGGAAGCAGAAGATCGTCTCTCCTGAGAAGGTATTGGCGAAAATCGATCCCGGTATGACCATATTTCTGGGGACCGGCATGGCCGAACCCCGAACGCTGGTCAAGAGCCTGATGGAATCCAATCAGCCCAACTTGCGGGATCTGGAGCTGATCCAGCTGGTCAGTCTCGGCGACACCGTCGCCATCGACGAACGCTATGCCCAGAAATTCCGCCTGAAGACTTTTTTCTCCGGCTGGCTTGCCACCGAGGCGATCAGTCAGGGGCGGGTTGACCTCATCCCCAGCCGTTTCTCGCGGGTTTCCTGGCTGTTCAAAACCGGCGCCATCAATATCAGCGTGGCCTTCATTCAGGTGACGCCCCCCGACGAAAATGGTTATGCCTATCTGGTCGGAGCATCCGTGGAAAGACAGGCCATGGAAATGGCCAGGATGGTTGTCGGAGAGATCAATTCCCAAATGCCCCGGACGATGGGCGACACGCTGGTGAGTATGAAGGATTTCCACTACTTGGTCGAGGCAGCCGAACCTCCGGTCTATGTGCAGCGCTGGCCGTTGCAGGAGGTTTACCTTAAGATCGCCGCGAATGTCGCTTCCGTCGTCCAGGACGGCAGCTGCATTTCCTATGGGATCGGGCCGCTCTATGAAGCGCTCGCCAAAACGCTGGCGACGAAAAAGGATCTGGGCGTGCATTCGCCTTTCTTTACGGACGCGCTGATGGATCTGGTCAAGAGCGGCGCCGTGACCAACCGCTGTAAGAATTTTTTTCGCGGCAAGACGTGTGCTTCCTATGTCATCGGCACCAGGGAGCTGATGGACTGGCTGGATTTGAATTCGCTGCTGGAATTCCAGCCTCAGGATATCGTCATGGATCCCAGGAACATCGGCGCCAACGATAACATCGTTGCGATCTTTCCGGCGCGGAAAGTGGACCTGACCGGCAACATCGCGCTGCACATCGGCAAGGGAAATATCACCGCCGGACCCGGCAATGTCCAGGAACTCTTCATGGGAGCGGCGCTTTCCAAGAACGGCCGGACGATTTTTGCACTGCCCAGCCGCAACCGCAAAGGTCAACCCAACGTTCTTCTTTCACTGGACCAATATCCTTTCCAGTTTACCAATCGCGGATCCATGGACGTTGTGGTGACGGAATACGGCGTGGCCCATCTGATGGGCAAGACATTGCGCGAGCGGGCGCTGGCACTCATCGAAATCGCTCATCCCGACGACCGTGCGGATCTGATCAGGCAGGCCAAAGAGGCAAAAATGATCTATGCCGATCAAATCTATTTTGCCGAGTCCGGCCATTGGTATCCGGATAAAATAGCCCGCTCGCATCGATTCAAGGATAGTCTGACGGTTCGCTTCCGGGCGACCAAGCCGTCCGATGAGGAGGAGATGCGCCGGTTGTTTTACAGATTTTCGGATCAGTCCGTTTATTACCGTTACTTCACCCCGATCAAGACCATGCCCCACAAAGAGATGCAGAAATACGTCAATGTGGATTATCGTTATACGATGTCCATCGTGGCCATCATCGACGAGTCCGGGGTTGAAAAAATCATCGGCGAGGCCCGGTATGTGCGCTCGCCGGGAGACGCCTTTGCCGACACCGCTTTTGTCGTGGATGAAAACTATCAGGGCATGGGCATTTCGACCTACCTTTTCAACCTGCTCATCTCTGCCGCCCGGGAGGAAGGCATCGCCGGATTCAATGCGGATGTTCTGGAAGACAACAAGGCCATGTTGAAAGTCTACGAAAAGGCGCCGTATCCGGTGCAGACGGTTTTATCCTACGGCGTCTATAAGGTGACCATTCCTTTCAACGTGGCATGAAACGTAGTGATGTTGGCGAGCATAAGCTTCAGCGGAGCGTCTGTGATGTCACCCGAGGGGAACCCGGAGCAGAGAAAAAAATGATTTCGCGCATCGATCATGTATCCATCGCAGTCAGAGACCGGAAAAAGGCCGAGCATTTTTTCCGCGACATCCTCGGCGCCATTGCCGGAGCCGGGATGGCCGATCATCATACCAAATTCTTCTGGCAGATCTTTTCATTGGGCGACCTGTCGCGTCTGGAAATCATTTCGCCCACGGATAAGGGCAGCTTCCTGGACGGCTTCCTGAAAGAGAGAGAAGGGGGCGTCCACCACATTACCCTCCAGACGCCGGATATTCGGCAGGCCATGGCCCATCTCGAAGCGGAGAGGATCCCCTTTTTCGGGTACAACGAATATCCGGGTGGCGTCTGGAAGGAGATCTTCATCCATCCGCGCCACGCCTGCGGTGTCCTGATCCAGATCGCGGAATTCAAGGCCGCCGACTGGCTGTCCGAATCGGTGAATCTTCCTCCCGACGTGCCGTGGCAGGCCCAGAAGACGGAAAAGGGAGTGACCCTGACCATTTCACATCCGGGCGGCGGCAGGGTCGTCTTGGATCTGGGCTGCAAAGAGGTCGAGCGGCTGGTGGCGGCGTTGAAACAGGCCTCTGCGTGAAAAGCGCGGATGAGATCGGCATGCGATATGGCCGTCGGAGGGCAGGATCCACGTTCCCGGACGCGCCTTCCCCGGACGTCGATGATGGCAAGTGACCCTCCCGCGGGTGACCAAGCGGTCAAATTCGCTTGCGGAGATGAAATTCCCTGTGCTACATTCCCGCCGTCATTTCAGCGGAATGCTGTTTTTCCCAACGTACATCCTTTTTTACGATTGCTGCTTCCGGCAGAGAGGTCCGGTTCCGGATGGACAGTGTCCCGTATCCTCATCATTGCTGTGCCAGGCGTCCGCCAAAACTCGGGAGGTAATGTATGGCCAATGGTTATGCCGGTCGTTTTCTGCGGGTCGACCTGACCGAAAGCCGCTGTTCCGCATTCACCGTGGCGGATGACCTGCTGCGAAAATTCGTCGGGGGGAGTGCCCTCGGGGCGAAGCTCTTCCTGGACGGATTCCCGCTCGAGGCCGACCCTCTTTCGCCGGAAAGCCCCTTCATGGTGATGACGGGGCCGATGGTGGGAAGCGGCTTCCCCGGGAGCTCGCGCTTCGCGGTCTGCGCCAGGTCACCGCTGACCGGGATATGGGGGGAGTCGGCCTGCGGCGGAAACTTCGGGCCGGAGCTGAAGAGGGCGGGTTATGACGGGATCGTGATCACCGGCCGCTCGGAGACGCCGGTGGTGCTTTCCATTGCCGATGGCGAGGCCAGGCTGGTCGACGCCTCCCGCCTCTGGGGCAGGGATGTCTATGAAACGACGGACATCCTCAAGGCAGCCGATTCGGGGATCAAGGTGCTGGCCATCGGTCCGGCCGGAGAGAATCTCGTCCGCTTTGCCGCGATCGGAAACGACAAGGGGCACTTTGTGGGACGGACGGGCCTCGGGGCCGTGATGGGAGCGAAGCGGCTGAAGGCGATCGCCG
>JAJFTY010000233.1 GCA_021372695.1 Deltaproteobacteria bacterium
CCGGCGCTCATCATCGGGGCGTTTGCGGAACGGATGAAGTTCTCGGCATTTCTGGTCTTCACCGTGCTCTGGGCAACCTTGGTCTACGATCCTCTGGCGCATTGGGTCTGGGGAACGGGCGGCTGGCTCCGGAACCTCGGCGCCCTCGATTTCGCGGGCGGCATCGTGGTCCATGTCAGTTCCGGAATCTCGGCTCTGACACTGGCGATCCTGCTGGGGAAACGGTGCGGGTATGCGCGGCAGCCGTTTCGGCCGCACAACCTGCCCTTCACGGTTCTGGGGGCGGCGCTGCTCTGGTTCGGCTGGTTCGGATTCAATGCCGGGAGCGCCCTCGGGGCGAATGAACTGGCGGCCAACGCCTTCGTCACCACCCATGTCGCCACCGCCGCGGCCGGACTCACCTGGGCGCTCATCGAATGGTGGCACCACGGAGCGCCGACAGTCCTGGGCGCGGCGACGGGTGCCGTCGCGGGGCTCGTCGCGATCACCCCGGCCTGCGGCTTCGTCAACCCGATGAATGCAATCTTCATCGGCATCGGGGTCGCGCTCTTCTGCTACGTCGCGGTGGTCACGATCAAGGCCAAGCTCGGCTATGACGACTCCCTCGACGCGTTCGGAGTCCACGGCGTGGGGGGAATGTGGGGGACCCTGGCGACAGGGCTCTTTGCGGAGAAGGCGGTCAATGCCGCCGGAGCGGATGGGCTTTTGTTCGGAAACCCGCACCAGTTCCTCGTCCAGTTCCTGCTGATCGTCATCACGCCCATCTTTGCCGCAGGGATGACCTGGATCATCTTCAAGGTCGTGGATGGCTGGATCGGAGTGAGGGTGGAGAAGAAGGACGAGATCGTCGGCCTCGACTTGACCCAACAGAGCGAATCGGCCTACACGGTCGTCGAATAGGAGGAAAGGGACATGAAGTTAATCGTTGCCATCATTCAACCGCACAAGCTGGAAGAGGTCAAACAGGCGCTCGAAGCGGTGGACGTGAACCTGATGACCGTCTCCAATGTTCTTGGACAGGGCAGACAGAAGGGGTACACTGAGATCTACCGCGGGGCGAAGGAGGTCGGCGGCCTCCTCCGGAAGGTCCGGCTCGACATCGCCGTGAACGAGGAGTTCGTGGAGCCGACCATCGCCGCCATCAACCGGGGGGCCCGGACCGGCGAGGTCGGAGACGGAAAGATCTTCGTGCTCGATCTCGCCGACTGCATCCGAATCAGCTCGGGAGAACGGGGCGGAAAGGCAATCGGCTGACCGGTTGCGGCCCGGTTTCCCTGCGGGATTCCGGAGGTGATGCCATGAAGCAGCGTAAAGCGGCCGACGACGATCTTCTGAAGAGTGCCATCGCCGACTTCGAGAGACACATCATTGTTTCCGCCCTCGAACGAACCGGCGGCAACCAGAAAAAAGCGGCACTGCAACTGGGAACGACCAAACGGATCCTGGCGTACCGGGTGCGAAAATACGGGATCGACGTCGGGCAGTTTTGCAGATCGGGCGCAAAGAAAAACGATCCCCGGTAAACCCCGCAGCGGGGTTTACCGGGGACGCCGGCCGGCTGTCCGGTCATGGATTTACACGTCCGGGAGCGATCCCGCAGACGGAAGACAGGATAACCATCTTTATGGACAGGGAGAAGGAGATCATGAAATATTCTGAATGGTTCAAAAGAATCGGTTTGATGGGTCTGTTCATCGGCGTCATTCTGGCCATCCCGGCGGCGCCGCTCTTTGCCGAAGATGAGAAGCCCACGGGCGACGTCACGGTGTCGGCCTTGAGTCAGTACATCTGGAGAGGTTATGAGCTGAGCCGAAACAGCGTCGTCATCCAACCCTCGATGACGATGGGTTACAAAGGCTTTTCGGCCAACGTCTGGGGGAACCTCGACACCAGCCCCTACTCGCCGGGGAACGCGTCCTATCCCGGGGCCTGGAATGAAACGGATTTCACCCTTTCCTATGCCAAGACCCTGGGTCTGTTCAACATCGGCGGCGGCTATGCCTATTACAGCCTCGCGTCCCTGAACAAGGACGCCCCGGACCGGAACGACGCCCAGGAACTCTTCGCCTCCGTCGGCCTCAACACGCTGCTTTCGCCGACACTGACGGTCTACAAGGAGATCGACCATTACCGCAGCTGGTATTTCCTGCTCGGCATCTCGCATCTCTTCGAGCTGAACAAGGCGGTCTCCCTGAAGCTGACGGCAACGGCCGGTTATCTGCTGAGCACCGATGCGGATACCTATCCGAAATTCGACGGGAACGCGCTCCCCACGACGGACAAGTTCAGCAACTTCCACGATGGGACGGTGTCGGCCGCGTTGCCGGTCAAGGTGACGGAGCGCATCACGGTCACGCCGATGGTCTCCTACATCTTCCCGCTGACCGGGGACGCGAAGGATGAGATGAAGGGGTTCGGTCTGAAGGGAGCGGCTGCGCCCTCCGACCGCGACAGCTCCTTTCTGGTCGGAGGCGTGAGCGTCGGCTTCAACTTCTGACCGTTAGAAAGCCGCTTTGCGATATTCCCTCATGCCGACGGGGGGCGGGAATCGTATTCCTACTTCCCGTCGTTTTTTAGAAACACCATTTTCCGCCACAGGTGATTTCCGGTCATCGCGTGCAGGAGAACCGCCCCGCCGTGACCGAAAAAAAAGAGGGGGAGAAGCACCTCCGCCACTTCGTGAAATTCCTTGACCGCGCGGGTCATGCCCTCAGCCCGGTGGCCCTGCGCGATCATGAAAAAAAGCAGCAGGCCCGACGCCGCCAGGAACAGAAACAGCAACAAGCCCGATGTTTCGACCAGGGCGGCCACCCCTTGATGAGGCTGCCGCTCCGGTAACCTGAACCGTGCCAGGCCCGCGACGTCTTCCCAGACAAGCCGTAAACGCTCCCTCGTGTACGGAACCCAGTTGATGAACCGTATCTCTTCCGGTCCCCAGATTCCGTAGGCCAGCCGCAAGCCGATCAGAAGAGCGACCCCGACGCCGATCCAGCGGTGCAGGGAAAAACCGATGCCTCCGACGATCTTGTAATCGCCGGCGAAGTTTCCCGTCGCCAGCGCAAGCAGCCCAAAAAATACCAATCCCAGATGGAGTATTCGGGTCACGACGTCCAGTTCGTCTTTGCGGCCGATCCCATCTCTCTTCATGAGTGTTTCCTCTCCCCAAAGTTGATGCTCCGGCGTGAAGATGGAGCGTCGCCGATCCTCAAGCGCCCCCGCAATGCCGAGGCTGAAAGGTCATGTCGAAGACTGTTTGCGGAAACTCTATTATGGGATATCGGGATCCGGGACAATGGGGATCGGCTGTGAGTCTGATGGCAGGTTAAACCTATCATCACGCGAAGGAACCGCTCTACGACCGTGCGATGCATTCAACCGCAGCACCTTATCATCCCCCATCTCCCGAATGGCGCGGGGGCAGAAAGGATAAGTACCCCGCACCCCTACTCCCCGATCATCGAGGCCGACATTTCATTTCATAATCCGGATGCGGCTGTGATATGAAGCGTCCGGGTGGGCGAACACCCCGGCAAGCAAGGAACGTGGAGAAGGAGTGGAAGAGAGAGATCATGGCAAACCAAGTGATACCGGACAGGACAACGGAGATTCCCGGCGGGACCGGGGAACACATACCCGAAAAGAGTGTCACGGCCGGCGGAGATCCGCCGGAACAGCATATCCGGAAGATCGCCGGCGAACTGGGCATCGCCGTGGCTCAGATCGCAGCAACCGCCCGCCTCCTTGGCGAGGGGGCGACCGTCCCCTTCATCGCCCGCTACCGGAAGGAGGTGACGGGGACCCTTGACGAGGTCCAGATCACCGATATCCGTGACCGGCTCTCGCAGCTCGCGGAGCTAGACAAGCGGCGCGAGGCGATCCTCAAATCCCTGACCGAGCGGGAGCTGCTCACCGACGAACTCGCGGCCAAAATCGCCGCCGCCGAAACCCTCTCCCTCCTCGAGGACCTCTACCTTCCCTTCCGCCCCAAGCGGCGGACCCGGGCGACCGTCGCCCGCGAAAAAGGGCTCGAACCGCTCGCGCAGCAGATCTTCGCCCAGGAGGCCTCCCTCGACCCGGCTGCCGCGGCAGCCGCCTTTATCGATCCCGAAAAGGGAGTCGCCACGGCAGACGAGGCTCTCGCGGGCGCCCGGGACATCATCGCCGAATGGGTGAACGAAAACGAACAGTCCCGCGCCCGGATGCGGGAGTTCTTCTTGGAAAAGGCGCTCTTCCAGTCCCGGGTCATCCCGGGAAAGGAGACGGAGGGGAGCCGTTACCGGGATTATTTCGACTGGGATGAGCCGGCCGCCAAGGCACCGTCCCACCGGGTTCTGGCGATGCGGCGCGGCGAAAAGGAGGAGTTCCTCACGCTCCGTGTGGTCCCGCCCGAGGCGGAGGCGATCGCCCTGCTCGAGGCCCTCTTCGTCCGGGGGGAAAGCCCGGCCGCACAGCAGGTGCGGCTTGCCGTCGAAGACGGCTACCGGCGGCTCCTCGTAAACGCAATGGAGACGGAGATCCGCATGGCCACGAAGAAACAGGCCGACGTCCAGGCGATCCGCGTCTTCTGCGACAACCTCCGCCAGCTCCTGCTCGCCCCGCCGCTGGGCCAGAAGAGGCTTCTCGCCCTCGACCCCGGGTTCCGGACGGGGTGCAAGCTCGTCTGCCTCGACGCCCAGGGAAAGCTCCTCCACTTCGACGCGATCTTCCCGCACATGTCGGAGAAGGCGCGGACCGAGGCCGCCGAGACGGTCCGCAAGCTCTGCGGCCGGTTCCGCATCGAGGCGATCGCCGTCGGAAACGGTACGGCGGGCCGCGAGACCGAAGCCTTCCTCCGGGAGATCGGATTACCGGAGGCGATCCCGATCATCATGGTCAACGAGAGCGGCGCCTCGGTCTATTCGGCGTCCAAGATCGCGCGCGAGGAGTTCCCCAACGAGGACGTCACCGTCCGCGGGGCCGTCTCCATCGGCCGGCGGCTCGCGGACCCGCTGGCCGAACTGGTCAAGATCGACCCGAAGGCGATCGGCGTGGGACAGTACCAGCACGACGTCGACCAGACGGACCTCAAGCAGGGGCTGGACGACACGGTCATGAGCTGCGTGAATGCGGTCGGGGTCGAGCTGAACACGGCGAGCGCCGCGCTTCTGACCTACGTCTCCGGCCTCGGCCCGGCCCTGGCCGGGAAGATCGTCGCCTGGCGCGACGAGCACGGCCCCTTCCCGTCACGCGAGGCGCTCAAGGAGGTGCCCCGCCTGGGAATGAAGGCCTTCGTGCAGGCTGCGGGCTTTCTCCGGATCCGCAACGGGGAGAATCCGCTCGACGGCTCCGCCGTCCATCCGGAGAGCTATGCCATCGTCGATAGGATGGCGGGCGACCTGAACTGCTCCGTGGCCGACCTGATGCGCGACGAGGCCCTCCGCAAAGGGATCGACCCCACCCGGTACATCACCGAGGAGGTCGGATTGCCGACCCTCACCGACATCCTCGCCGAGTTGGCCCGGCCCGGCCGCGACCCGCGGGAGCGGTTCGAAGCCTTCCGGTTCGCCGAAGGGATCGAGAAACTGGAGGACCTGACGCCCGGGCTGAAGCTCCCCGGAATCGTGACCAACCTGACCGCGTTCGGGGCGTTCGTGGACATCGGCGTCCACCAGGACGGCCTGGTGCATCTGAGCCAGATCGCCGACCGGTTCGTGAAGGACCCGGGCGAGGTTCTGAAGGTCCGCCAGACCGTGGAGGTGACGGTCCTCGCGGTCGACCTGGAGCGGAAGCGGATCTCGCTCACGCTGAAGAAGCAGCCCGCCAAGGGGGAGAATCCCCGCGAAAAAGCCGGAGCAAAACCCACGGCGGAGGGGAGCCGGAAGGCACCCGGGCCGGCCGGGGAGGATCTTTCCGGGAAGGGAGGGGAACACCGGATTTCGCCTCCGGCCAAACCGGACGGGCGCCCCGGACCCGGCCAGCCCAGGCGGGACAAAACCGGCCCAGGCCGGCCCCAGCCGGGGAAGTCGCGCAACGAAAAGGTGCCTTTCAACAATCCGTTCGCTGCGGTCTTCGGGAAGAAACCATGAGAGACTACAGCGTTTGACCGGAACTTTCGGTCAATCGTCCGAAAGTTTGAACTCTTTTTCTTCGAAGAGCAGGAGACAGGCGTCCACGACGTCCGGATCATAACGCACGCCCCGGTAGCCCTTGACGTCATAGAGGGCCACCTCCACCCCCCGGGCCGGCCTGTAGGAACGGGGGCAGGAGATCGCATCCACCACGTCGGCCACGACGAGGATGCGCGACTCCATCAGAAGGCGGTCACCGGTTAGCCCGTTGGGGTACCCCGAGCCGTCCATTCTCTCATGATGCTCCAGCACGATCTGCGCCACCGGCCAGGGAAAAGGGAGCCCCTTCAGAAGGTCGTACCCGAACCGCACGTGGGTCTTGACCAGCGCCATCTCCGCATCGTCGAGCCGGGTCGTCTTGCCGAGGATCTCCGCAGAGACGGAAATCTTGCCGACATCGTGGATCATCGCCGCCAGCCCCAAGCCGTCGATCCGCTCGGCAGAAAGATGCAGTTCGGCCCCGATGGCCCGCGCCAGATTGGCCGACCGTTCGTGATGCCCCTCCTTTCCGATTTCCCGCTCCTCAATGGCCGAAGCCAGGGCCTTGGCAGGATACATGAGCAACCTGTAGAGCATCTCCGAATCCGCCTTTCCCAAGGCGGCAAGCAGTTGGCCGATTTCCTTCAGCTTCTCGAGGATTTCTCGATTCGTTCTCTCTTCATCGCCCATTTTCGGAACCTCGCTTCGCAAACTCGTGAATGGGACTGCCCCGCATGAACGGTCCGGCCGATGCCGAACCCCGGCACAGAGGAGCTCTCCTCAGATGCCATCCCTTGCGTCGCTCCAAAAACCGAGGGTAATCTACTTCCAAACCGGGAAGAAAACAAGCCGTAAACTTTCAGCAATTCTCCAACGATCCGGCCGCTGCCCCGATTTTCTATTTTTGTTGCGTTTATCCGGAAATCGGGAAGCTCACGGGGGCCCGCTACCTTATTTCCGCAACGGTGACCTCTTTCGAGGAGAACGTCAGCGGCAAGGACGCTGGATTTCATCTGATGGGCGTCTCGGTCGGGGGCGACAAGGCCAAGACCCTCACGGCCAAGGCGATCCGCGGGTGCGTCATCGAGATCGCCCAGTACCTGGAATGCTCCATGGTCAAGGGAAAAGAGAGCGGCTGCCTGCAGGAGTACGACGAAAAGGAGAGCAAGCGGAAGGAGAAGACCAAAGGCTCCATCGCGCTGGAGTAATCTTTTGCAGACCCCGCCCGGAAGGCGGGCGGGGCCTGCGGTTTAATGCTCCCGGTCAACAGTACACGTCAAAGTCGTCATTCCGGCGAACGCCGGAATCCTGACGTCGTCCCGGCGAACCCCGGATCGGGTCCGGGGCAGGCGCCGGGAACCAGTTCAAGCTGGATGCCGGATCAAGTCCGGCATGACATGTTAGTTGAAAAAGCTCTTTTGGAGGCTGTTTTTCAACAGCCGATCATAGTTTGTTGTGCGACCCGTCGCAATACGGCCCCTTCTTGCTGTGCTTGCAGCCGCACCAGGCGACCGTCTTGGGGTATCCGACCTCGACCTCGACGGGGGTCATCCCGGTTTCGAGCCTGGCATGCGAGCCGTCACAGAACGGCTGGCCCGCCGAGTTGCCGCAACTGCACCAGTAATACTTCCCCGGCTGCATCTCCATCATGTACGGCCCCTTCTTCGCGATCTTCGGTTCCATCGTCTCTCTCCTCTTCGTTGGAATGCATCCCGCCGATCCACCAGGAGCCCGTTTCGCTGGGGCATGATGAATCCCGGAATGTGAAGGCATCATAACGGGTGGTGCTCCCGCTGTCAAGAAACCGGATCGGGAGGAATCCGCCCGCGCGATAGGGATCACCGGATCGATGCCGCCCCGGGCGATCCGCCCGAATCCTCCAGGAACTGCATGGCAGAGCCGATCTCGATGAAAGACTTCCCCAGGCGGTCACCGAAGTTCCCGGCGATGACGACCACCAGATCCTCTTCCCGGAGGCTGCCGCTCTTCAGGCGGCTCATGATCGCCCGGCGGAGGAAATCGTGGCTGTCGGCCGTCTTTTCGATGTATTCGGCAAACACGCCGAACGACAGCGCGAGCTGGCGGACGACGTTCCAGTCGTGGCAGTGGGCGAAGATCGGCTTGCGGCCGCGGAATCCGGCCATGTTGCGGATGGAGCTGCCCGCCGAGGTGTCGGCGATGATCGCCCGGGCGCCCAGCTTGAGGGCCGCGTCGACCGCCGTCCTGGTCAGAAACGCCGAACGTTCGGTGGTCAGCACGACCGGCGGCGTCTCGTGGATGTCGCTCCGCGACTTCTCGACTTCGGCGGCGACCGTCGCCATCGTCGTCACCGCCTCCAAGGGGTACAGGCCGCCGGCCGTCTCCCCGCTCAGCATGATGGCATCGGTCTTGCCGTAGATGGCGTTGGCAATGTCGCTCACCTCGGCCCGGGTGGGCCGGGGATTCCGGATCATGGAGTCGAGCATCTGGGTCGCGATGATGACCGGCTTTCGGCGGCAGATGCACTTGTTGATCAGCATCTTCTGGATGCCCGGCACCCGCTCGTAGGGAATTTCGATGGCC
Organism: Deltaproteobacteria bacterium; assembly: GCA_021372695.1. Next base: position 8,649 of record JAJFTY010000233.1, read on the forward strand.
AGATCGCCGCGGGCGACCATCACCCCGTAGACATGGTCGAGGATCTCGTCGATATGGTCCACCCCTTCCTGGTTCTCGATCTTGGCGATGATCTTGATCGGGCTCTTTTGCTCGTCGAGGATCGCCTGGATGGCCAGGACGTCCTCCTTGCTGCGCACGAAGGAGTGGGCGATGAAGTCGCACTTCTGCTCGACGGCAAAGCGGACGTACTCCCGGTCCTTCTCGCTGAGTGCCGGAAGAGCGAAGCTCACCGCCGGAACGTTCACGCTCTTGTGCCCCTCGATCCGGCCGTCGTTCAGGACCTCGCAGATAAGCGAATCGCCCTGCCTCTCCACGACCTGAAGCTGGACGCGTCCGTCGTCGATGAGGATGCGGCTCTTCACGGGCACTTCTTCGACGAATCCCCGATAACTGACATAGACCCCTTCCCGCGTCGAGGCTTTTTCGGGGTCGCCCCGGAAGATCACCTGCTCTCCCTTCTTGAGGAGGATTTCCCCCGCAACCTCGGTGGTCCGGACCTCCGGCCCCTTCGTGTCGATCATGATCGCGATATGGTCGGAGACCGCCCGGACGTTTTCGATCACCTTCAGCGACCCTGCGGGGGACTGGTGGGCGGTGTTGAGCCTCACCACGTCCATGCCGGCCCGGTGGAGTTCGGCGAGGAAGGGGGCGTCGCAGCGCCGGTCGGAGATCGTCGCGACGATCTTGGTCTTCTTTCGGATTTCCGTTTTCATGATGGTGTCGTTCCTTTCTCCATCCGGACGGCCCGGCTGAGCGCGATCTCCGGTTCGCCCAAGAGCCGGAAGCCGGCGACCCTGCACACCTCCACGGTCCGTTCGAAGCTCTTCCGCGTCACGTGGAATTTCGGCTCCACGAGGAGAAGCCGGCCGCCCGGCCTGAGGAACTCGAAGATCTGGGCGAAGAAGCGGGCCTTGTCCGGCACCTCGTGGGCCATCCAGAAGCAGAGGGCGAAATCGGCCGGCCCTTCGACCCCGAGATCGTCCGGCCGGCAGCGATGGAGAACTATCCTGCGGTCGAGTCCTGCCCTCTCGGCCCGGCGCCTCAAACCTTCGAGCATCCTCTCCTGGAGGTCGACGGCCACAACCTTTCCACGCGGGCCGACGAGCCTCGCCATCCCCAGCGTGAAATAGCCCATGCCGCAGCCGATGTCGACCGCGGTCATCCCTTCCGCCACATGGGGCTTCAGGATGCGCTTCGGATCGTGGATCCAGCGCCGCAGCGGGTTGTCGAAACTGCGGCAGAGCCACCAGGGGCAGACTTGGTCGTTCACCCTCCAGAACTTCTCACGCCATCCCATCTCACGCCTCCCGGTAGAGCGGGAAATAGAGGGAAACCGTGGTCCCGCGGCCCACGGTGCTCTCGATGCCGATCCGCCCCTGCATCGCCATCATCAGGTGTTTCACGATGGAGAGGCCGAGTCCGGTTCCGCCCATCTCCCGGGAGCGCGCCCTCTCGGTCCGGTAGAACCGTTCGCCCAACCGGGAGATCTCACCCTTCGGGATGCCGATGCCGGTGTCGGCGATCCGGACCGCCAGGAACTTCTCCTCCACCGGCGCTGCCGTGACGGAAACCGATCCTCCCGGCGGCGTGAATTTGACCGCGTTGTCCAGGGTGTTGAGCAGGATCTGCATGAGCCGGTCCCGATCCGCCCGGATCGCCGGGAGCGGGCCTGAGATCTCATCGGCGATCTTCACCCCCTTCCCGGCAGCCTTCGCGGCGATCAGCGCCAGGGTCTGTTCCAGGGCCTTGCCGGGATCCACGCTTTCGACACGGAGCTTCATCTCACCCAGTTCGATCGCGGAAAGGGTGAGCAGGTCATCGACGAGCCGGTTCAGGCGCTCGGCGTTCTCCCGGATCGTCTTCAGGAACTCCAGCGCCTTTTCGCGGTCGTCCACGGCCCCCTGCTCCATAGTTTCGACAAAACCGATGATCGCCGTGAGCGGCGTCCGGATTTCATGGGTCACGTTGGCCACGAAATCGGTCCGGACCCGTTCGAGCCGTTTCAGCCGCGTCACATCGTGGAAGACCAGCATGGTCTTGCCGTCGTCCCCGGACTCGCCCCGGACCGCCGAGATCCGGACATCCATCACGGCCGGTGGGTCCCCCTCCAGGGCGATCTCTGCAAAGAGGGGCTCACGACTCGCCCGGAACCGCGCCAGCGCATCGTGGAGCTCCACGTTTCGAACGGTCTCCAGGACGGTCCTGCCGGCCATCTCGCCGGCAGTCAGGCCGATCATCTCTTCCATCCCCCGGTTGACCAGCGCGATCCGGTCTTCGGCGTCGAGGAGCATGACCCCTTCGCTCATCCCGGAGAATATCGCCTCCAGTTGCTGCTTCTCCTCGCCGGCCAGCCGGATCTCTTCCTTGAGGACCGCCACCATGTCGTTGAGGTTTTCCGCGAGCTCCCCGATCTCGTCCCGCGAGCGAATTCTCAGAATGCCGGGGAAGCTGCCCAGCCGGATCCTTTTGGTAAAGGCCGCCACCCTGCCGATTGGGGAGACCATCCGGAAGGAGGCCCAGAGCGCGATCAGAAGCAGGGGGACGATCGTCCAGAAGAGGATACGGAAAACGGCGGCTCCGGCCTTCTCCGCATCCGGTGTGATCTCCGGAAGCGTGCGGGAGAGCCGGACGTAGCCTACGATCCGCTCGCCGTCCTTGACGAGGATGGCCACATAGAGCGCCTCCTTCTTCAGGGTGCGGCTGTAGCGGCTGGCAGCGCCCTTCCCCCTGAGGCGCGCCTCCTGGAGCTCAGACCGGTTCAGGTGGTCGTCCTCCACCGCGACGCCGGGTTCCGAATCCGCAAGCACCCTTCCCGCAGCGTCGATCAGGGTCAGGCGGGCACGGGCGCGCGACGCCAGCTCCGGAGTCTGGCGGGTGATCTCGCCAGTCGGCATCAGGGCGATGATCCGCGCTTCGGCGCTCATCTCCTCTTCGACCCGGTGCATGAGCTCCTCCCGGAGCTCCCCCTGGATCCGCAGGCCCAGGATCGCGACCGCGGCAATGCCGATCGCGCAAAAGAGGATCATGAACTTATATGAGAGGCGAATCTTCATCCGTTTCCTGTTTTTTGGAAAAGTCGGCAGGCCGGTCGCTGGGCGCCCGGGCTTTTTCCGCAGACGCTATTTCGGCTCCGCACAAGCCGACTTGTGCCGCATGGTCCTTCCGGTGACCATGTAGATGACCATGTCGGCGATGCCCTCGGCATGGTCCGCGATCCGCTCCAGGCTCTTGGAGATCTGCATGATGTAGAGGCAGACCTGGATCTTGTGCGGATCCTCCATCATGAAGGTGAGCAGCTCGCGGAAAACCTGATCGTTGAGCTGGTCGATGACGGTGTCTTCCTCGCGAACCTTCATGGCGAGCCCCACATCCTCCCGCACCATGGCGTCCAGGCTCCTGCGGATCATCCCCCGGCTGATCTCCGCCATCCGGGGCAGGTCGATGTAAGGCTTGATATGGGGAAGATCGTTGAGGAGGAGCACCTTCTCGGCGATGTTCGCCGCCATGTCCCCGATGCGCTCCAAATGGCCGGTGATCTTGATCGCCGTCGTGATGAACCGCAGATCGCGGGCCGCGGGCTGCCGCAGGGCGAGCAGGCGAATGCACTTCTCCTCCAGGTCCACGTCGAGGCGGTCGATCTGTTCGTCTTCGCAAACGATCTCCCGGGCGAGGTCAGAGTTCCTCTCCACGAGGGCCTGCGCCCCCCGTTCGAGCGCTCTTTCCGTCAGGGCGCCGATGTAGAGAAGCCCCTCCCGGATCTCCTGAAGCTCCCGCTCGTACTCCCGGCTGGTGTGCTTTTTCTCTTCCATAGATGGCTCCGTTTCTTGTCCCCTTGCTTACCCGAACCGCCCGGTGATGTAGTCTTCCGTCTGTTTCACGTCCGGATTGGTGAAGATCTTCTCGGTCGCGTTGAACTCGATCAGCTTTCCGATGTAGAAGAAACCGGTATATTCGGAAACGCGGGCCGCCTGCTGCATGTTGTGGGTCACGATGATGATCGTGTAGCGCTTCTTGAGCGAATCGATCAGCTCCTCGATCTTGGCGGTCGAAATCGGGTCCAGCGCCGATGTCGGTTCGTCCATCAGGAGGACGTCCGGCTTCATGGCAAGCGCCCGGGCGATGCAGAGGCGCTGCTGCTGGCCGCCCGAGAGGGTCATGGCGGATTTGCCGAGGATATCCTTCACTTCGTCCCAGAGGACCGCCTGCTTCAGGCTCTCCTCCACGAGCGCCTCCAGTTCGCCGCTCTCCCGGACGCCGGAAAGCCTGGGCGCGAAGACGATGTTGTTGAAGATCGACTTCGGAAAGGGGTTCGGCTTCTGGAACACCATCCCGATCCGCTGGCGGATCTCCACGGGATCGACCTCGGGGGCATAGATGTTCCGCCCTTCGAAGAGGATCTCCCCCTCCACCCGGGTCTTGTCGATCAGGTCGTTCATCCGGTTGAGGAGCCGCAGCAGCGTCGACTTCCCGCACCCGGACGGACCGATCAGGGCCGTGACCCGGTTCTTCTCGAAACGGATGTTGATGTCGGTCAGCGCCTGGAATGCACCATAGAAAAAATTGACGTGGGTCGCGCTGATGATCGCGTCTTCTGCCATGCTTACCACCTTTTATTCCTTCGGACCGCGCCGCGGATCACGATCGCGATCAGATCGATCCCCAGGACCAGGGCGATCAGGACGAGCGCCGTTCCGTACTGCAGGGGCCGCGTCTCTTCGATATGGGTTCCCGCCGTCGCCAGGACATAGATGTGGTAGGGCAGGGCCATCACCTCGTCGAAGATCGATTTCGGCAGCACCGCCGTGAAGAAGGCGGCCGCCGTGAACATGATGGGCGCCGTCTCGCCGGCGGCGCGGCCGACCCCCAGAATCGCCCCGGTCAGGATGCCGGGCAGGGCGGTCGGGATGACGATCCGGGAGATCGTGCGCCATTTGGAGACGCCCAGGGCGAGCGACGCCTCCCGGAAGGTCTGGGGGACCGCCTTCAAGGCCTCTTCCGCGGCGCCGATAATCGTGGGCAGGACCAGGATCCCGAGCGTGAGGCTGCCCGAAAGGATGCACGAACCGAACTTCAGGTAGACGACGAAAAAGCCGAGCCCGAAGAGGCCGAAGACGACCGAGGGCACGCCGGCCAGACAGTTGACGCCGATCCGGATGATCCGGATGAAACGCCCTTGTCTGGCGTATTCCGTCAGGTAGACGGCCGAGACCACCCCCAGCGGCAGGGCCACGGCAATCGCGCCCACGGTCAGATAGAAGGTCCCGACGATGGCCGGCATGATGCCGCCTTTGGTCATGGAATCGGTCGGCGGCAGGGTCAGAAAATCCCAGCCGATCGCCCGGAATCCGTTGGCCAGGAGAAAGGCGATGATGCCCAGGAGCGCGAGCGTGATCGAAAGCGCCGCCAGCCGCACCACGCCGAAGAAGCAGCTCTGCCGGAAATAGCGCCATTTCATGAATGATGCCTGGGTTTCCCTGGTCACAGCGTTCCGGACCCCTCCTCCTTGAACCGGTTCGAGATCTGATCGGCAATCAGGTTGAAGACGAGCGTGATGACGAACAGGACGATCCCCGTGGCGAAGAGGGCATGGTAGTGCCCGCTCTGGAAGGGCGCCTCGCCCATCTCCGCGGCGATGCTCGCCGACATGGGACGGACCGAATCGAAGATTCCCTGCGGGATGGCCGCCGCCCCCCCGGCCACCATGAGGACCACCATGGTCTCACCGATGGCCCGGGACATGCCCAGGATCACCGCCGTGGAGATCCCGGAGAGGGCCGCCGGCATGGCGACCCTCACGATCGTCTCGAATTTCGTCGCCCCCAAGGCATAGGCAGCCTCCTTGTACTCCCGGGGAACGGCATAGAGGGCGTCTTCCGAGATGCTCGATATCGTGGGGATCGCCATGATGGCGAGCATCAGGGAGGCGTTGACGATGTTGAGCCCCGTCGGCAGATCGAAGGTTTCCTGCATCCAGGGCGCGAGGATCACCATGCCGAAGAAACCGAGGACCACGGAGGGAAGCCCCGCCAGGAGCTCGATGATCGATTTCAGGATCTCCTTGATCCGCGCGGGGGCGATCTCCGAGATGTAGATCGCCGAGAGGAGCCCGAACGGAACGGCGATCAGACAGGAGAAGAGCGTCACGATCACCGATCCGACAATCAGCGGCCAGATCCCGTACTCCGGAGGGTCATAGGTGGGGTACCACTCGGAGCCGAAGAGAAACTGGCTCACCGAAATCTGCTTGAAAATGGGGAGCCCTTCCCGGAAGAGGAAGAGCACGATCAGCCCCAGGAGCAGCACGGAAATGAAGGCGAGAAAGGCAAAGAGGTTCTTGATGATGGCCTCCCTGGCGCGGCTTGTCAGCTTATTTTTTTGGGCTTCCATATCGACCTTTCAATCCTGACGGGCTTGTAATGAGTCGTCACCCCGGCGAACGCCGGGGTCCGTTGTCTCTCTGGTTCCCGGCGTTCCCGGAACGACGTCTGGATACCGGCTTTCGCCGGTATGACGTTTGGCTGGATTTTCGGCTTTTTGCGGAGTCGTCAATCCGGATTTTTTGTCCATACCTTTGCCCATCTCGGGAATCGGATCCCGGAAGCGCGCGGAGGGATCACGATCCCAACATCCCCCCTACTTCTTCGGCAGGGGTACGAAGCCATCCTTCTTCACCAGCGCCTGGCCGGCCGGGCTCAGGACGAACTTGATGTACTTGGCTGCCTCGCCCTTTGGCTCCCCGTTCGTGTACATGTAGAGAAACCGGGAAACGGGATACTCCTTGGAGAGCGCCGTCTTGTCGGAAGCCGGGACCCCATTGACGGTCAGAGCCTTCACCGTCTTGTCGAGGTACCCGAGGCCGATATAGCCGAGGGCGTACCGGTTCTTCGAAACCGCCTGCACGATCGCGCCGTTGGAGGCCTGAAGCTGCGCCCGCGGCGTCACCTTGGCCCCTTTCAGGACCAGTTCGGCCCAGGCCTCGAAGGTGCCGGAGCTGCTGTCCCGGGAGATGACGACGATCTTGAGGTCTTCCCCGCCCACGTCCTTCCAGTTGGTGATCTTGCCCTGATAGATCTGGCTCAACTGGTCGATGGAAAGATCCCTGACCCTGTTTTTCGGATGGACGACGGGGACGATGGCGTCGATCGCCACCACGGTTTCCGTGGGGGCGACGCCCTTCGATTTGGCGAGCTCGATCTCGCTCGCCTTGATTTCCCGCGAGGAATTCGCGATGTGGGTCGATTTGTCGATCAGGGCCTTGATGCCGTCGCCGGAGCCACCCCCCGACAGGGAGATGTTGACGCCCGGGTGCGCCTTCATGTAGGCCTCCAGGGCAACCTGGGCGATCGGCAGGACCGTCGTCGATCCCTTGATGACGATGTTTTCCGCCAGGGCCGTCCCGGTGCAGAAAAGCAGTCCGAGCGACACCGCCGCCAGTTTTTTCAGAATGCCGTGCATCTTGTTTTCCTCCTTTTCTTTTTTTGAGGCAGGGTAACAGATCAGTGTGACAATTTGATGAAGGCAGTGTGAAGAAACGGTGAACGGTCTTTGGCGGGCGCCGGCCGCCCTCAGGGGGCGGTCCCTGCGTTCGTCTCCGCGAATTTATAGCCGATGCCGCGCACGGTGAGGATAAACCGCGGGTTTTCCTTGTCCGCCTCGATGGCCGCCCGGAGGCGACTGATGTGGACGTCCACGGTCCGGGGCTCCACGAAGGCCTCGTCCCCCCAGACCCGGTCGAGAAGCTGTTCCCGGCTGAAAACCCGGCCCGGCCGGGCGGTCAGAAATTTGAGCAATTTGAAC
>JAJFTY010000237.1 GCA_021372695.1 Deltaproteobacteria bacterium
AGGGAGGCGATGTCCTTCGCATTAATCAGTTTGTGATTGACGGCAGGGATGGGGTCCTGCCAGACGAGCTCTTCGGCCGGAACCTCCGGGCCGAGATAGCGTGCGCGCGGGCCCATGTCGCGATGCGTCAGCTTGAACCACGCCCGGGCGAAGGCTTCGGCGAATGCCTTGGGGTTCTTCAGGTAGCGACGCGCGATCGGTTCGTAGACCGGGTCGAAGCGAAGCGACAAATCCGCCGTGGTCATCATCGGCCGGCGCTTCTTCTCCGGGTCGTGCGCGTCAACGACCATGTCCTCTTCGGCCACATCCTTTGCCAGCCATTGATTTGCGCCGGCCGGGCTCTTGACCAGCTCCCACTCGTATTTGAACAGCACCTTCAGGTAGCCCATGTCCCATCGGGTCGGGTTCGGCTTCCAGGCGCCCTCGAGGCCGCTGCTGATCGTATCGCCGCCCTTGCCGCTGCCGAAGCTGCTCTTCCAGCCGAGGCCCTGATCCTCGATGCCGGCCCCTTCGGGCTCACGCCCCACATGGGACGCGGGGCCGGCGCCATGACACTTGCCGAAGGTGTGCCCGCCGGCGACGAGCGCGACGGTCTCTTCGTCGTTCATCGCCATCCGTGCGAAGGTCTCGCGGACGTCACGGCCGGAGGCGACCGGATCGGGATTGCCGTTCGGCCCTTCGGGGTTCACGTAGATCAGTCCCATCTGCACGGCGGCGAGCGGGTTCTCGAGTTCGCGGTCACCGGCGTAACGTTTGTCGCCAAGCCAGGCGTCCTCGCTGCCCCAGTAGATGTCCTCTTCCGGCTCCCAGACGTCCTCGCGCCCGCCGGCGAAGCCGAAAGTCTTGAATCCCATCGACTCCAGGGCTACGTTGCCCGCAAGAACCATGAGGTCGGCCCACGAGATTTTCTTCCCATATTTCTGCTTGATCGGCCAGAGCAGCCGGCGGGCCTTGTCGAGATTCACGTTATCGGGCCAGCTGTTGAGGGGGGCCAGGCGCTGGGAACCGGACCCTGCGCCCCCTCGGCCGTCGCCCATGCGGTAGGTGCCGGCGCTGTGCCACGCCATGCGGATGAAGAGCCCCCCGTAGTGACCCCAGTCGGCCGGCCACCAGTCCTGCGAGTCCGTCATCAGCGCAGCGAGGTCCTTCTTAAGCGCCTCCAAGTCGAGTTTCTTGAATTCCGCCGCGTAGTTGAACGCCGCGCCCATCGGATTGCTCCGGTCAGAGTGCTGATGAAGAATCTTGAGGTTCAACTGGTTCGGCCACCAGTCCCGATTCGACGTGCCTCTGCCGGCAATGGATTTGCTTGTTTTTCCCGTTACCGGGCATTTGCTGTCTTGAGTCATCCGGTTTCCTCCTGTCTTTGTATCAATGGTTTAGCCGATCCGCTATTGCATGCCCTCCGCGGTTGTGTCCCGAGCCATCATCTTTGGTGATCCCCGGGGGCCTGCCCCTCTTTCCCTTTTGACAGGTCGTTTCATTTGTCGTGACGCCAAAACAACCGTATGCGATAATTCGTGTTTATAAAGAATCGTTCTTCCTGAATTGGCAAAAAAAGTTCTGTCTTCAATTCGTCTGCTGACATCCGGGGCAAAGACCGAAGAAGTCCAGCCTATGGTGGAAAATCTTATAGCCCGTCTTGCGGCTCATCTCGTCGCTGAGCTCGCTGATGTTCATAAGTTTCGGATCCATGATCCTCTTGCACTTGACACAGATGGCATGGGGGTGGGGCAGCGGATTGTTTCCGTCGTAATGGTTGCTGCCGTCGGGGAAGCCCAGTTCCAAGACCTCGTTCAACTCCTTTAAAAGACCTATCGTTTTGTAAACAGTAGCCAGGCTTGTGGTGGGGAATTCTTCACGTACTTCCTTGTATATCTCATCGACACTCGGATGACCTTCACTCGCGGCAAGGATCTTGAGAATGGCCAGGCGCTGAGGGGTGATTCGAAAATCCCTGCTCTTGAGCTTGAAGAGCATCTGCTCGACCCTTTTTTGAGGATCGAATGAATTCAGCGATGTCATACTTTTCAATCTTCAAATAATTATTCTTTATCAATAGCGATTATTGATTACATTGTTCGATTCGTCGTGTCAATAATTTTTTGCCAGCTTTCCCCGACCTTGTCGCTGACTGCATTTATTGTGGTCCAGTGAAGGATTTGCTGAAAGGCGGAAGCAATTGCTTCTTCATGACAAGCATTGGAATTATTTGTGTTATTTGTGGGCGAGGACCCGTTTCACACGGTTCGGTGTGGAATGAAAAGCTTCCTGAAATGGAGAAAAAAAGGGGCATCCCGGCAAATTTCTTTTAAATATTAAGGTATTGAATGTTTCGCGCACCAAAGGCATGATCCATGCTGTAATGACAGGTCCGAACGACCGGGAAGGGAGGACCGTTGCGATCATGAAGGCCAGACCAATGCGCAAACCGATATTCCATGAGCAGGCAGAAGAGGCGGAAACTGCGAAGGTCGCCGGGGGCGATCAGGAGATTGCGAGGCTGCTCGGTAAGGAAGAGCAGGTAAAAAGATATCTTGAGGACATCCGGACAGCCACGGCGGCCCTGGAGCGGATCCTGGCAACGGAAAAGGGAAAAAGCACGTACGAAATCAGGTATGTGGCAGATATCGACGACTACTACATGTAGGCCGTCGATGCTTCTTTAGGGCAGATCGTAAATCCGGTTCGGGTCTGACGGCGGGTTCCGAAGACGGGAATCCTCACCTGACGGAGAGACAGGGGGCGTCCGGCTCCCGTCCGGACGAAAAAGAGTGGAAAAAAAAGGGCTTCCCGCGGGAAGCCCTTTTTCATTCGGGCACGATCTTGCGGCCGGAAATCCTCAATCGCTTGAAGGGCAGAGCTTGAATTCGATGATATCCTCATTGGTCTCGAGACACCGGGCAAGGTGTTTCAGATTTTCTTCCTTGCGCGTCTTGATGACAAGGTCGTATTCGAAGAATTGCCTGTCGCTGGTGACGGCGTAACACATGTTCGATATGTCGAACCCGTTTTCATTCATGACGGTCCGAATCTGCTCCTCCGTCATCGCCCGGTCGCGATGAAAACGGATGAAGTTGTGAACGTAGATGAGCGTAGGGAGCTGCCTCTCCACGAGCCGGTACAGGGTCAGCGTGCTCAGGGTCAAGACCGTCACGACCGTCAGGGCGCTGTAGAATCCCACGCCCGCCAGGATACCAATCGCTGCCGTGATCCAGATGGATGCCGCCGTGGTCAGCCCGCGGATGGAGGCCCCCTCCTTCATGATCACCCCGGCACCCAGGAACCCGATCCCCGTCATGATGCCCTGGGCCATACGGGTCGGGTCCACGCGGACCGTTTCGATCATCGCCCCGGTGAACCAGTCGCGTTGATAGATGGTAACGAGCATCAGGAGGCTCGAGGCCATGCAGACCAGCGTATGGGTTCGAAATCCCGCCGGCCGCCCATAGTAGCTCCGTTCCAGCCCGATCAGCCCGCCTGCCACCATGGCCACAACGAGATGGATGAAAATGTCCACGGTTTCTATGCTCATGAGTGGCCTCCGCTTTCCTGAAGTGCCTCTTTGCAACGGCCGCATGCACTGTAACACGATTGTATTGCAAGAAAAATTCCTTTTGCATTATTTGCTTGATCTTTTCCTGGAAGTGCCATTAATTGACCACCTGGGGCCGCTCGCAGGGAAGGGACCCCTGCGAGCGGTCGAGGAACAAAAAGCCGGAGGGGGACATGAAGCTGGAGATTCCGTACGGGGACACGACCGAGACGATCGAACTGGCGGACGGCAACGTCGAGCAGGTCATTATCCCCAATATCGTTGAGACCGCGGACGAGACGGCAGCGCTCAAGGCCGCTATCTTCAACCCCCTCAGATCTCCCGGGATCGAGGATTTCCTGAAGGGCCGCGAGAACATCCTTCTTCTCGTCAACGACGCGACGCGCCCCACGCCGACGGGCGCCATCATGAAGATCCTGTTCCCGCTGCTCCGGGGCAAGGGCTTCAAGATCCTCATCGCCACGGGAAGCCACAGGGCGCCGACGGAGGAGGAGTACGACTTCATCTTCGGGAAGCTCTACGCGGAGCTGAAGGATCGCGTCCACGTCCACGATGCCAAAAAGAGCCCCTGCTATTCCCTGGGCAAAACGAGGCACGGCAACGATCTGATGCTGAACACCCTCGTCCGGGAGGCGGATGCCATCATCCCCATCGGGAGCATCGAGCCGCACTACTTCGCCGGGTACACCGGGGGCCGCAAGTGCTTCATGCCGGGGGTGGCGAGTTACGACTGCATCACGGCCAATCACAAACTGGCCATTTCT